>NZ_JAIHAU010000018.1 GCF_020054945.1 Mahella sp.
CGCTTTTGCAGAAGGAGACGCTTGGTGAAGAAGAAATAGATGCTATTGTTAAAGGAAAGGCAACGGCGTTAAGTTGCTAGAGGCTAAAACCAAAAAAGGCCGGGGATTAATTCCCGGCCTTTTTTGGTTTTAGCCTCTAGCAACTTAACGCCGTTGCCTTTTCTTTAACAATAGCATCTATTTCTTCTTCACCAAGCGTCTCCTTCTGCAAAAGCGCATGAGCAAGATGATCCAAAGTAAATCTATGCTCCCCAAGCAAGCTGCATACATCTTTATAGAAGCCGTCCATAAGCCTCTTGCATTCATCCACCAGCTCAGCGCCTATACTTTGGAGCGAATTGTTATATAACACATCATAATTCAACAAGCCGCCTTTGGCGCTCATACCAAAGCGTTTAACCAGTGCCAACACTATATTTGTAGCTTGTTCTATATCGTTGCTGGCACCTGTGGTTATGTTATCTTCTCCGAATACCAGCTCTTCTGCCGCCCTCCCAGCCATTGCTATGCGTATCTGGTTCTCCATATCCGCTTTGCGCTGATACATCCTGTCGGGCGGTATATTCATACTGAAGCCGCCTACCCCTCTAGTGCTCGGTATTATGGTTACCTTCGATACATGATTCTCCGGCGCTATAAGCTTGGTTACAAGCGCATGGCCGGCCTCATGATAAGCGGTGATTTTCCTATCGATATCCGATACTTGGCTGCTATAATAGCCGCCTCATTGAGCATGCTCTCAAGCTGTGCTCCGCTGAAGTACACCGTCTGCTGCGCCACTTTCCACAAATCCACTTCTGTAGCTATAGGCTTATTGCCGCTATGAAGCTTCAATATTTTATATCTTCCATTTACGTCAGGCAGTCCTACCTCTATTTGCCTGTCAAAACGGCCGGGCCGCAAAAGTGCTTCGTCCAATACATCCAAACGATTGGTGGCAGCCATAGTCACTATGCCTTGGTTTTCGTTAAAGCCGGACATTTCGGCCAGTAGCGCATTCAACGTCTGATCCCTTTCGTCGCTGCCGCCATCCATCCTGCCGCCATTGCGCTTCTTTCCCAGAGCGTCTATCTCGTCGATGAATATAACGCATTTGCCATGTTCACGCGCTTTTTTGAACAGACCGCGTATGCGTGCCGCTCCCACACCCACATACATCTGCACAAAATCCGAACCTGATACAGCATAAAACGGCACTCCGGCTTCACCTGCCAGCGCCCTGGCCAACAATGTTTTGCCGGTACCCGGCGGACCGTACAGTATAACGCCGCGCGGTATCCTTGCGCCGTATTTGGCATATTTCTCCGGCTCTTTTATAAAATCAACCATCTCAGCCAGGCTCTCTTTTGCCTCTTGATTGCCGGCCACGCTATCAAACTTTACGACACCGGCATCCTCCTCCTTAGGTTTTACCGGAGATACCGTATTCAAACCGTTTTGCGCTTGAGCCTGCGGCCCTCTTATAGTAAAGAAAGCAGCTATCATCAAGCCGCCCAGCATGGCAAACATTATAATATTTCCCCATGCCGCAGCCTGTTTCTCTTCCACTTTTATATTATAGAGCAACATCTGCTCTTTAAAGTCCTCCGTTCTAGGATTATCGGTAATAAACGGCGTGCCGTCCTTTAGGCTGCCCGATATCCTAGCACCATCAGACAAATATATCTTGTCGACTTTGCCCGCTTTAGCGCTGTCAAGAAATTGACCATATGTCATCTCGCGCGGTTGCGGTCTGCTATTGTAGTTGTAAAACAACGCGATAGCCGCTGCCGCTATAACTATCACCAATAATATGGCCAGTATCCTTTTGTTCTTTATATACCTCACTCGTTTCACCCCTTTAACTTCAAAGCACATCTATCTGTTTACATAAATATTATAACACGAGAATACGTTTGGTTCAATGTATGGAAAAATGTTCAATCAGCGATGTGCTTCTTCAGAAAATCCAATATATCTTTGGCCTTGGGAGGACATCCGCCGATCGAATCGCGGCACCCGCGGGCGCATATACCTATGCCTATGCCATCCATGCTTTGGCCTTTAAAACCCTGCCCTATGTAAACCCTTTCGTTCAAGCGCCTTAAAAGCCCTTGTTCGTCCAATCTGGCCAATGCATGTATTAGACTGCCATAGCAAGCCGAGCAAGCATCTTTTTCTTCAACCCATTTGGCCAGATAACGCGTCTTATTGCCAGCATCGGTAAAACGACGCACTCCGGCTATATTGGAATTAAGCTCTGTTACATTTGCGTCAGAAAGATCGGCGCTTCCCACACCTATACTCTCGGCTATTTTGATATAACCGATATCATAAGGATCATATCCCATAAGCTCAGCCGCATATGCATCCACGAGCACAGGGTCTTTGCCGGCTATTATTCTGTTCATTTCCACAGGGTTTCCACCCTCTTCAAAGTCAAGATCACCTATGAGCCCGTCGACTACAGTTATCGACGGCCTTATGATTTTATTCAAATATGCTATCGGCTTATGCAACCCCATCGTATGAAATCTTCTTTTTTCTTTATCGGGTATACAGCCTTTCATATTCTTCAAAGCACATGTTATAGCGGTTTGACAATGTCCTTTCAATACGGGCAGATTTATCAGATAGTCTACCTCCATCGCTTTGTCGCATACGTTTATCGACATACCGCCGGCATCGTAAGGACGATAATGATCCCTTTTTGTATCAAAGAGCGGCACATTATATTTTCGGGATATTTCATCATAGCCGCACACCTTAAAAGCCTCTTGCGTATTATCGCCTACCCATGAACCCTCCAGTATTATGATGTTATTATAGCCACATTCTTTGAGATATTCTATTATACCGATTATCATATCGGTTGATGTAGTAGCGCCCGACTCCGGCCTTTTTGCTACTACAAGATTGGGCTTCAACCCTATAAGCGCGGTTTTATCTATTTCTTCTTCTATCTTTATGGTGCTTAAGAGCTGTTTTACCATTTCCTTGCCTTTATCGCCATATATAATATATATATCGTTGTCGTTCAAAATGCTCACCGTCCTCATATTTATATTAACACATACCCCTCGATTATCCAAGTATACTTCGCGAAATATCCCTTTGCCAAAAAAGCCTTGCCGTAATATAATCTACATAGCATATTATTCGCAGCTTACGAAGGGGGAAATGTTTCATGGAACAATATATAATCGCTTTGGACGAAGGAACCACAAGTTGCCGGGCTGTGGCTTTCAATCGCGAGAGCCGCGCTGTGGCCATGCGCAGCCGCCAGTTCAGGCAAATCTATCCTCAACCGGGATGGGTGGAACACGATGCTATGGAAATATGGAACGCTCAATTGGATGCGCTAAGGGAGTTGATACGCGATATGGGCATATCTCCGGCACAGATAGCGGCCATAGGCATAGCCGATCAACGCGAAACGGTGGTATTATGGGATAAGCATACGGGAAAACCCGTATACAACGCCATAGTATGGCAATGCAGACGTACGGCGCCTTTATGCGATGATCTGAAACAAAGTGGCATAACCGAGGTCATACACGAAAAAACCGGTTTAGTCATCGATGCGTATTTCTCCGCCACTAAAATAAGATGGATAATGGACAGCATACCCGGCGTGAAAGAAGCGGCGGCAAATGGGGATATACTGGCCGGCACTATAGATACATGGCTTTTATGGAACCTTACGGGCGGTAAAGTGCATGCCACCGATTATTCTAATGCAAGCCGCACCATGCTGTATAACATAAACGCGTTGTGTTGGGACGAAGATATATTAAATATGCTGAATATACCACAGGCCATATTGCCCGAGGTCAAGCCTTCATCGTGCATATTTGGCTACACGGATCCTTCAATCCTCGGCGCTTCTGTACCCATAGCCGGCGTAGCCGGCGATCAACAGGCCGCTTTATTCGGGCAGCTGTGTCTGCAGCCCGGTATGATAAAGAATACATACGGTACCGGTTGTTTTATACTGATGAATACAGGCGATAAACCTATATATTCTTCTAACAATCTGTTAACCACAATAGCATGGGGAATAGACGGCAAGGTGGAATATGCGCTGGAGGGCAGCGTATTCTCGGCCGGAGCGTCTGTTCAGTGGTTGCGCGATGGCTTAAAGATAATAGATAATGCCGCTCAAAGCCAGCAATATGCCGAGGCTGTACCCGATAACGGCGGGGTATATGTAGTGCCGGCTTTTACCGGTTTAGGCGCACCTTACTGGGATATGTACGCTCGAGGTTTAATAATAGGCATCAGCCGCGGTACACAGCGCCAGCATATCGTGCGGGCTACTTTGGAAAGCATAGCTTATCAGACCATGGATATATTGGATACCATGCAGCGCGATGCCACGCTGCCATTTAAAAGCTTGCGTGTTGACGGCGGTGCTTGCGCAAATGATTTTCTTATGCAATTTCAAGCCGACATACTCGGCATAGAAGTAGAAAGACCGCCTATTGTGGAAACCACCGCGCTGGGAGCCGCATATTTAGCCGGATTAGAAGCGGGTTACTGGAATAAAGACGCGTTAAACGCGGTATGGGTACCCAGTAAAGTATTCAAACCGCAAATGGGCGATGAACAGCGCCTTTACTTAAGCCAACGCTGGCATGAAGCAGTAAAAAGGGCATTATCATGGGCTAATTAATATAAATCCTCCATACTTATGCCATATTTTGCATAGTATGGAGGATTTCATCATATCATAGATAATCGGTCAACTGTCTTTCGCGTATTTCCTGGAGGAGTTTCTTTATATCCTGCGCTCTGTCTTTTGGACATATGAGCGTAACATCGTCGGTATCTACCACTATGAGGTCCTCCAAGCCCAAAAGTGCCAGCAGCTTGTTGTTGCCACCCTGTATAATGCACTTTTTTGTATCCACGCTGAGTATATTGCCTTTGATGATGTTGCCATTTTCATCAGGCTCTTCAATGCGCTCCAAAGCCGTCCAACTGCCGACATCATCCCACCCGAAGTCCGCCGGTATAACATACACCGAATCGGCTTTTTCCATTATGCCGTAATCTATAGATATGCTGTCCAGCCTCTCATATTCCTTATACAACACGCTTTCCGCATCATCGGAATCTATCGCCTGGCGTATGACGCTCAGGGCTTTATACAACTCGGGCATATGGATTTCTATATTTTTCATAATAGTAGACACCTTCCAAAGGAACATACCGCTGTTCCACAAGTATCGGCCGGTTTCAAGATATTTTTCAGCGGTTTCTTTATCCGGTTTTTCTACAAATGCTCCTACCTCATGTACCGGTTCCATACCGCGCGCTGTGATCCTCTGCCCCATTTTTATATAGCCATAACCGGTTTCAGGATGATCCGGCTTTATACCTATGGTAACGATATTGGTATTATGCCTGGCCACTTGCGCGGCTTTCTCCAATACCCTTATATATTCGTCTTCATCCTTTATCATATGATCCGACGGAAGGACCATCATTACAGCATCTTCCCCGCAGCGCTTCTCTATATGTAACGCTGCCAAACCTATACATGCCGCAGTATTTCTGGACATAGGTTCTACCAATATATTGCCGGTCGGTATTTCAGGCAGCTGATTGCTTATTATGGAGGCATAATCCGGGTTGGTAACTATATATATGTTATCATAATCCACTATGCGGTTTATGCGCTTTACAGTAGACTGTATCATAGTATCCTCGCCGGTGAGCTTTAATAACTGCTTGGGCAGCTTAATCCTGCTTTTGGGCCAGAATCTTTCGCCTTTACCTCCAGCCATTATAACAGCAGTAAGCATCACATATACACCTCCACTTCTTTATTATATATTATAATCTATCTTATTATATATCCATTAGATATAGTGACTTTTGGCAGTTGCTCTAATTCTAGATGCATCGCTCCCACATAAGATAAAAGGAACGATATGAGCGATTCCGCGCCTTGATTTTTATTTATGCCCAGGCGCATAAGCCCATCATAGCATCCACCGGTCTCAGGATCATATAAAGTCATACCCGAACGATTACGCCCCCAGAACCATTCCCAACATAGCCTTGCGATATTGCGGAATAATTCTTGGTCTGTGGTGTCATAGGCCTCCGCGCATGCCCAAAGCATGGACGCCGCGTCCACGCACTGCTGGTCGTATAAAGCCTTTTGACCGCCTTTGAGCCACCAACCGTTATTTCCTACTATATCAAGATAGCCTTCAGCAGTAATATTATCTATTAAAAACATCAAGCTGTCAATGCCAACCCTTAGGATCTCTTTATCATTCAATGCATCGCCTACCGCTATCAGGGCATGAGGCAATATACCGTTACAGTATGTTATATAGTCCTCAAACCAATGCCAACCGCTGCGATCATGTACATCATATAAACGGCATAAAGAGCGGGCTAACCGTAAAGCATGGGCTTTCAGATGCTCATCCCACCCGGAATAATGCGCATATCTCACCATCGCCAACGCTGTATATGCCATGGCTCTGGGTGACTTTACATCATCTATGCGCTCCAAACCTTTCTGAAACATATCAAACGCAATATCGCTTATACCGAATATAGACCGGCCCGTAGCATAGCTGCATGCCAGCATGCAGCGCCCGTAACAATCCTGAGATACACTGTCATCTATAAAGCGCCGCGAATAATCCATGAAGTTGCGCCACCAGCCGTCAGCACGCTGCGCATGCTGCATAAATCCAAGATAGGTTTCGGCCAGTGCTATTTGGGAATGCGAGATAACAGGATCGCTAGACGCAGTAATATCCGCCAATGCCAACGCCATGATAAGCGCGCGGCTGTTGTCATCGGTAGAGTAACCGTGATTCCTATCCGGTATGGAATAACGGCTGTGCTGCAACATACCTGTATCATCGGTCATGCGGTAAACGTGATCCAATTTAATAGTATCCACCATAAGCTAGGCCTCCTTATCTAATATATTTATATTATCGGACGATGCTATATAAGACATTAATTCGCTATAGTTTCTCCCCACAGCCTGCCACTGCATATGCTCTCCATATATCATTGCTCTGCGCTCCAGCCTGTGGCGCAGTGCGTCATCGGCCAAAAGCTTGCATATGGCATTGGCCATGGCTCGAACATCGTTAAATGGCACCAATATCCCCCTGTCATCAGCCAAAAGGTCGACGGCATAGGCATACGGCGTCGAAACAATGGCCTTTCCCGCCCCGAGGGCATAGGACAACGTGCCGCTGACCGCCTGCTCTTTGCCTGGGTATGGCGTAATATATACGTCGGTAGCGGCAAGATAATCGCTCAATTCACGCAGGCTCAAAAAATGATTTATAAAACGCACATGCTTATTCAAGCTCAGATTTCGAACCAACTCTATAAGGCTCTCCCTATAGGTCTCGCCTGATTTTCTCTTAAGCATCGGATGGGTCTGCCCCATTATAAGATAAACAACATCCGGAAACCTTCCGGCCACTATGTCTAATGCTCGTATGGCATACTCCAAGCCTTTGCCTGGGCTAACCAGTCCAAACGTGGATATGACCCGTCTGCCGCCGATTTTATATTTCTTCTTTATCTCTTCGGCCATACCAATTTTAAAAATCGGTATGCCATGAGGAATAACCTTTATCTTGTCCTTATCCACATCATAAACGCTGCTCAAGACATTGCCGGCTCGCTCGGTCATAACAACGACCGCTGCAGCCTGACGGCATAAATGTTTTAATATGCTGCGTTGAGATATAGTAGGGCTGCTCAACACAGTATGGCACGTCAACGCAAAGGGTTTATCCAGTAATTTTGTAAGTTCTAGTATATATTGCCCGTCGCTGCCACCGAATATACCATACTCGTGCTCTATCATAACGGCGTCTATGCTGCTGTTGTTTATATGTCGCGCAGCCTTTATATAATCCTTTTTATTGAACTGATTTATGTGAAACCATACCTGATCGCCATAATCATAATGCTCTATGCCATCATCTATAGCGACCACCCGGCATTTCCACTGACCGGCCTTTTCTATGTATTTTACCACATCTGCTGTGAACGTTGCTATGCCACATTTGCGCGGCGGAAAAGTACTTATAAAAGCCAATTCGTGCATAACAAACACCACCCCTTCTGTAGTATTATATTGGCATGATAAAATTATAAGCAATTATTGTTTACATAAATGATTATATACTATATAATAACCTATGTCAATAATTATGCATATAATTTACATAATTTTAACAAGATATCGCATTTGATTTTGGGAGGTTTAAAATATGGATGATTTTCATGCTGCCATCGCTGCTCCAATAGATGCCCTCAAGGCCAAGGGAACTATCGATCTTATAATCGGCATACCGTTTTATAACGAATGCGACCTCATCATACCCATCATAGATAATATAATAAAAGGTATCGAATCATATCCCCGTAACACAAGGGCGGCCATAATATGCGCCGGCGATCCGGCCGGTCAATGCGTTATCGATGCGATAAACAGCATAGACGGCGACAATATCCCTATAACAGCGTTCCTTATGCCAAACGGTGCCAACGGCAAAGGGTGGAGCACAAGAGCTATACTTGAAATAGCCCGAAATCTTCACGCCGATGTATTGATGCTGGAAGCCGATATAATATGCACCGACGAATATCAAACATACGGCATGGACCAACGATGGATACATAAAATGCTGGACCCTATATATAACGGGCCGTACAACGTATCATTAGCCTCGTTTGAAAATCATTTCCTGGACAACCCGATAGCGCACTGCATAGTAAGCCCGTTATTAGCATCTATTTACGGATACAGGCTGGACGACCCGATTAGCGGCATATGGGCTATTACATCTGACGTAGTCGAAGAGGCCGCAGAACAAATGAACCGCTATTGGGAGGCCAGCGTAGGCGGTTATGGTATAGATGTATTCATGGCATGTTTGGAAATAAGCACGCAACAAAATATATGCCGCATAATATTGGGGCCCAAGCCTCATCAGCATTCAGCCAGCAAAAGCGATATAGTATTTCGCGATATAGTGAAATCCCTTTTCGAGCGCATAAAGCAGGATGAACCTTTTTGGAGCAAACGTCAACCCTTCTTAAAATGGCCTGATACATACGGCACATATAGCGGCGAAATCCAAAACAGTGTCCTATCAAAACCGGCAGGCATGATGTCGGCATTTAAATCGGATTTTCGACAGTTTTACAATCTTTTATCTAATATACTGCCGGAAAAAGTACTTGATCAGCTAGAGCGCTTTTCCCAGCCGGAGCAAGATGCCGATGTCGAATGGGATGAAGAATTGTGGGCCCGTTTAACCTATCACATGCTGATATCATATTGTTATCCCGGAGATATATCGACCGAGGATATAATCTCAGCATTTTTGGCCCTCTACAAAGGCTATATATCGGTTTTAGCCTATCATTTGACATCTGCCACCCAAGGAACAACAAATGGAATCATGCAACAGCATATCGATTCTTTCATAGTATATAGAGAAGACTTTATAAGAGGGTGGGAGGATATGCAGAGCCGCGCTTTGCCGCTGCTGCCAAAGATAAGTTATATGGAATTCATACCACATGTATCTATACTGCTTCCTCACGAAGTAAGCGATCGTCCGGGACATAACGTCAATACCATAAGCATATACAACGAGCTGCTCCAATGCTATGTAGATGACTTCAACAAATGGGTATACGACGGCCTGAACGTATCACAGCAGGCCAGCTCCGAACAAGTAGGGCAGGCTATATCTCAATTTATGGATTGCGCTGAAGCGCTGCTTTCGGATCTGCTGCCATGTGCATTGGATGATACATCGGGGATGCAGCGGTATCTCAACGGTATATCTTCCATTTTTCCGCACGGCAAAGTCCTTACATTAAAGCCCGAGGTAGCGCAAATGATACTGGAAACCTTTCCACCGGCAAACCTTATGTTGTTAAAAGGCTGTTCCAGCCTATCCGAGCTATTAGGCATGATGGACGCCGATGATGCTCTAGCTCTGGCCTTATTGGCCGAAGATGACCTGCCCGCACAATTGACAAGCTGGTTTAAGCAAAACGGTCGTCCCGAATATATGCAATGGAGCAATTTAAGGCTTATAGCTGTAAGAGCAGAGGATTTTGGCTCTCTGAAATATACCGCTTTGGATAAACTGACCGGACGGATCATTGTACATCCCTTACCCAAAGGTGTAGGCGGCCGTCTGCCCCGTCTCAGGTATTTTACACGTATAGCCAAGCATATAGCCGAATCCGGACATCTATCTGTTATATGGTCTGAATTCTCGGCTCAACGCCATGGCTTTGGAATTAAAGTAGTAAATTCCATAAGCGGACATTGGAGCAATGAAATGTTCTCTGCCTACAATATAATGGAGGACTGGCATCAGGAAGCTGTAGCCGATGCCATAAATTCTATAGCCGGCAATATGGCCGACACAGCACAAGCAGGTATATTAAGACACATGGCCGCCGGCTATCGGCTAGGCATTACTATGCCTGACGGCATATTTATGCCATGCTCGGCATGGAGCTGGGCCAGCTATAATTTTAAGGGCGGAAAGGGCATTCCGTCGCCTATGTCCATTCATGTAGAAAGAAACGCTTTCGCGCACAAATTGCTTGAGAGGATATGTTTGGCGCTCGGTATGGATACATCGGTCATACTGCAAGAGGCCATAGATCTCATGCAGCAAGGCAAGGCCTATGATGATTTAGCCCAGCAATTATTCTATATGAACAATATAGAAGATGGTATTGTATCCCCCGCTATAAGAGCGTCATCGCCGGCCAAACCGCTGCGCCGATACGAAGGCAATCCTATAATAGCTCCGATAGCCGGGAGCTGGTGGGAATCGCGCTATACGCTAAATGCCGCCGCGTTGCGTATGGACGATCGCGTATATATTTTATACCGCGCCGTAGGCAAAGACGGCATATCTCGGCTAGGTCTGGCTATAACAGACGGCTTCAATGTGATGGAGAGGCTGGCTGATCCCGTATTCACGCCGATGCTGGCAGAGGAACGTCGCGGGTGCGAGGATCCGCGCCTTGTTATTGTAGGCGAGCGCATATATATGACCTATACGGCGTTCGACGGCATTATAGCGCAAATAGCGGTAGCCTCTATAAGCATCGACGACTTCATAGCAAGACGTTTCGACAAATGGCAGCGCCATGGCATGGCTTTCCCTTCTTTCCCGGATAAGGATGCCGTAATAGTACCGGAAAAAATAAACGGCCGATACCCTATATATCACCGAACCGAGCCGAGTATATGGATATCATATACTCCATCGCTTGAATGCCCGTGGCCTCGCGAGGATCACCGCATAATAATGGGGCCCCGTTCGGGTCTTATGTGGGATGCGCGTAAAGTAGGCGCCGGCAGCCAGCCTATAAAGACAAAATATGGGTGGCTTATGATATACCATGGCATCGACAGCCGTTTGGTTTATCGGCTGGGAACTATGTTGGTGGATCTCGACGACCCCGGCCGAATATTGTATCGCTCCCCTAACCCCGTATTGTCGCCTGAAACCGAATATGAGGTGGGGCAAAAAGGCACAAGCTGGGTACCCAATGTAGTATTCACTTGCGGTGCGGTACCAATGGAACAAAAAGATGTGCTGGATGAAAATGATGAAATAATCGTGTATTACGGAGCCGCTGATACTGTATTATGCGCCGCTACCGGACGCGTGGGGGATCTGATAGGGCAGGCCTGACCTGCCCTAAATACCGACTTCTATTATGTCGTTCCCATATCAGAACCAGCGCCTCCGCGCCTTATCCGCTGCTTTATCATATTCCAACCTATTCTCAATTCTTCAACCTTAAGCAAAACGGCCATAACAGCATATATCAATGCCCCGCTTATTATATCTGCGCCAACGCGCATTGCCTGCTCGGTAAAGCTGTTCCCCGTTATTATACCAGCCAGCGCATTATCTATAAAATAAACAGACAATCCCATGACAGCCGATGCTATGCCCAGCTTCACAAAGCTTACGGCTATGCTCCTGCCATCCATTCCGCCGAGCTTCGCCCTCATCTGCACTATTAGACTTACCGACGTTACGATAACGGCTATGGACGTGGCCAGCGCAAGGCCTCCCAAGCCCATAAAACGCACCAGTATAAGATTTAAGCCCACATTTATAGCCACCGATATCACACCGTTTATAGTAGGTGTGCGGGTATCCTGCATAGCGTAAAAAGCCCGGCTGGTAAGGTCCCTTATGCTCAGAGCAACGAGGCCTATCGAATAAAAGAGCAACGCCGTCGCCGTCATATTAGTAGCTCTAGCATCAAAAGCACCGCGTTCAAACAACATCTGTATAATGGGATAGCGCAATACTATCAGACCGGTCATCATGGGCAGCGTGAGCATTATTATAACGCGTATGCCTATATTGAGCGTCCTTTTGAGACGTTCGACATCATTACGTGCCGACAGGCTGGAAAACGTCGGATACAATACGGTCGTTATGGCCGATACGAATATCCCCAATACAATGCCGTTGACGCGATTGGCGAAATCAAGGGCCGATACGCTGCCTTCGGCCAGACCGGATGCCAGCATACGATCCACCAACGTATTTATCTGGCCTGCCATGGTACCCAGCAGCACGGGCAGCACCAGAAAGAATACCTTTTGTAAGCCGGGATCTTTGAAATCCAATACCAAGCTATATTTATAACCTGATTTAAACACCGTAGGCCACTGGATAAACAATTGCGTCACTACCGCGAGTACGGTGGCTGCCGCCAATCCATATATGCCCCAGCCGCTGAAAAACATGAGCTGCCCTATTATAACGATATTAAAGGGTATGCCCACCATAGCAGGCACGGCAAACTGCCGGTGCGCCTGCAAATAACCGGTGGCAAGCGCCGCAAGGGCATTGAATATAACCAGAGGAAACATTATGCGGCTGAGCGTTACCGTAAGGTCAAATACCTCGCCGCTAAAGCCGGGGGCCACTATCCTTACCAATGCTGGTGCAAATACCATGCCTGCTCCAGTCAAAACCAAGCATATCAGTATAACCACATTGAATACGTTGCTCACATAGCGATTGGTTTCCTGAGGGCTTTTTTTATGTATGTATTCGGTAAGCACCGGTATGAAGGTAGTGCCGAGAGCAGCCGCAACGCTGGACAACAGCACCATCGGTATGGTCTGCCCCATCTTATACGCATCGGTTTGCATTGTAGCACCAAAACGCGCCGCTATGGCCATCTCCCTGCCGAATCCAAGCAATTTGCTTATAAGCGTGAAGATCATGATCATGGCGGCGGCTCTGGCAGCTCTATCGGCTGAACCCATATTTTTATCAGCCATCTATTACCTCACAGGACAAGTAAAGGCCGATGCAAAACCCTTACCGAATTCGAAGGCATCGCTTATTTCCTGTTTGGACGGCACTAACCTCGCTTTAAACGGCGGCTCCACAATAGAAAATCCCAAGCCTTTAAGCCTGTCCTCTATAAGGCCGGGAGCTTCACCGCTCCAGCCATATGAACCAAAAGCCGCCGACGGTTTATTGCGATTGGTTATTGCAGATACGCGGCCTAATACCTCCCAAACGTATTCCACACTGTCGCGGTTTATAGTGGGCGAACCTATCAATACCCCATCGGCTTCTGTTATGGCCCTTGCTACATCAGCTATATTATCCTCTTTTATTTCCTCCAGCCTGACATCAAACCCTGAACTTTCGTTTATGCCTTTAGCTATAGCCTGAGCTAGTGCGGCGGTATTTCCATAAGCCGATACATATGCTATAAGTATGTGCTTGTCATTATTGTGGCGTTCGGCAGGTTGGCTCCAGCGGCGATACATATCCACATAGCGCCATGGGTCTTTCCTCAACACCGGTCCATGGCTGGGACATATAATATCTATTTTCAAATCCTTTATCTTATCCACGGCTTCCAGCACATATTTTTTAAATGGGCTCATTATAACATCGTAGTAATATTCAAATGCCGGCAGAAAATCGCCCTTTATCTCATCGTTGAATATGGCATCGCTGCAGTAATGGAAACCGAAAACATCGCCGGAGAATAATACGCTTTCTTCGGGCACATATGTGAATATGGAATCCGGCCAATGCAAGTTCGGCGCCGATATAAACCTTAGCGTATGATGTCCTAGATTTATCTCGTCACCTGTACTCACGATCATATGAGGAAAATCGTGATTCACTATCTCTTTTAAGAATTGATACGCCGGCCTCGAACACACCACAGTGGCATTTTGGGCTCTTTCCAATAAATCGCTCAATGCTCCCGAATGATCGGGCTCGGTATGATCCAGCACTATATAATCCAGCTTAGATAAATCGATCCTTTGCTCCAGTGATTCCATATAAGCCTGTTCGAAACGATATTTTACCGTTTCTATAAGAGCGGTTTTATCATCTTCTATTATATAAGAATTATATGTGGTGCCCCATCGGGTCTCCATAACGATGTCGAATATCCTCAAATCCGGGTCTTTAACGCCTACCCAGTAAATAAAATCTTTTATCTTGACTATATCCATAAATATACATCTCCTTCTTCTGTAAAATAACTTAAGCTATCATTAATTATACAATATAACCAGAAAAAATTCTATTTTAAATATCAATCAAGGGTTTTTGTGTTTGCGCTAACCGTTATCATTCCCTTCTATATGATATCAACCCTTTGCAAAAAAGGCAGTATGGCATAACAGCGGCCATACTACCTTTTGGATATAATATCAGCTTTATTCTCTCACATATCAACAAATTCCTCGTATGCTTTTCTCCGGCTAATTTCACGCTCAATCATGCTTCGTTTTCAGCCACGTTTTCAACCTCTGCGGGTCGCTCTTAGCAGCCTGAATATTGGCCTCCTGTATCTGCAGATATATCTCCTTGCGGTATATAGGCATGCTTTTGGGCGCAATGATACCTATACTCACCTTATCTTCATCTATCCCCAATACGGTTATTTCTATATCATCGCCTATTTTTATGGATTGTTCTACCTTTCGCGTTAATACCAGCATTTATAATTTAAGCGCCTTTCTTTTATCTGAAAAAACGTTATACCTTATATCATAGTCGCTATTATCCATAACGACCTGCATGCCTTTTTTCTCGCGCACATTTATGATTACAGGGGCTTTCATATTAGCCGTCATCTCGGCGATGTCGTCAGGTATCACCAGTATAGCATAATATATAACATCAGATGGGCTTTCTATACCCAATCGCTCAACGATATCATCGTCTATTTCCACCGTATAATCGGACATAATAACCTCGGGATTGATCATCGCAAACGCCAGATCCGGCTGATCCACCGATTGCAGCCAACAAAACGAGCTATCAGGCTGTCCATCGTAAAGCAGTACAAACCTTTGAGCCTGCTCAAAGCCAGGCAATCCTTCCTCAAATATTATAATGCCGTTTTCGTCTATCTCTATATCACCGAAATGTTTAGTATTTAATACCATAAATATACTTCCTCATCTCAAAAAGTCCGCTGAACGTTATATCGTCATCGGCCAAACGATTTTTTACCAGCTCGGCCCTGTTAGATCTTGCTCCGATCGCAGCCCTTTGCTCGAGGACGTTATCCAGCTTTATTTCTATCTCGCCCAACTGCGCCGAAAGATCAACCGTATCGTCCCCTTCAAGGCCTTCCTGTATAGTACCAAGCAACTCGTATATGCCTTTTATCTCTACCTCTTCCCCTGTTATGTTTACCTGTATACGATTAGCCGGCCCTACGCTATATTCTATAGCCCCATCGTTGCCGTTATATGTACCGTTGCTTGCAAACGGCGCTGTAGTAGTCTTGGTACCGGCAAATATGTATCTGTCGGCATATTTGTTATTACCCACCTGCAAAACGTGCTGTTTGAGCTGCCCGATCTCTTGAGCCACCTTTTGTTTGTCCTCATCGGCCAACGCCCCGTTGGCCCCCTGCACCGTGATCTCCTTGGCACGCTGTAATACGCTGTTCAATTCGGCTAGCGATGATTCGGTCATATCCAGCCACGATATGGCATCGTCCACATTTTTGGCATACTGCTGATTGCGTGCAAGATCGGAGCGCGCCCTCAGACTGCGCGAGGCTCCCACAGGATCGTCCGACGGCACGCGTATTCTGCGCCCGGTAGCCAATTGGCTCTGATATTTGTCCAGCCTGTTCAAATTGGCGCTCATATCCCTGAGCATATTGTTTATCATCATAGAATTGGTTATACGCATATCATCATCCTCCTCATCTTCCTACTATCCCCACGCGGTTTACCAGCACATCCAGCATCTCGTCCATGGCCGTTATAACCCGCGCCGCCGCATTATATGACTGCTGGAATTTGACCATATTGGTCAATTCTTCGTCCAACGAAACACCGGATATAGACTGGCGCTTGCTTTCTATCTGGCCGATAAGCGCTTGTTCGTTATCGACCATGCGTATAGCCTGCTGGCTATCCACGCCCAACGTCGATATAAGCGAATTTATATAATCTTCAAAAGATCCGTTTTCGGTAAAAATACCTGTAGTTTTATCCCTAAGCTGCAAAAGCTCAAGCGCATTGGCGTTATTGCCAGGTTGCTCGATATTTCCCGATGCGGCTATGTTGTTCAGATCATCTATATCGGATGACACATTCATATCCTTGGCCGTCCAGTCATCCGCATCAGCCGATTCAAAGAACAGTTTGTCAGTAGTATCGTTTAAGCCATACCCCGTTTTATGCTCTTTATTAAATTCTGTAACAAAGGTTTTAGCCCACTCATTCCATTTAGACATATAGTAAGGAACGCCTACAGCCTCGTTTTGGCTGTCCACCGCCGTCGGGCCTATACCGTCGCGTATATCTATATAGCCTTTGAGCTGGCCACCGGTTATATCAGCGGTTATATCCGCTCCATCCCACATGATCTTAAGCAGCCCGCCTACATCGGCCTCGTTCAGTTTTTCACCATCGGTGCGCGGCTCTATATCCAACGTATGCATGTCAAAATGGTTTACCAGTTCCTTATCGCCCATTTTAATGCTGAAATGGCCGTTTATATCCTCGTTTACGGTTATATCTATCATCTTGGATAACTCATCCACCAGGAGATTGCGCCTGTCGCGCAAATCATTGGCCTTGGTACCTCCAAGCTCATATTTGAATATCTGCTCGTTCAGATCTCTTATCTGTTCTATATGGGAATTTATGTCCTGCACAGTAATGGCCACGCCCTGATCAGCCTGCTCTTGCAAACCCTCAAGCTGAGTATATACATGCTGCACGGTATCGGCCAATGTTATACCGCGTTCTCGCACCAGCGCCCTGACGCTCATGCTCTCAGGATTTTTGCTCAGTTCCTCCAAGCTGCTGAAGAACTGTTCGACTACAGTGGTTATACCAGTTTCGGAAGGTTCATTGAATATACCCTCCAAATGCTGAAGCATATCCCTGCGCACCTCCCATTGACCTGAAAGCTGACTCTCACTTCTGAACTGTGCATCGAGATAACCGTCTCGCAATTGTCTTATCTCCTGTATATCAGCGCCCCCGCCCACCTGCCATCGGCCGTATATATAGCCCATGCCCAAAGTGCTAGGCGGCACTATGGCCTCGGATATAACTTGCTGGCGTGTATAACCCGGCGTGCCGGCATTAGCAATGTTATGAGCGGTCACATTGAGCGCCTGCTGTTGTAAATTTATAGCACTTTTGCCTATCTGTAAGCCATAAAATGTAGACGACATATCCTCTACCTCACACCTTCTGATCCAGTATAGCCGGATTTATTTGTACCTTATGCGTTTTGCCCCCGGCATCATAATTGATTTCCTCGGCGACATCCAGCAAAAGGCCTAACGTATAATCTATAAAATCTATGGAATTTTTTATAAGCTGGCTGTTCATCTCATTGAGGTCTCTAAACTCGGCCAATACAGCGCTCAAATGCTCCTGTATCGACTTAAGCTCCACGGACTCATGACCATCCAGTCTTTCCGTCAAGGTCGAAACGGTTATTTTATCAGCCTCCATATGCAGCTCGTCAGCTATGCGGTTCACGCATTCAACGCGCTGCATCTCGTAAATGCCCACCTGTTTTATCAGGTCGGTTTGGATTTCTACTATCTCGTCCAAGCGCTTCACATTCCCCGCCACAAGCACCTTGGCTTCTTCTCGGCATAACTCGAGCATTTGATCATAGATCTCATTCTCGCCTTGCAGTATCGATACCAACTGTTTTATATTCATTCTTATACCGTCCTATCTACGCTTTTTGGTCAAAACCGATTTCGTTTATTATGCCTTCGGCTATCTTTCCTGCATCAATATTATACAATCCGCTGTTTATAGCGTTTGTTATGCCCTCCACCTTATCCTGGCGTATATCCGGCGCTGCTTTGGCGGCGGCTGCGATATCCTTAAATAAGCGCGCCTCATCGGACAGCGTCATGCCGTCCTTAGACGTCTCGGCAACGCCGCTCCCTTTAGCAACTGAAACCTTCTGGTTTTGGTATACCTGCCATATGCGCTGAGCGTTATTACCAGGTTCTATACGCATATTAAACACCTCTTTATACTATTATCTTCACTGTTTATATCGGCATAAGATAATATTTTATTTATTCTTTCTGCGAAATGTATAATCCCATATTTAACATAAACTTAACAAGATTTTTATTGACATCCGTGAAGTATTAGTGTACTATATATATAGTACACTAATACTTAATTATGGAGGTGGCAATGGAAGGATCGAAGCGTTGCCAGAACAAAATACGGATGAGCGGCAATGTTATTGAAGAAGGGGAGATGAGGTGTTATTGTGGCAATGCAGGCTGTATTCGATGAGAATTCGCCCATATATTTGCAGATAATGGATCTGATAAAGCAACGCATATGCGCCAGCCTATGGAATTTAGGAGATCGGCTGCCATCGGTTAGGGAGATGGCTATTGAGCTGCGGGTCAATCCGAATACGGTGCAAAGGGCATATCAGGAATTGGAAAGAGAGGGGATGGTTTTTACGCAAAGGGGAATGGGGACCTTTGTAACAGAGGACCAAGCAAAGGTCGAAACGGTGAGAAACGAGCTGGCCTCTCGGCTGGTGCGGCAGTTTGTGGACGGCATGGCAAGGCTTGGTTTTGAACGAGAGCAGATACGCGTGAAATTGGATATGTATTTGGAAAATCGACCTATGGAACAACAAGGCGATGATGAAGAAAGGGGATAGGAATGGACGCTATATTGGAGATTAAAAATTTGAAAAAGCGCTATGGCGGGCGCTGGGCGTTAAACGGCATAGACCTTGAGCTGAATAGAGGGGATGTATTGGGGCTGGCGGGGCCCAACGGCAGCGGCAAAACCACCATGCTCAAGATAATCGCGGGCTTGACCTATCCGACCGAAGGTTCGGTGCTGATAGCCGGCCATAAACCGGGGCCGGTGTCCAAAGCCCATACCGCATATCTGCCCGATGTGGATCATATCTATCGCTGGATGACAGTGCGTCAAGCCATAGAGTATGTTTCGGGTTTCTATGATGATTTCGATCACGATAGAGCCGAACGCTTGATAGAATTCATGGACGTTGAAACCGATATGAAGGTGGCCCATCTGTCGAAAGGCATGACCGAACGGCTCAAGCTTGTGCTGATCATGTCGAGAAATGCTGACTTGATATTGCTGGATGAACCTTTAGGCGGCATTGACCCTACCTCGCGCGATAAGGTCATCTACGCCATAGCTACAGAATATCGCTGGGAGAACAGCGCTATGATAATATCCACGCATCTGGTAAGAGACCTGGAGCCTATATTCGACAAAGTGCTGTTCCTCAAAGACGGGCGAACGGCTTTATTCGGCAACGCCGATGAGCTGCGGGCACAGCATAACGGCTCCGTAGAGGATATATTCCGGGAGGTGTTTGCATGATGAATTTCGTTAAGCTTTATAATAAGGAATTTATGAAAGAGCGTAAATCGTTTGTCGTCACCCTCGTGCTTCTGTTTTTAGCGGAGGCTTTCCTGTATTCCCGCATAGGACATTGGCCTACCGGCATACCCACCTTCATATCGGGGATGATCGCTTTTGGCGTCGGCATCGGGGCTTTTTTCAATAGCTTCGACTATATGGGCGATGAATGGAAACGCAGCAACCATTACCTGATGCTGTCATTGCCGGTGCGCGGATGGGATATATTCGGCGCAAAGCTCGCATGGCTTATGACCGAATTCGGCACCCATCTGCTGCTGTTGGGCGCTTATTCCGCTGTGATCCTTTTGGGCGAGGCTAGAGCGGCCGAGGTGCTAACGGCACAGTTGTATCAAGGGGTGATGGCTATGACTTGGAGGGTGTATGGCATCATGATCATACCGATGCTGTATACGCTGGCCAGCATGGGTATATTGGCGCTGTTTGCTTATACCGTGAGCAGGACAGTAAAGCAGCTCAGCTTCCTTGCCAAGGCCGTGGGTTATATAGTGCCGCTTTGGTTATTCTCATATTTGGCTCAAAAGGTCATGGCGGTATCCCCATCGTGGATGCATATAGAGATGCCTTTGGTCGACGCCTTGGCCTTGGATCAGTTAAAGCGGGGCCTGGAGAGCAGCGGCATTGTAAACGTCGATCTATGGGGTTTGGAAAACGCCGTATTGGGCATAGATATGGCATCGGTGGTTATATGGGCGGCAGGCATGGTAGCCATATTCATATTCGGTTCGTGGTTGCTTGAGAACCGCGTGGAAGCATGAAAGGAGAAGGCATGATGAAGCGTATATTTATGGCGGCGATGGTACTGGCGTTGTCCATAGCGCTGTTGTCGGGTTGCGGATTGTATGTGCGCAGCGGTGATGAAGAAGGAAGCGATTGGGTAGGCACAGACTTTGATGTGATGGATTTTGACTTTGATTATGGCAAACCCGCATTTGAGCAGGCTAAACAGCAGAGCTTCGATGGCGGGAAAGTATCGAAGGTCGATATTGAATCCGATAATGCTATAATAAACGTGGAGGCTTATACCGGCAATGAGATACAGATCGAATATAGAAAGCAGATTTACGGCAAAAACGTATCCCAGCAGAAAGCCGATGAGTTGATGGGTGAGATATCGGTAAGCATTGAACAAATCGGCGATAGCATCGTAATAAAGGCTGAAACCGGCGATAAAATGGCTTTTGGCATAAACATACCCGATAAGGTAATCCGGCTGGATATAAAGATGCCGGCTGATAAAGCGCTGGTATTGAAAAACGGCAGCGGCATGATCGACATAAATGGCCTAGCTGAAGATATCGATATAATCAATGGAAGCGCCATGATAGATTTAATGGATATAACCGGCAACATCGAGATAGAAACCGGCAACGGAATGGTCACCCTTGATACCGCGAGCATTAAGGATTTATCCTTGAAATCGGGCAACGGTATGATCGATGCATCGATAAATGAATTGGCCGGCGACAGCTATGATATCAATACTGGCAACGGCATGGTGATACTAAAGCTTGGCCAGAACGCATCAGCCGACTTTACCATAACCACAACGAATGGAGCGGTGAATGCAGATATCCCATTGACCAAAAACGGCCGGACCTACAGAGGTTCCTTAAATGGCGGCGGTCCTAATATGAATATTTCAACCGGCAACGGCATGGTCAGCGTTTCATATAAGGAATAGCCCAGAGGGCTATTCCTTCATGTATGATCGATAAACAGTGTGCGCTCTTATCTGCACCAGTCTCGGTTTGTTCTTGCGTTTACAAATAAACATGGTGATTTATTCTTTACGTTTATTGATTCTATCCGCTATAAATAACTTATCCTCGGATTTTGTCTTTTTTGCTACAACTTTAGGTGCCAGGCCGTCGGTTAAACCTCGTTCCAGCTCTTTTAAGCAACTGGCACAGAATCTGCCAGTGGTTATCGGTTTGCCGCATCGCTCGCATTCCAAACCCAGTCCCGGCTCCTTGAGCTCTAATCGGCCTTCTCTCAAAAATTCAAATATAATTTTTTCCTCCACCCCTGTGGCATCGGAAACCTCGGGTATAGTGGCCTTAGGGTGGTCATATACATATTCTCTTACAACTTTATACTGTTCGTCTAATTCTTCCAAGCATGCGGGGCAAATCTCTCCGCCGTTGGATGCAAACAGCTTGCCGCATCGGCTGCAATTGCGCAGTTCCATAAACTCTTTCCCTCCTATTTCAAAACACCTGTCGCTAATGTAAAAACATAAACAGCCCTTGCTCCGCCGGCTAATAGCGCCTGTGTACAGGCATCGGCGGTAGCTCCCGTCGTCAATATATCATCTATAAGCATAATGGTCTTGCCTTCCGTATATTTTAAATTCTTTACAGTAAATGCCCCAGCTATATTGGCACGGCGTTCAGCTCTATCCAGCGCAGCCTGGGCTTTGGTATCCCGGCAACGGTACAATGCTTTGTCCAACACAGGGAGGTTGAGCTCGTAGCCCATGTATCGCGCCAGCAATGCCGACTGATTGTATCCGCGCTGCCTAAGCCTCTCGGAATAGAGCGGAACCGGAACCAACGCGTCGATATCCGGCCATGCTAGCCGGCTAACAACATGGGCCATAAGAATACCCAGAGGCTTGGCCAATTCACTATGGCCTTTGTATTTATATCGGTATATTGTTTCATGAACTGAAGGCATATACTCCAAAACAGCACCGGCTTTTATAAATGACCGGCTGTATTCGGCGCAGTCGCGGCATATGTGCTGCTTAGCGCTATCTATCGGTTTACCGCAGATATCGCATAGCGGCGGCCTTACAAAAGGCAGCATATCCCAGCAACGTCTGCATATATTATATGGCATTACGAGCTCGTTCTCTTGCTCACAAAATATGCACGTATTAGCCGGAGGATATATTATATCGCATATATCCTCTATAAACGTCCGCCAATTCATAATCGCTTGGCCGTTGCCACAGCCGTCTTTACTGCGCACAATCTTTCTTTAAGGCCCGAGTAACGCTGTGCTACAAAATCATTGTTTATCATAGCCTGCAAATGTTGCGGCCTGCCGACCAAAACCACGAGCTCTTTAGCCCTGGTTACCGCCGTGTAAAGGAGATTTCTGGCCATAAGCATGGGGGGACCATTTATTATAGGCATGACCACCACAGGAAATTCGTTGCCCTGGCTTTTGTGCACCGATATGGCATAGGCCAATTGTAACTCATCCAATTGGCCGAAATCATAAACAACCTCTTTGTCATCATCGAACAGCACGGTGAGACATTGCTCTTCATCGTTTATATGGGTTATGTATCCGACATCACCGTTAAATACCCCCTGCCCTTCTTCTCCTCCTTCGCGCTTCTGCCAAAGCACATTATAATCGTTCTTTATCTGCATCACTCTATCACCTAGCCTAAATATTATCTCTCCAACAGACCTCTCGGATTTATGAGGCGCAGGCGGATTAAGCTGCTGCTGAAGCTGAGCATTCAGATTCCACACGCCGGCCACGCCCTTTTTCATCGGCGATAACACTTGTATATCCTTTAGCGGATCATAACCGTAATAAGATGGCAACCGGCTCGTACACAGCCCGACAACGGCCTGCATTATCCGGTTTTGCCCGTCTTTAACCTCCATAAAAAAATCGCTGCCTTTAACGTTTATAAACGGCATCTGCCCATGATTGATCCTGTGTGCATTGGTTACTATCATGCTGTGGCCCGCTTGCCTGAAAACCTGTTCCAATTTCACTACCGGCACTATACCACTGCCTATAATATCGCCGAGCACATTGCCCGGGCCCACCGACGGCAGCTGATCAGCATCGCCCACCAGCACCAGGCGCATCCCGGATCGCATGGCCTTGAGAAGATTATGCATCAGTATTATGTCTACCATAGATACCTCATCGACTATGACAGCATCGCATTCCAGCGGTCTCTTTTCATTCCGTTGAAAGCTGTCGCCCTCGTCTTCGGAAAATGTATATTCCAACAACCTGTGAATGGTCATGGCGTCGCAGCCGGTGGCCTGCGTCATGCGTTTGGCCGCTCTGCCGGTGGGAGCGGTAAGCACAACTTTTAAGCCTTGTTCCATCATGAGGCGTATGATACAATTTATCGCAGTGGTTTTGCCTGTGCCCGGTCCTCCTGTTATCACCACCACACCTTCGGTCAGTGCTGTCATAACAGCTTTGCGTTGCTGCTCGGCCAATATTATACCCTGTTCCTTCTGTATGGCTTTCAGGCGTTCTTCCAAACCGGCGGCATCGCATAAATCTACCCCGTTAGCCAAGCTGTACAGCTTGGCCGCCACACCGGTCTCGGCATAATAAAACGGCGCAAGGTATACTCTGGTATCCTCTTGATCGGTTTCGAAAAATACGTCGCGGCTTATAGCCAGAGCCGTCAATGCCGATGACACCATATCGTTATCCACTTCCAGCAAGGCTACAGCCCTCTCTATAAGCAGCGAACGCGGCAAAAAGGTATGCCCCTCGTTGGATGCCTGAGACAGAACGTATTTCGTGCCGCACGCCACCCTGTATGGCGACATGCGGTCTACGCCGAGGCTTTGGGCCATGCGATCGGCTGTCTTAAATCCTATACCGTATATATCCTCGGCCATCCTGTATGGATTTTCGGACAATATGCGCTGCGTCTCAGTACCGTATTGATTATAGATCTTTACCGCATAGGAAGGGGTTATGCCATGAGATTGCAAGAATACCATAACCTGCCTTAATTCAGCCTGCTTGGCAAAAGATGCCGCTATCTTCTCAGCCTTGCTTTTGCCTATCCCTTCTATCTCGGTTAAACGATCGGGATCGCACTGCATTATATCCAATGTTTTTTCACCGAAATGCTGTACCAGCTTTTTTGCAGTGGAAGGCCCTATTCCCGCTATCATACCTGATGCCAAATAACGTTCTATGCCCTTCAAATCGGTGGGCTTATAGGATTCGTACGATTCCACCTTAAACTGCTGCCCATAATCCGGATGCAGCACCCACTGTCCGCGTAATAGGAGCTGTTCTCCTACCGCCACATACGGCATATAGCCCACTGCCGTCATTATCTTTTTACCCCAACGGGCTTCCAATACCGTAAACCCATTGGCTTCATTGGTATATACTATATTTTCCGCGCGGCATTCTATCTCCTGCATATCGCGCTCACCTCATTGACCCAATCGGTTCATGAGCGTCATGAGCCTATCCGCTATAACGGCTATATCGCCCTTTGTAGCCGGCATATTATATTGTTCCTTCATCTCGTGAAATACTGATGATTTTTCCCGCCGTTCTATATAGCAACGCAAAAAATCCTGACGCACTACTGTAGCATCTCTGAGATGATTGCGCACCGTATTTACCGATTGCAACACTCGGAGCCGTTGACCCGAACGGAACTTTATATATACACCCTCATCGTCCTGGCATACATCATTTATCTGAAGTATGTTGACAAAACCTGAAGCAACGTCGCCATCTACAACAGGCTTGCGCACTTTGACCGGCATAAATATAGCATCCACAGCCAACGGTATGGGCAGGTTATGCTTGATATTGAGCATTTTCGCATAATGTGCCTTTATAGATACAAGGTCTACGCCGTAATACTGCGCTATATGTTTCAGCGCCCACTGTACTGTATGCGGATATGATGCGGCCAGGCCATCGGCTGTTATAATTTCCACCACATTACCGCTACCCTGTTGGTATTTTGGAATTACAGCCGCTATACCTCTGTCCAGTAACGTTTCCATATCTATCATAATAAGCTCGGCACTCCTTCCGGTAGTTTGTCCATCAATCTGAGACAATTATAATGCAAACATACGTTCGTGTCAACAATAGTTTTCCATATCTTTGTCTTTCTATAATTATATCATATATCAATATTGTGTTGCTATTTATTTGCCAAATATCGCTGTTCACAACCCGATCAGCAACACTACCGGAGCAAGTCTGTCAAAAGATCCAAAATGCTGTCGAAAAATATTTTAGCGCGCCTTTGGAATATAAAAAACGGAATGGCATGAAAAGATACCATTCCTTAAAAGCATCGTTATCATCGACAGTATAATGATCTCGTCGATAGCGATGAATGTGTGTCACTTGCTTTGCTTATCCTCGACGTATTTAGCAGGATTCTCATCAAATTCCATCTTGCAGTGCTTGGAGCAGAAGTAATAAGTAACGCCATTATATACAGATGTTGCGGCAGCCTTCTTTTCATCTACCATCATATCGCATACCGGATCTTTGGCCATCTTTCTCACCTCTTCGCGTTCGATATACCATCATTTATTGTACTATACCCTTGTAGGGTATCTGTAAATATCATAACACTTCTGCTTTTGGTATGTCAAGAAATATTATATTTATGAACAATCAATGCACTTTTGGTTGCTTATCAAAATATTTGGATATGTATGAGCTCAAGCGAAATTATATAATTGAAATATTGCATATTTATACGCATTGATATTAGCTTTATGGATAAAATCAATATTGTCTAATTTTTAACACACGTCGTATGCATAATTTAAAAAAAGTACTTTCAATTATGAGATTTTTTTGATATAATAAGAAGTGTTGGATTATAATAATAAAAGCACATGGTTCTTTAAGGAAGGAGAAAAGCATGTATAACAACAAAGCTGTAGCACAATGGGTAGATGAAATGGCCAAGCTGACCAAGCCGGATAACATAGTATGGCTAGACGGCTCAGAAGAAGAAAAAGAGCGTCTAAGCAAACAGGCTTTTGCAACAGGAGAATTAGTCGAATTAAATCAAGAGAAACTGCCGGGCTGTTGCCTACATAGAACCGCTGTAAACGACGTGGCTCGCGTAGAGGACCGCACATTTATATGCACCAGAAACAAGGACGATGCGGGTCCGACCAACAATTGGATGGATCCTGCAGCTACTTATGAGAAGTTAGGAAAACTGTTCGACGGCTCCATGAAAGGCCGCACTATGTATGTGGTACCTTATGTCATGGGCCCTGTCGGCTCGCCTTTCAGCAAGGTCGGCGTAGAATTAACCGACAGCATATACGTGGTATTGAATATGCGCATAATGACGCGCATGGGTAAGGTAGCCATGGACCAACTCGGGGATTCATCGGATTTTGTTAAATGTTTACATTCAAAAGCCACGTTGGATCCAAATGAGCGATATATTTGTCATTTCCCGGAGGATAATACGATATGGAGCGTTAATTCCGGTTACGGCGGCAATGTTATCCTTAGTAAAAAATGCTTTGCATTGAGGATTGCCAGTTTCATGGGACGGCAACAGGGTTGGATGGCCGAGCACATGCTGATAGTAGGCATAGAGGATCCGGAAGGGCATGTAGATTATATAGCCGGAGCATTTCCCAGCGCCTGCGGTAAAACCAACCTGGCTATGCTGGTGCCGCCTGAAGTCTTTAAGAAAAAAGGATACAAAGTATGGACGGTTGGCGATGATATAGCATGGCTGCGCATAGGCCCGGACGGACGCTTATGGGCCGTTAATCCCGAAGCCGGTTTCTTCGGCGTGGCCCCCGGCACCAATTACAAGAGCAATCCCAACGCTATGGAAACTGTAAAGAAAAATACCATCTTCACCAACGTCGTGCTCACTCCCGAAGGCACCGTATGGTGGGAAGGCATGGGCGAGCCGCCAAAGAGCGGCATAGATTGGAAAGGCAATCCCTGGACGCCGGAAAGCGGCGAGAAGGGCGCTCATCCAAATTCTCGTTTCACCGCACCGGCCAGCCAATGCCCGTCAATATCGCCTGAGTGGGAAAATCCGCAAGGCGTGCCATTGACAGCTATAATATTTGGCGGGCGCCGTGCCAGAGTAGCACCGCTGGTATATCAATCGTTTGATTGGAATCACGGCGTATACGTTGGCGCCACCATGGCTTCTGAAACCACAGCAGCTGCCGCAGGTCAGGTAGGCGTTGTGCGCCGCGACCCGATGGCCATGCTCCCGTTCTGCGGTTACAATATGGCCGACTACTTCGCATATTGGTTGGAGATGGGCAAGCGCATACCCAATCCGCCTAAGATATTCAACGTTAACTGGTTCAGAACTGACGACGAGGGTAACTTCATATGGCCAGGCTTCGGTGAAAATCTGAGAGCGCTGCTATGGATTATAGAGCGCTGCAAAGGCGAGGGTAAGGCCGTGGAAACACCTATAGGCTATGTACCTGAGGAAGACGCAATAGATTTAGAAGGCTTGGATATATCACCGGATGTTATGAAGGAACTGCTTAAAATAGATAAAGACGTATGGGCCGATGAGGTGAAGAGCCAAAGCGAGTTCCTGGAAAAATTCGGCGATAGGCTGCCTGAAGAGATGCGTAAACAAAATGAAGCTTTAAAAAAGCGTTTCGGTTTTTAGTCATATAAACAAAAGCCCGGTAATACCGGGCTTTATTTTATGCCTTCTGCGCACCAAACACCAGCTTGTTATCCTCATCCAAGTCCACTAATATCCTGTCACCGCCCTTAAAATCTCCCTTTAATATCATATTGGAGATCTCATTCTCAAGCTGTCTCCGTATAAAGCGCCTAAGCGGGCGGGCACCGAATTGCGGGTCATAACCTTCCTGAGCGATATAATCTTTAGCCCTATCGGTCACTTCAAGTTCCATGCCCTGACCCCGCAATTGTTGACGCACCTTTTCTAACATCAAGTCCACAATAGCTCTCATGTGTTCTTTTTCTAAACCATGGAATATTATGATTTCGTCTATCCTGTTGAGGAATTCCGGTCGGAAATTCCTTTGCAGCTCTTCATGTATAAGCTTCTCCAGCTCTTCTTTGCCATATCCGGCCTGGAAATACCTCGCTCCTATATTGGAAGTCATTATTATCACGGTATTCTTGAAGTCGACGGTTTTGCCGTGGCTGTCCGTCAAGCGCCCGTCATCTAGTATTTGGAGCAATATATTGAATACATCCGGATGAGCTTTTTCTATCTCATCGAACAAGACCACCGAATACGGTTTACGCCTGACAGCCTCGGTCAATTGACCGCCTTCTTCGTGCCCCACGTATCCGGGCGGAGCGCCTATTAAGCGCGATACCGTATGCTTTTCCATGTATTCCGACATATCTATGCGTATCAGGGCATCTTCATCGCCGAACAGGAATTCAGCCAGCGCCCTTGCCAGTTCGGTCTTGCCTACCCCAGTAGGGCCAAGGAATATAAACGAGCCTATAGGCCTGTTGGGATCCTTCAAGCCTGTCCGCGCCCGCCTCACGGCCTCTGAAACCGCCTTTACCGCCTCATCTTGGCCAACGACGCGTTTATGCAGTTCACCTTCCATGCGCAACAGTTTTTGCGCTTCTTCCTCCACAAGCTGATTAGCCGGTATGCCGGTCCAAGCAGCTACTATGGCCGCCACATCATCTGCGGTGACCATCGGTGTATGATTCTCATCTTTTTTAGAATGTCTCTGCTTTTGCGCTTCCTCAAACTTGCCTTTCAACTCTTCTTCCTGCTGCCTGTACTGAGCCGCTTTCTCATATTCTTCATTTTTTACTGCTGCTTCTTTCAGCTTGCGCACGCGCTCCAATTCAATCTCCAATGCCTTAGTGCTGTCGGATTCCGAAAGGGAATCCACGTGTACCGCCGACGCCGCCTCATCCAGCAAATCAATGGCTTTATCAGGCAGATACCTATCGGTGATATAGCGGTGCGAAAGCGTAGCCGCTGCCACCAATGCATCGTCGGATATCGTTACCCTGTGATGCGCTTCGTATCTATCCTTTAATCCCCGAAGTATCTCTATGGTTTGCTCCACCGTAGGCTCACCTATAAGCACCGGCTGGAATCGTCTCTCCAAAGCCGCATCTTTTTCTATATATTTGCGGTATTCTTCCACTGTGGTAGCGCCTATGCAATGGAGCTCTCCCCTTGCCAAAGCCGGTTTCAACATATTGGCGGCGTCCATAGCGCCTTCAGCCGCGCCTGCGCCTAATATCGTATGCAATTCATCTATAAACAATATGACTTCATCGCTGGCTTGTTTTATCTCATCCATGACCTTCTTCAGCCTCTCCTCAAATTCGCCGCGATATTTGGTGCCGGCTATCATGCCGCCCAGATCCAGTGCTATTACACGTTTATTGACGAGATTCTCCGGTACATCGCCCATGACTATACGCTGGGCAAGTCCTTCTACTATCGCCGTTTTCCCTACCCCAGGGTCTCCTATAAGCACAGGGTTGTTTTTGGTCCTTCTGCACAATATGCGTATAACACGTTTTATCTCATCCTCGCGCCCTATGACGGGATCCAGCTTACCCTCCTGCGCTTCCTGTGTGAGATCCCGCCCAAATTCAAGCAGAGTAGGATATTTATTGCTTTTAATCCCCTTTGAAGAAGGTTTATTTCCGCCCATCTTCTGCATCAAACTATCGGCCGTCACATTATGATCCCTGAGCAATCTAGCGCCTAGCCCTTCTCCTTCTCTTATTATGCCGAGCAGCAGATGCACCGGTTCCACCAACTCATCGCCCAGCTCGCGCGCCGCCCGCAAAGCCTCCTCCAGAGCCATCTTGGCATGAGGCGTCATCTCTATATTCTTGCCGGCATCTTTGGACCCTTTGCCGGCCAAACGCTCTATCTCGCTTTTAATGGTATTTTTATCAAGATCGACAAATTCGTCCACTCCGGCATCAGGTGACAGCAACGCCAGTAGCAGATGCTCTGTGCCCAGATAATCATGTCCTAGCTGTCTGGCCTCTTCATAAGCCTGTTGCAACACGGCCGTAGCATCTTCCGTAAAAGAGAGCAGCGGATCTCTATCTTGATAGAATGTAAAAGTCGGAAGAAAATCCCTTATCCAATCCAGATCACTCCGCCAACCGAAAGACGGTTTATTCATAGAAGTCCTGGCTGCGCACTGCTCGCAAAGGTGTATGGATTCGCTGACCCCGTTCACTATACGCGTTCTATGGACAGTCGCCGGCCTTTCATGACACATTTCGCATAACATATAGTCACACCTCCTACTTATTAATCAAGCTCTGGAGACTGCTCCAGAGCTTGTCACAGTATAAATACTATTTGTTCTCGCCTTTATCTATTTTAAGCTTTATAGCTTTGCGTTTAGAAGTCTCAGCCTTGGGTATGGTAATCTCTAATACACCGTTGCTAAACTTGGCCTGAGCCTTATCAGGTACTATGTCAACGCTTATAGGAATAGTACGGCTGAAAGCACCGCTGCGGCGTTCATGTACTATATAGCCTTTGCCTTCGTCTTTGGTTTCTTCTTCATACTTGCCGCTTATCGTGACGTCATTATCCGTCACTTCTATATCGATATCTTTTTCATTCATTCCAGGGACATCGGCCTTAATAAGGATGTCGTTGTCGCGTTCCAAAACATCCACGCGAACATCGCCGAACAAATCAGCTTCGCCGCTATACGGTATAAGGTCTCCAACACCACCTAAAAGATCGTTGAAAATCCTATCCATATTACGCCTTAAAGCATTTATTTGCCTATCCATCTCATAAAATGGATCACGTCTAATTATGTTTGCCATAATATCAACCTCCCTTTTTATGTTATTATGGTATTCTTGCTAGCACTCTCAGTTGGTGAGTGCTAACTACACTTATAATATTACTCAAATATTATTGTATTGCAACATCAATTATAGCTAATTACAAGTGATGATAAAGCATATAAAACGATTATTTCAATTTATATCCATATATCTAATTTTTTCATGTTTTTTCTCAACAAATCACCTTTATTCATAAAATTAAAGTAGGGTATATGTCGGTTAAGCATATACCCTACCCTATTATTCTTATAGCGGCTCAAAATCGGATTTAGCAGCGCCGCATTCAGGACATGTCCATGTTTCGGGCAGCTCCTCAAATGGCGTACCGGGCGCGAAACCGCGCTCAGGATCTCCTTCTGCCGGATCATAGATATGGCCGCATATAGTACAAACCCATTTCTGCATGTATGTACACCCCCTTTAGCTCTATGTTTCTATTTTAACACACGGCCTTCGCTTTTCCAAGTACAGCAAAAAATAAAAGTGGATACCGATTATATTCAATCAATGTTCCCCATTACGATCAGCCCATTTCATAATTTCCCAAATGGACGAGCCGGAAAAGACGTTCAAACTCATCCATTAGGTTTTTCAGGGTAGAGGAAATGTACTTGTCCTTGTGATAAATGACCCGAAAGCTTCTTTCCATCGGAAAGTCTTCAATCGATAGTTGAACAACTCTGTTCTCATGTAGCAACAGAGATTTTGAGAGAATTGAAACTCCCTGCCCAGACGCCACGATGTTGATGATCGCATCAGAATCGTGGCAGACCCATTTTTTTACAATTGAAATGCCCCGTTTCTCCGTTAGATCAATCAAAAAATCCCTTGTACCGGAACCTTCCTCTCGCAGCACGCAGTCCATGTTTGCAAGATCAGCCAACTTGATAGACTTTCGAGAGGCAAAGGGATGCTTTTTTCCGCAGATCAGAACCATTTCATCCACGTAGATTTCCTTTGAGATCACATCCTCCGAATGGACGTTCCCTTCAATCACAGCAACATCCAATGTTCCCTCAGAAATCTTCTGGATAATATCCTTAGAATTGTCGATATAGACGCGAATGCGGATCTTTGGATTTTCTTCCTCATATTTTGAAACCATATCCGCTAGAAAGAGACTCCCCACGGTCATGGAAGCTCCGACATGGATCAGAAGCTGCTCGGAGGCATGGTACAAGTAATGTTCCATATCGTTAAAATTGGCAAGAATACGTCTCGCATATTGCAAAAATTCCTGCCCCACTTCCGTGATATACAGCTTGCGGGAAATTCTTTCAAACAGCTTTACATGATAGTCTTCCTCGATCTGCGAGATAGCATGGCTAACGGTCGGCTGTGCAATATACAGCTTTTTAGCGGCCGTCCCCATCCGACCGGTTTCCGCCACGGTAACGAAAATTTCAAGATCCCGGATAGTCATACGCTTTCCTTCCCTTTATCTATAGATAAAAACCTATGAAAACATAATTATATTAGTATTTTACAGCAAAAAAGTCAAGTGATACAATACTCCTAAGGAACCTTGATAATATATTAACAATATTCCCAGTTTATCTTATTGGAAAGGAAGCGGCTTTATTGAAAAATACAAAAACCTATCGGCTCGAACTGGATGCCCTCGATGCGCTCTTCGAAAAGCTCGAAGAACGGTACGACATCTACGCTCCGGTCAGGGTCCCTGCCGGAGGGCGATACGCACAGCAGGATTCCGTCCTATATCGGCAGGTACATAGATATGACGAAATCGAGTTTCACGAACGGTCCACCTACCCGATGAAGGAGGTGCTCATGCCGATCACGCAGACCCTGTTTTACTTTACGGAAAATGAATACCGAGAAAGCAAGTGCCCTCAGAAGGACCTTTTGCTTTTCGGCAGGGTGTGCGACATTAACGCCATCAAAATCCAGGATCAGATTTACCTTCAGAATGGCGGTATAGAAGATCCCTTTTATAAAAGAGTCCGGAACAAGGTAAAATTCGCACTGATAGAGTGCAAAGAGCAGTTTGAGGGCTGTTTCTGCTGCAGTGTAGGGGCAAATGTGACGGACCTGCATTCTCTCGCTTTTTCCTGCGGAGATAACAGGGCTCACATTGAGCTCTTGGACGAGGCATTTGAAGGGTACTTCGACCATGCCGAGCCGTCGGATTATCGAATTCAGTTCCCACAGGAGAACGAGCTTAAAGTGAAGTATCCCGTTATCGACAGCATTGATCTGGCAAATAAACTCAAGGATCATCCCATGTGGAAGGAATTCGACGACAGATGCATCGCCTGCGGCTCCTGTACGGTGGCCTGCAGTACCTGCACCTGCTTTGAGACTGTGGATCTCGTTTACACGCAGAACGCGCACGTCGGCGAGCGCAGAAGGACCTGTTCCTCTTGTATGGTGGATGGCTTCGACGAGATGGCTGGCGGTCAATGTTTCCGGAAAACGACCGCCGAAAAATACCGGTATAAGATTCTTCATAAGGTCTACGGTCATAACGCGCGGTTCCACACAGGCCCAATGTGTGTGGGATGCGGGCGGTGCTCTGCCAGGTGCCCAGAGCTGATCAGTTATCCGGCAACACTGAACAAACTGACAAAGGCGATTAAAGAAATCAAACGAGAGGAGGAAATGCAGCATGCTTAACAATCCGGTAAAACCATACCCACACAAAATTCTTGAGATCCTACCGCAGACGGAAACGGAATGGACCTTCCGCGTAGCAAATGATCTTCCGATCCAACATGGCCAGTTCATGCAAATCTCCCTCCCAAAGGTTGGGGAAGCACCGTTCTCCATCAGCGGATTCGGGGATGGCTATGTAGACTTCACCATCCGCAAAGTGGGAAAGGTGACTAATGAGCTGTTCAACCTGAAAAAAGGCGATTTCATCTTCCTGCGCGGCTGCTACGGCAATGGCTGGCCTGTGGAGCAGTTCGAGGGTAAAAACGTCGTCATCGTGGCCGGAGGTACCGGTGTTTCCCCGGTCAAAAGCCTGATCCATATGTTTTATGAGAATTCGGATTACGCCAAGGAAATCTATCTGATTCTCGGTTTCAAGAATTCTAGGAGCATCCTGTTTGCTGACGAGTTAGCCGAATGGAAAGCCGCGAAACATTTCCATGCTGTTTACACGCTAGATAACGAGGAGCGCGAAGGTTGGAACAAAGGGTTGGTCACCGATTTTTTGAAAACCGTTCCGTTTGATTCCTTCGGCGGGAATTATGCGTGTATCGTGGTGGGACCGCCCGTGATGATGAAATTCACCGGCCTTGGTCTTCTGGCTACTGGGGTCTCTGAGGACAAAATCTGGATGTCCTTCGAACGGAAAATGTCCTGTGCCATCGGAAAATGCGGCCATTGCCGGATCGACGAGACCTATGTGTGTCTGGACGGGCCGGTCTTTAATTATACGGTTGCCAAAAAACTCGTGGATTAGGAGGATAAAATTGTGGTAGAAGATTGCAATGTCAAAGATCTACGGAATAACTGCTTCCGCCAATCGAAAGTCCCCGGCGAATTCATGCTCCAGCTCCGGGTCCCGGGCGCGGTCATAGATTCGAAATGGCTCGACGTTATCCAGCACGTCTGCCAAACATGGGGCAACGGTTCCTTTCACCTCGGGCTGCGACAGACCCTGAACGCGCCGGGGATCAAGGCAAAGGATATTCCCGCCGTGAACGATTATATACAGCCCTACCTGCAGGCCATTGAGTGCGATTTGTGTGGTGTAGAGATGGAGACGAAGAACGGCTACCCCTATATTGCCCCCCGAAACATTATGGCTTGCATCGGCAGCGTCCACTGCATCAAGGGCAACGTCAACACCCAAGCGCTCGCCCGGAAGCTGGAAAATATAATCTATCCAAATCCCTATCATATCAAGATTTCGGTGTCTGGTTGTCCGAACGACTGTGGCAAGGCGCATTTCCAGGACTTCGGTATCATCGGCTGCACAAAGCCCATCTATGACATCGACCGATGTATCGGCTGTGGGGCATGCGTGCGCAAGTGCGAGAGCTCGGCGACCCGCGTGCTTTCCCTGAATGATAAGAACAAGGTGGAGAAAGACACCTGCTGCTGTGTGGGCTGCGGGGAGTGCGTCACTGCCTGCCCGACTGGTGCGTGGAGGCGTCCGAACAAGGACTTTTATAAGATCATCGTGGGTGGCCGGACCGGCAAGCAATACCCTCGGATGGGCAAGATGTTCGCCAACTGGCTGACAGAAGAAAGCGTGCTGGCAATTATGAAAAACTGGCCGAGGTTTTCCGAGTGGGTCCTGGGCGGGAAGCCCGTCTATATCCACGGTGGGCATCTGATCGACCGGGCTGGATATCAGCGCTTCAAGGAATTTATGCTGGAGGGCGTAACACTGAACCCGGAGGCTTTCATTGCCGAGAATATCAACTGGACGGAAACGGAGTACCGCAGCAATATCCACGTGAAGCCTCTCAGTAAACACCAAAGCGTCAAATAGAAATGCTTATCTTGGTCTGGCAGGCCTCGGCGCTTTCGATCAATCTTAAAAATGCAAAGCAGGTGAAAAAAATGGGATATTTCCCGCTTTTTATAAACCTTTCCGGTAAAGAGGTACTGGTTGCGGGTGGCGGAAAGGTAGCGGAACGCAAGGTGCGGATTCTGCTGGAGTTTGACGCCGCCATCCGACTTGTCAGCCCCGAGACAATACACGCCCTCCGGGATCTCGCCGATTCGGGTGCGATCCGGTTGTTGCCGAGGAAATACCGTGCGGAGGACGTCGACACCGCAGCTCTTGTTATCGCGGCCACATGCGACAGGACTGTCAACCGGCAGATCCACGACGACGCCCTTCGAAAATGCGTACCCGTCAACGTGGTGGATGACCCAGAGCTGTGTACGTTTTTCTTTCCCGCCGTGGTCCATCGAACCGATTTCGTCGTTGGGATCACGACCTCCGGCAGTTATCCCGCGCTCGCCAAATATGCCCGACAACAGATCGAAACGCTTTTCCCTGAACAATACGGAGAGATCACGAACGTTCTGAAAGAATACCGAAAAAAGATTTGGAAAGAAATACAAAGTCCTGCGCAACGCGCGGCAGTTCTCGAAGGGCTGATAGATACAGCAGCGCACGTGGCGAAAAATGACGAAATATTGGACCGCCGCATTCTTATTGAACAACTTGACAAAACCTGCGGAAAACTGACGCAGCAGATTTCCGAGCTAGGATGTGACACCCAGTGAACATCTGTATGGCCGGCATCGATATCAGTAGCGCTGCAATCGGACTGCGCGAAGCATTTGCCTTTACCAGCACACAGGCCGTACAGGCTATGCATGTCATAGCGAAAATGCCAGGGGTAGAAGGTTGCGTGCTGGTTTCCACCTGCAACCGGACGGAACTCTGGCTGTGTATGGAAAGCGACGGGCGGGCTGACCCGGCAGAGTTGCTCTGCTCGCTGAAAGGCTTTGAGAAGAGCCGTCTTTCGAACGTGATGAAGGTGAGGAACGACACAGAAGCGGTCCGCCACCTTTTTGAGACAGCCTGCGGATTGCGTTCCCGGATATGGGGCGAGGACCAAATCGTCACCCAAATACGGGATGCTGCCGATCTGTCCGTGGCCGAAGGCACGGCGGGAAAAATGTTGGGAAAACTGTTTCAAACGGCCGTCACCTCCGCTAAAGCAATCAAAACCCAGATACGCTTTTCTGCCGGAAATTCTTCCGTGGCCGCGGCGGCCGTTGAAAAATGCCGGGAGATGTACGGCAGCCTACGAGGCCTGCACTGCCTCGTCGTCGGGAGCGGTAAGATGGGGCGTCTTGCGGCGCAGGCATTCGCGGAAACCGGCGCGAATGTCCTTATAACGCTCCGGCAATACAAATACGGGATTAGTGTGGTCCCTGACAACTGCGGCAGCCTTCCCTACAACGAACGATATACGGAAATCAGCAATGCCGACATTATCGTCAGCGCCACTTCGAGCCCGCATTATACCCTTCTGTATGCACCAATTCAAGAAGCCTGCGCCGCAAATCCAAAGGACAGAATTTTCATCGATCTTGCCGTGCCGCGGGATATGGATGCTCAGATCGCGGAATTGTCAGGTTGTTACCTCCTAACCATTGACGACATCCCCTGTGATGTCCGGGCGGAGGAAAAAAAGGCGGCAGTAGAGACCCAATGCGGTGAAATCATCGACCATTATATCAAAGAGTTCAAAAGACATCTGGTTGCATGGTCCACATTGCCAGCTGTTCAAAAACTTGCTCATGAATTTGAAGTTTCCCTGTGCAAAGAGTTGGAAAAAGAACTTCGGCGAGTAAATGTTTCTTCAGAAGAGATGCAGACGGTCCTGGACGTGGCGCGGAAGCTCTCCGAAGCAAAGGCCAGCAAAATGCTGTTCGCATTCCGGGACTGGATGGAAGAAAGCACCGTGGCGCGGGAAATGCGGCCGAGCGATGCGCCCCGGGCTATAGAATAAATGAGAGGATAGCTTATGCGAAAGAAAAAAATCCGGATCGGTAGCCGCAAGAGCAAGCTTGCCGTGATTCAGGCTGAAATCGTGGCAGGTTTGCTTCGCCGCGCTCATCCGGAACTTGAAACGGAAATCGTCGCCATGGATACCACCGGTGACATCGTCCTCGACCAGCCGCTCGATGCAGCGGGCGGCAAAGGGCTTTTCACCCTCGAACTGGAACACGCGCTACGGCGAGGAGAAATTGATCTTTCAGTGCACAGCCTAAAGGACATGCCTGCAGTCATTCCAGAAGACTTGCCGATTCTCGCCTATTCCAAGCGGGAAGATCCACTCGACGCGTTGGTTCTCCCCGCCGACGTTGCTTACGATGGGCTTGGCCGGCTTTCGGGTGAAAGGCCTGTAGGATGCTCGAGCTCCCGGAGGACATTGCAGCTGCTTGCCCTTTGCCCGGAGCTTTCGGTCGCGCCTATCCGCGGCAATGTGCCGACGCGGATCAAAAAGCTGGACGAGGGCGGCTACAGCGCGCTGGTTCTCGCGGCGGCAGGGCTCAAAAGGCTAGGCCTCGCTAACAGAATATCAAGACTTTTTTCGGAGAAAGAGATTCTGCCGGCAGCCGGTCAGGGAATTCTCGCCGTGCAGGGCCGGAAGGATTTTGACGCAGACCTGCTAGCCTGTATCGACGACCCGGACAGCCGGACCGCCGCATTAGCCGAGCGGGCAGTGATTGCGGGAATTGGCTGCGGTTGCAGCTCGCCCGCAGCAGCATTTTGCCGCGTGTTGAGAAACGAGGTTCAGATTCGTGCGCTCTATATCGACCTAGAAACTGGGAAAATGACGTCGGATATTATTTCTGGCAGCAGAGAAGAAATTATAAAGCTTGCCGAAACACTCTCAGCCCGTCTTTTGAAGGAGGCAGAGCAGCATGGGTGAGAAAACCGGAAAAGTATGGTTGGTCGGCGCCGGTCCTTCAGACGCCGGTCTGATGACCCTGCGCGGCCGCGAAGTTTTAAATAAGGCAGACGTGGTCATCTACGACCGGTTGCTCGGCGTCAGCATTCTCGCCATGATCCCGCCCGGCGCAAAAAAAATCGACGTGGGAAAAAGCCCGGACCAGCATCCCATCCCGCAGAAGGAGATCAACCGCATCCTTGTGCGGGAGGCACTGGCCGGGAATCGGGTCGTGCGGCTCAAGGGCGGCGATCCGTTTCTGTTCGGCCGGGGTGGTGAAGAACTGGACGCACTTTGGGAAAACGGAATTCCCTATGAGGTTGTCCCCGGTGTCTCTTCGGCAATATCCGTACCGGCTTATGCGGGCATTCCTGTGACTCATCGAGAATATAGCTCCTCCCTGCATATCTTTACCGGCCATTTCTCCAAAGACAATGAGATAAGCTTGGATTATGCCGCGTTGGCAAATCTTCGAGGTACGCTCATTTTTCTGATGGGAGTGGCCTCGGTAGAGCGTATCTGCTATGGGTTGCTGCGGGCCGGTATGCCGGGTGATACTCCAGCCGCCGCAGTCGAAAACGGCACAACCGCACGCCAGCGATGTGTCGTTGCCACTCTAGAAACACTCGCCGGGAAAATTGCGGAGCATGGGATCCATTCCCCGGCCGTGATCGTCATCGGTCAGACTGTCTCACTGGCAAACCGCCTATCATGGGTCTCAAACAGGCCGCTTTATGGTAAGCGGATCGTCGTCACGAGACCCCGCAACCAGAGTGATGATTTTTGCGAGAAGATCCGGAACCTTGGCGGTGAGACCATCGCATTCCCATGCATCGAAACCGTCCCGTTTGAAGAGAACAAAATGGCAGAAACGATCCAACAGCTTGATAGCTTCGTATGGATCACCTTTTCAAGCGTCTTCGGAGTGGATGTTTTCTTCGAAGCCCTGCGCCGTACCGGCAGGGATACCCGTGCGCTGGGATCTACCAAAATCGCCGCGATCGGCACCGCCACCGCGAAACGATTGGAGATGCACGGTGTCCTGCCAGACCTGATCCCGCAGTGGTTTGACGGTGCGCATCTGGGAAAAGCCCTGGCGAAATCCGCAGAACCAGGCGATAACATTCTGATCATCCGGGCGCGTGAAGGCTCCCGTGCACTGGAAGAGCAACTTTCTCGCGCTGGAATCCCATTTGAGGCGGTCCCGGTATACGAAACGCACTTCACAGCCCAGACGGAGTTCCCCGAAATCCGGAAAAGCATCGAGAACGGAGAATTCGACCTCATCGCTTTCACCAGCCCTTCTACGGTGAAAGGATTTGCGCAGGCATTTCCGCATCTGAGTTTTTCACACTGCATCGCCGTATGCATCGGCCGTGAAACGGCCGCTGAGGCGGATAAATTCGGACTACGCGTTATTACATCCAAAGTCTCTACCGTAGACGGCATGCTGGAAACAATGATTAATCTATGAGCACAAAAAATGTACGCTATATCAGATAGGAGCATTCCTGTAATGCTTTGAAAGGCTAAAATGGGTTTTGACAAAAGAACCCCTGCCTGAGATAATTTAAATATAAAACAAACAAAAATCTCAA
>NZ_JAIHAU010000019.1 GCF_020054945.1 Mahella sp.
AATGTTTCCCAATATAAAGATAATTCATGTTGTCTTTTTTCACTTGCACTTATGTTGCGTGTATCTAAACGATGAGTAAATTTTTGTTCCATTAAAAAATCCTTTCGTGGGAGGTCGGCTGGCCAAATAATGGTCAGCCTCCTATCCGAATGCCGAATATCGTTTTCAGCAAACCCCGCAACCCCCTCGGCGCTTTAAACACATAAATCTTCATAACAGCCCACACCTCCGCTACATGGATTTAACCGTAACGTAACCATACCATATAAGTAAACCGCCTAATATAAATAACCATACTTTTACCGGCACTATGATGCCTATTATAACAATGCCGCCAGCCATCAGCGCTATACCGATCACACGCTTTGTATTAAGAGAGTTCCACCCCATCGACGACTCTCCTCTCGAAAAAAAACTCCATATTTCATATTATGCAACTTATCGAAAAGTGACACAATTTTATAGCGCTGTATGCACTGCCAGCAACCAGCCCCCGCTCAGCCTTATTAAGGCCTCGGAACCCGTAAAAACATTGCTCACGCCGAATGGATACCCGAAAGGGAATTTTCTATCCTTTACGGCATAATAAAGCCCATCAGTAAATAAAATGGTAACCCCGTCGCCCAACGGGAGTAAAGAAAGCAGATCACCCTGTTTACCGCTTATTTTCAATTCATCGTCGCTCACATATAAAGCGCTGTCTCCATCCACTATGCAAGCCGATATGCCGCTCTGTTTAAGCATGGCAAGCAGTGAAACGTTTGCAAAGGCATGATCGAACCGCCCGCCCAACGCAGCATATAGCGTTATATCATCGCATCCATGTGCAATGCAATAGTTTATGGCCAAATGGGTATCGGTTTCATCTTTATCTTTGGGGTATTTTGAAAACTCCACTCCTTTTGATTCAAAATAAGCCCTTGCCTCGTCGCTTATCGAATCCAGATCGCCTATTATGCAGTGAGGTACGATTCCCGCCTTATAGGCATGATCGGCGCCGCCATCCGCACATACTATGAGATCCGCGCCGGCACATTTTATAGTATTATAATCCTCCGCTATTCCATTGCATATAATTATGCCTTTCATATCATAGCACCGCGCAGCATGTTATATTTGAAGTCAGCGGCAGCTTCGGCTATATCGGGTTGATTTAATATAGCCGATCCAGTGACTATAACATTGGCTCCGGCAGCCATCACACCATGCACATTATCCATCGTTATGCCGCCGTCTGTCTGTATGTCGAAGTTAAATCCACGCTTATCCTTTATCCTCTTTAAATCAGCTATCTTATCCAACATGGATGGTATGAACTGCTGACCTCCAAAACCCGGGTTAACCGTCATCAATAGTATCATGTCCGCCGCATCCATAATATAGTCCAGCACCGACAGCGGAGTGGCCGGATTCAATGCTATAGCCGCTTTTAAACCGTTTCTTTTTATAATATCTATGGTTCTCAGCGGATGGCGCAACACCTCTGCATGTACCGTTATGGAATCGGCCCCCGCTTTAGAAAATGCATCTATATATTCATCGGGGTTATCTATCATGAGGTGGACGTCCGTGAACATATTTATATGAGATTTTATCGACTTTACCACCATAGGGCCCATGCTAATATTAGGCACAAAGTGGCCGTCCATTACATCCACATGTATACCATCGGCGCCGCCTTTTTGCAACTCCTTAACTGCATGGCCCAAATCGAAGAAATCCGCCGACAATATGGATGGAATTAGTTTCACCATCGTACAAATCCTTTCTCCCGTTCCAGTTCGTTCTGAATATAGACATAGCGCTCATATCTGCCTCTATCTATCAATCCTTGTTCAACGGCCTGCCTGACAGCGCAATCAGGCTCTTTTAAGTGCAGACAGTTTCTGAAATGACATTCTGCAGCATATGATGAAAATTCTCTATAGAAAGCCGCCGCTTCTTCTTTTGTCAATCGGAGCTCGAATGCGCTAAATCCTGGTGTATCGGCTATCATACCGCCATCTACGGCCAGCAGCTCGACATGCCGCGTAGTATGTTTGCCCAATCCGGCTTTAGCGCTTATTTCTCCCACTGCCATACGGTTTTGACCGCATATAGCATTTATAATGCTCGATTTTCCTACGCCCGATTGACCTGCTATAACCGATATCTTACCGCGTAAAAAACGTTTTACATCCTCTATACCCCTCATAGAGCGGGCTACGCTGATATAAACAACGTCATAGCCCGCCGTCTGATAGGCCTTGCTGATAGCCTTACATTGAACCATTCCATCATCTAAATCTATTTTATTTATACATACTATAATATCCAGTTGTTGTTTTTCTGCAGCCAATATAAGCTTATCCAATTGCAACAGGTTTGGCTCCGGTTGCGCCACAGCTACCACCGCGACCATCTGATCGACATTGGCCACCGGAGGCCTCGCCAGCTCATTGCGTCTCGGCATTATTTCATCTATTACCCCTGTACCATCATCCAAAACCTTTATGCGCACCTTATCCCCTACCATAGGTATTATATTGAGTTTTCTAAACTTGCCTCGAGCTTTACAGTCATATATATTATCAGCTACCGCCACCTTATATAAACCGCCCACACCCTTTATTATAATACCTTCCAGGATCATGAATCCTCCTTGGTAAAATCTATTTCTATGCTTTTATAAAGTTGATCGAATATATATACTTCCACTACGGCTTTGCTCTTACCCTCCACATTTATTTTTATTTCATTTTCAGAAGGCTTATGAACTCCTTGATAGACAACTTCTGTTACATCGCCTTCTTTTTTAAGCACCTTTATAACAAGCTCTTCAGCAGGTTTTTCCGGATCTTCCGGATCCGGCCAGTCCTGAGGCAAGGGTATGGTTATCTGCTTGGGCGAGTATATCTTCGGCTTTCCGCTGCTCACCCAGAAGTCTACCGCACTGCCTTCGGTTACTTGAGTTTGTGGTTCCGGATTTTGCCTTAATATAACATCCTTATCATATGAGCTGTCTTCTCTGACAATACGCCCGATTTTAAGCCCGTATGATTCCAGAACTTTTTGAGCATCGTCCAAAAGCTGTCCCGAAAAATCCGGCAGCGTTATAGTAGTTGTCTCCGGACCATCGCTAACGACGTAATCCACCTTTATATTGTCTCCGGTTACATGTATACCTGCTTTTGGATTCTGGTCCATCACATACCCGGCAGGGTATTCGTCACTGTAGCTATGCCTTACCTCACCCGACTCTAGACCTGCCTCCTCTAATATTAATTTCGCTTCGGGTTCGGTTTTGTTTATTATAGATGGCACCTCTATATCCTGAGTGCCCTGGCTTACGACCACATTTACGGCAGCCCCTTTTTTTACCGTTGTATTGGGCTGGGGATCTTGCGAAATTATATATCCCTCCGGCACTTCATCATTGTACTGGCGATCGACGACATTCATAACTAATCCAAGAGATTCCAATTGCTGTCTAGCAACACTTTCTTCCTGACGCAATATAGATGGCACCGTTACATCAGGTACGGCAAAATAATCATTATATACCCTCATAGCCGTCGCTGCTCCGGCTGCCATAATAGCAATAATAGCAACCGTTATGATAACAACCTTCCACACCCTCCTAGCGGGACGTTCTTCGGCAGAAGGTTGCGGTTTGTCATGATCGCGCTCATGTATGGCAGGTACTACTCGCGTAGGCTCATCGACCATGGAGTCGCTAATACTGACGAATGTACCGTATGGCTCGCGCAGTACACGCCGCAAATCCATCATCATCTCCATAGCACTATCGTAGCGTCGATCCCTGTCCTTTTGCAAAGCTTTTGTTATAACTTGATCCAGCGCCGGCGGCACATCCGGATTAAGCTCCCTGACCGATCTTATATCATCATGTAAATGCTTAAGCGCTATCGCTACAGCGGTATCGCCTGTGAACGGCACCTGGCCCGTCACCATCTCATAGAGCACCACGCCCAGCGAATATATATCCGACTTGGCATCTACATACCCACCACGAGCCTGCTCCGGCGACAGATAATGCACCGATCCCATGGTATCGGTGTCGTACAGCGTGGTAGAAATATCGGCCACGGCTTTGGCGATGCCGAAATCGGTTACTTTCACCACACCGTCAGCGGTAAGCATTATATTCTGAGGCTTTATATCCCTATGTACTATACCGTGCTTATGGGCATGATCCAATGCCGCACATATTTGTATGGCTATATTTACAGCCCTCTCATATGTCAAAGGAGCGTCGCGTTTTATAACATCCTTAAGTGTGGGGCCGTCTATATATTCCATAACTATATATCTTAGATTGTTATCATTGCCTATATCGTATATATTAACTATATTATGATGGGAGAGTGAAGCGGCAGCCTGCGCTTCTTTTCTAAAACGCCTTATGAATTCCTCATTGTTGGCATACTCCGGCCTTAGGATTTTCACCGCCACATCGCGGCTAAGCAGATGACAATGTGCCCTATACACCACCGCCATGCCGCCTTCGCCTATCTTCTCCACTATTTCATAGCGCCCGCCCAATATCTTACCGATTAATGCATCCATTCATCTTTTTCCCCTATTCTAGATTGTTGAAAGAGGATAACGGTAATATTATCCAAACCACCTCTATCATTGGCAAGCCTAACCATAGCATCAGCCTTATAGCTTAATTCATTATCGGCGGCGCATATCTCCCATATCTCCTGATCGCTCAATTGACATGTAAGACCATCAGTGCACAGCAATAATATATCTCCGGCATTATAGGGAATTTCCACGCGGTCTATTTCTATATTATCCTCGCTGCCCAACGCCCTGGTTATCACATTGCGCTGCGGATGATTAAACGCCTGGTCTTTGGTAATAGTCCCCTTATTGACCATCTCTTGTACAAGTGAATGATCTTCGGTAAGCTGCTTGATGCAGCTTTCGTTTATCAAATAAGCCCTGCTGTCGCCGATATGCGTTATATAGATCTTGTCATCGGTTACCCATGCTGCTGTCATTGTAGTGCCCATACCCTCATATTGCTCATACTGCTCAGATAATTCGATGAGCCGTCTATTAGCGTATTGCATGGCATTGGCCATTAAATCGGCGAAATGGATGCGATCCGTTTTATGCTGTTTTATATAGTCCACCATAGCATTAATAGCTATATAACTCGCGACGTCACCCGCATTGTGTCCACCCATACCATCAGCGACCAATAGCACGTTATCGCATATTCTTTTGCCATCGGGTATAAAATAATAATCTTCATTATGGCTGCGCATCTTGCCCCTATCGCTTAAAGCTGCTATCCCCATATCATCCCTCCATCACTCATCGACAAAGCGGCGGCGCAATTGGCCGCACGCCGCATCTATATCAGTACCCAAACGCCTCCGTATGCTCACAGGTATACCTTTTTTATTCAGTATGCCATAAAAATGCTCTATTTGTTTCTGTGAAGACGGTTGAAATTCACGTCCTTCCACATCGTTAAACGGTATAAGATTGACGTGGCATATCATGCCCTTAAGCGCATCGGCCAGCATATACGCATGCTCTTCTCTGTCATTTATATCCTTAAGCATTATATACTCAAACGTAATCCTCCTGCCTGTTTTTTCAATATAATAATTGCAAGCTTTTATTATATCATCTATCGAATAAGCCTTGGATATAGGTATAAGCTGCTTGCGTATGTCGTCGTTAGGAGCATGCAATGATACTGCCAACGTAATAGGCATACCTTCTTTTGCCAGATCATATATGTGCGGTACCAATCCACACGTGGACAACGTAATATTCCTGTAGCTCATATTAAGGCCCTTAGGCTCATGCAGCAGACGCATAAAGGCTATGCTTTGCTCGTAGTTGTCCAATGGCTCGCCGCTACCCATCAGCACTACATGCGAAACCCTCTGGCCGATATCCTGCTGTATACGCAGTACCTGATCAATCATCTCACCTTTGGTAAGATTCCTCTTTACGCCTTTTATAGTAGATGCACAAAACGCACATCCCATGCGGCAGCCTATCTGTGTGGATACGCATACGCTGTTACCGTACTCATATCTCATCAATACACTTTCTATTATATTACCATCTTTTAATAAAAACAAATATTTCATAGCGCTGCCATCCTCAGACTGCTGGCGCTTATATATGCGGCATGAATCGGTATAGCAACGTTCCTTCAGCCTCTTGCGGAAATCCGCTGGCATATTGCTCATCTCATCTATATCGTCTATACCTTTATAAATCCAGCTAAATATTTGCTGGGCGCGGTATGCCGGCTGTCCGAGCTGTTGAACCAGTTTACTCATATCATCCATGCTCATATCCTTAAGAGCTATCGGTTCTTCCATACCTTCACCTCACTTTAAGCATTCTAGCCACGAAAAAGCCATCTATTTTATCCTCATTCGGATAAAATTGTACCCATTTATCCCTGCTGTCATGATAAACACTTAACGCATGCGGCAATTTTTGATAGACGTCGTCCAATATAAAGTCGCTGTGATCATTTAAAAAATTATTTATCATATTCTGATTTTCATCGGGGTTTATGGTACATGTACTGTAAATGAGTGCGCCTTGTGGTTTAACATAACGGCTGCATGTATCCAATATTCGCCTTTGTATCTGCAAAAGCTCTCCTATATCTTTTTCGGCCCTCCGCCATTTTATGTCCGGCTTATGCCGTATAATGCCTAATCCTGAGCATGGAGCATCTATCAGCACCGCATCGGCTATATCATACCAATCCTCATTATATACGGTGCTGTCATGGCATACGGCTTCTACACAATTTACACCAAGCCTGGCGCATTGTGCCTTTATAAGCTCTATCCTATGAGGATACACGTCGATCGACAGTATGCGTCCTTGGTTTTTCATAAACTGCGCCATATGGACAGCTTTGCCGCCGGGCGCACCGCAGGCATCAATTATGATTTGTCCCGGCCTAGGATCCACCGCATGAGCCACCATCATAGACGCCTCGTCCTGAACAGCAAAAAGCCCGTCGTTATAACCCGGCAGGCTTTGTACATCGACATTTTGTTCTATATTAAGCGCCTCGGGCAGATATACCCCGCAACTATGGGCTATATCGTGCCGCTCCAACAATTTTACAAAATCATCCTGCGATATCTTGAGCTCATTAGCCCTTATAGTCAAAAGCGGCCTGATATTTTGTGCGGCACAAAGCTCCTCCACAAACGTTTCATCCATAGTATTAAGCCATAAGCGTATCATCCATTCGGGAAAGGAATACTTAAGCGCTATTCTGGAAACACCATCCTGAGGAAAAAGGGAAACAATATCGTCTTTTTCTTGTATAAGGCGCCTTAATACGGCGTTAACATATCCGGCTTCTCTTTGGCCGGCGCGCTTTTTTGCCAATTCCACACTGCTGTCGCACGCGGCAAAATCAGGAACCTTGTCCATATACAGTATCTGATACATGCCCATGCGCAATATATTTCTAATCCAAGGCGATGCCTTACCTCCTCTGGAATAGCGCTTTATAAGCCAATCCAGCATCAGGCGGTAGCGCGTAACGCCATATACGATGTCGGTTATAAAAGCTCTGTCCAGCGTTGAAAGGCTATTATCTTTCAACGCCGGTTTAATCTCTAAATTTATATAGCCCTTTTTAATATCTATATCATGCAATAGCTTCAGTGCTGCGTCTCTTGCTTTATCTACCATATAATATCAGTCTCTGTCGCCTCTTATAAGAAGCAGTCTTAATAGTTGAGCTATAGATACCGCGGCTGCAGCCACATATGTCAAAGCAGCTGCGCTCAATACAGCCCTAGCCTTCGGTCGCTCGTCATCGGTTATAATACCGCTCTGGCTCATCATCGCTAACGCCCTATGACTAGCATTAAATTCCACAGGCAACGTTATTATCTGAAACAATACCGCTGCAGAAAACAATATTATGCCCGCATCTATCAAACTGGCCGAACTCATTATAAGGCCTAATATAATAAGTATCCAAGTAAACTGTGCGCTAAAATTCACTATCGGCACCAGTGCGTTGCGCGCTATGAGCGGAAAATAACCGCGCTGATGCTGTACGGCATGGCCGCTCTCATGCGCGGCGACGCTTATAGAGGCTATAGACGGTTGGGAATAAACCGGCTCCGACAAGCGCAGTACGCGTTTTGATGGATCATAGTGATCGGTCAAAGCCCCCGGTATGCGTTCTATGCGCACATCGTTCAAACCATTGGCATCCAATATATAACGTGCTACCTCAGCACCGGTATACCCTTTCCTGTTAGGTACCTTAAGATATTTGGCAAATGTGCTTTGCACCTTAAATTGGGCGTACATCGCCAATATAATGGCCGGTATAAAAAATAGCAAAAAACCTGTATCGAATCCATACAAATATGGCATATAAATTCCCCCTATCTTAACATTGTTCCTATTTCTATCTTATGCCCTCTTAAATATTCTTCAATATTCATGCGCTTTTTATTCTGTTGCTGTACCTCATCTACAGCTATGCATCCATCTTTGCACTTTATTATTATACCATATTCTCGATCTATATCAACTATTTGGCCGGGCAACGCATCCTTATAATCCGATACAATGCGGGCATGCCATATCTTGATCATGGTATCATCATAGAACACATATGCTCCAGGCCATGGTGTGACGCCGCGTATAAGGTTATATACGGTTTTAACGTCCGCATCCCAGTTTATGTGCCCCATTTCTTTTGTAAGCTTGCTGCAATAGGTGGCTTCATTATCGTTCTGCTTTATACGCGGCGCTCGGCCTTGCTCTATAAGCAGCAGTGTATCCTTCAGAACATCTTTGCTTAATGCCGCTAATCTGTCATGAAGCTGGCCTGCTGTTTCGTCGGGACGTATATCTATAGCTCGCTGCAGTATCATATCGCCCGTATCCATGCCCTCATCCATATACATTGTGGTTATGCCGGTTCGGCTTTCACCGTTTATTATAGCGAACTGTATAGGTGCCGCACCTCTGTATTTGGGCAACAGCGATGCATGGACATTTACGCAGCCTTTGGGCGGGATATCCAGCACTGATTTAGGCAGTATCTGACCAAAGGCTGTAACGACGATGACATCTGGTTTCATGTTTCTCAACTGTTCTACGAAATTCGTTTCTCTGATACGCGGCGGTTGATAAACTTGTATGCCTCGTTGCACAGCCACCTCTTTGACAGGAGGGGAGGCCAAACGACCTCCCCTTCCCTTTGGTTTATCAGGCTGCGTTACAACGCCTATCACTTCATGCCCCTGCTCCAGGATAGCCTCCAACGATGCTACCGCAAACTCAGGCGTACCCATAAACACTATCTTCACAGAGCGGTTTCCTCCTGTTGCTCATCCGGTTCTTGTTCGGATTCCGGCTCAGGTATAACTTTATCCAAAAATACTATGCCCTCCAAATGGTCTATCTCGTGGCAAAATGCCCTGGCTATAATCCCTGTGCCCGTTATTTCACGGATCTCACCGTTTCTGTCCATTGCACGCACAGTGACCTGCTCCGGCCTTTTTACAGTGCCGCTCATGCCAGGAAAGCTGAGGCATCCTTCAAGTCCTACCTGCTCGCCCGATTGAGCGATGATCTCAGGGTTTATGAGCTCGATTATCTTATCCTCATCCATATCAGCTATGATCACAACGCGCTTTAATATGCCCACTTGCGGGGCAGCCAAGCCTACGCCCTCGGCTTTTTTCATGGTCTCAGCCATGTCATCCAGCAGCGTCAACAGTCTCTTATCTATTTTAACAACCGGTCGCGCTTTTTTACGCAGTATCGGATCCTTAAACTTTCGTATTTCTCTTAATGCCATTTTATAATGCACCTCCTCACAGCATACTATACGGATTTATGTCCATGTCGGCATATGAATATCTGTCCACCATGCGCTTTATATCATATTTGATATCATCCATTATATTGACATCTACCTTTAATATTATCTGCCAACGATACTCATCCTTTATCTTTTCCATAGGAGCCGGCGATGGGCCTAATATCTCCACATTATTATTATAGCACATATTATTCAGATAGCAATGCAGTTCATTTGCCAGATCCTCGGCCGCTTTTATGATATCGGGCAGACGTTTGCCTGATAAAGATATTTTTATTATATCGGAAAACGGTGGATATTTAAGCCTTTCCCTTATCTCGATCTCTTGGCGGTAAAAGCTCTCGTAATCATGCCTTACGGCAGCCTGCAGGCTATAATGTTCAGGCTGATATGTCTGTACTATAACCATACCGGGTTTGGCTGCTCTACCGGCTCTGCCTGCAACCTGTGTAACCAATTGAAATGTATCCTCCGCACTGCGAAAATCCGGTATATTAAGCGCCGTATCTGCAGCCACCACTCCTACCAGCGTCACTTCCGGAAAATCCAACCCTTTGGCTATCATTTGCGTGCCTACCAATATATCCACCTCATGGCGCCATACCAAGCGCAATATATCTCTATGAGCGTTCTTCTTAGTAACAGTATCGGTATCCATGCGTACGACACGCGCTCGTGGAAAAATCTGCTTTATATCATGCTCTATTCGCTGTGTGCCGGCTCCGAAGTATCGTATATAGGGACTTTTGCATTTTGGGCATGCTTTGGGCACCGGCATCTTATAGCCGCAGTAATGGCATTGCAGTTGCCCTTTATCCGAGTGGTATACAAGCGATATATCGCAGTGGGGGCATTTCATCACAAGCCCGCAGTTCCGGCATGATACAAATGTAGAAAATCCTCGTCTGTTCATGAATAGTATGCTCTGCTGGCCGGCTTTCAAATTGTATGCTATGGCCTTGAGCAGTTTTGTGCTGAAAATGCTTTTATTGCCATATGCTATTTCCTGGCGCATATCCACTATCTCCACATGAGGCAACGGCTTGCCATTTATCCTGTCAGGCATGACCAACAAATGCATATCGCCTTTGCGGGCGGCATGATATGTTTCAAGAGATGGGGTAGCGCTGCCAAGCACCAGCACGCCTGCTTCTATATCGCAGCGCCGTCTGGCCACTTCCCTGGCGTCATATTTGGGCGTCATATCGGATTTATAACTGCTCTCCTGCTCCTCATCGAGCACTATAAGCCCCAACCGCCGCACAGGTGCGAATACAGCCGAGCGCGCGCCTACCACCACACGTGCTTGTCCGTTTTTTATACGCCACCATTGGGCGTATTTCTCGCCCATAGAGAGGCGACTGTGCCATACCGCTATGCTGGAGCCGAATCTTGCCGTAAAAAGCGCTACCATCTGTGGTGTAAGCGATATCTCCGGCACCAGCACTATCGCATCTTTGCCTATATCCATGGCATGTTGTATGGCTTGCAGATACACCTCTGTCTTACCGCTGCCCGTCACACCATGCAGCAAAAAAGAACCTTCGCCTTTGTCCACGGCTTTGTTTATAACCGTTATGGCTTGAAGCTGCTGTTGTACCGGCCGGACTGTGCCGATGGAGCCGGACGCCGCAGTCTCATCGTAGTCATCTTTTATGCGCACGCTTTCTTTTACAGTATACTCATATGCTATTACGCCATCCCGCTCTAATTCAGCCAACACGCTACTTATATTTTTTACGGGCACGACCTTTTTCAAAGCATTTAAAGCCATGCGACCTTTATTATCTTTTAATGCATTGATAATTGAGGATTTGGTATTATCGATAGCATCCGTCTCGTTTGTCAGTACTATCATTTTTTGAATCCTGGCCTTGACGCCCGGAGGGAGCATGCATGCCAATGCCGCACCCAGGGGGCATAGGTATTGCTCTTTCATCCATAAAGCCAAATCCAACATAGCCCTGGTGAAAATAGGCTCTTTATCCAACAACGCCTCTACAGGCTTTATTTTATCTTCTTCTATGTCAGCATGATCGGTTATATCGACGATATAACCTTCCACAAGACGGTTACCTAGCATTACTACGGCACGACGCCCTATCAGCATATCATCGCTTACATCATCGACTATTCTATATGAATACGTATCGCTGCCTGCCGGCACATTCAGCGCCACGCTGGCAAAACGCGGCTTCATGTGATATCGACCTCAAAAAGACCTGCTAATTCATCCAGTATAATATGAGCCACTTGCTCTTTTGACATTCTGGGTACTTCTTTCAAATTGCCGTCATGGCGTATTATCTTGACGGCGTTATAGTCGCTGCCAAAGCCTACTCCAGCAACGCTTACGTCATTGGCCACTATCATATCCATATTCTTATCTACCAGCTTCTGGCGCGCGTACTGCTCGATATCTTGAGTCTCAGCTGCAAAACCTACCACCTTCTGCTTGGTTTTGGTCTGTCCCAGCGTTTTTATTATATCAGGAGTCCTGATAAGAGTTATGGTCATGGTATCTTCTGTCTTTTTTATTTTGGTTGGGCTCACTTCAGCCGGCTTGTAATCGGCAGGCGCTGCGGCGCCTATTACGGCATCTACTTCTTCAAAACGGCTCACCACCGCCTCATACATGTCCTGAGCCGACATCACAGGTATAACCTCCGCCCTTGCCGGTGGCGTAAGGGCTACCGGTCCCGATATGAGCAGAACCTTTGCTCCTCTATCCAATGCTGCTCGAGCTATTGCATACCCCATTTTACCGCTGGAATGATTGCTTATATACCTCACAGGGTCTATGGCCTCGCGCGTAGGCCCTGCCGTAACCATAACGGTTTTGCCGTCAAGGTCGTTCTTGACGTTTAGCATCCTTATGACAGTCTGAACTATGACCTCAGGAGAGGGCAGTCGTCCCGTACCGTAATCACCGCATGCCAAACGCCCGCTCTCGGGTTCTATCACCTCATAGCCTTTATCTTTGAGAATGCTTATGTTATGTTGGACGATAGGATTTAAGTACATATTGGTATTCATAGCAGGAGCCAACACAACTTTGGCATGCGTAGCCATAACAGTGGTGGATAACATGTCATCGGCTATACCGTTGGCTATCTTGCCTATTATATTAGCAGTAGCCGGCGCTATGAGGAATAAGTCCGCCCTCTTAGCCAGCGCTATATGCTCTATCTCATCGGCCATAAAAGGCTGAAACATATCCACCGCCACCGGATGTTCCGATATGGACTGAAATGTCAAAGGTGCGACAAATTGTGCCGCATGTCGCGTCATTATAACGTAGACATCGACGCCGGCTTTTTTTAAGCGGCTGACTATATCCACAGCCTTATAAGCAGCTATACCACCCGTTACCCCTAAAACGACCGTTTTATTATTTGACCCGTTCATATGTGATCTTACCCTGGGCTATCTCGCATGCAGCTATAGTAACGGGATTATTGGACGGAACATTGGATACCAGTCTAGGTTCTCCCTCCGCCAATTGTCTAGCCCTTTTTGCTACCATTACTACCAATGTATATTTGCTATCAACCCTACTCAGCAAATCCTTAAGAGGTGGATAAATCATTTTTCTAATCCCTCCAAATAATTTATGTAAAGATCCTTATTGCGTTCCACCCTGCATTTTTCAGCGGTTATTATCGCGTTGATTTTTCGAGCGGCCGCTTCTACTACATCGTTTATAACGACGTAGTTATATCGGTTTATAAAATTAAGCTCTTTATAAGAACTGTTAAAACGCTTTAATAGCTCCTCCTCGCTCTCAGTGCCCCTTTTTACTATGCGCCGTTTTAACTCTTCCATGGACGGCGGTAATATGAATATGAATACGGCATCGTCGAATTTTTCTTTTATATTGAGCGCACCCTGTATATCTATCTCCAGTATTACATCCTTGCCTTCCATCAAACGCTCGCGCACATACGATTTGGGTGTGCCGTAATAATTGCCGTACACCTCGGCGTATTCCAAAAATTCACCGTCTTCTATCATTCGCTTGAATTCATCGACTGTCTTAAAAAAGTAATTTACGCCATCCCTCTCTCCGCGCCTGGGTGCTCTTGTAGTTACCGATATGGACAGCTCCACATTATGATTAAATCGGCACAAAGCACGGCATATGGTTCCTTTCCCGGCCCCGGACGGGCCGGAAATAACGATAAGCAGCCCCTGTTGCATATTCCTTTATTCATCCTCTTCATTATAATCTTCTTCGTATTTTATGCCTTCCTGAACATTCAGCCTATGAGCCACCGTCTCAGGCAGAATAGCCGATAGTATTACATGATCGCTATCGGTAATTATTACCGCTCTGGTCCTTCGGCCATAGGTTGCGTCTATAAGCATGCCTCTATCCCTCGCATCCTGTACTATGCGCTTTATAGGAGCTGATTCCGGACTAACTATAGCTATAAGTCTATTGGCTGATACTATATTGCCAAAACCTATATTTATCAACCGTATATTCACAAAAATGCCTCCAAATCATTCAATATTCTGTATCTGCTCCCTTATCTTTTCGGTGACTGTATAGCCTGGTTATCTCCTCGCTTATATCGCTTTTATCGGCATAGAGCGCTATCTCAAGCATAAGTCGATCGTTATCTAACAGCGTATCACCCACCATTTCCTGTATCCGAGCAGCCAGCTTATCCTTGTACGCAGCTACGACTCCATCGGCTTTCAATTTTATACTGTCTACTATAGCGCGCAATCCCTCTAAGCATTCGTATATATTAGCATATAGGTTTCGCCCTTCATTGCTACGCATGGTTATAAGCTCTTCTAATGCCTTGCCCACGCATCGGAGAACCGCCTCGGACAGTACAGATTCATCGGCCATGCCATCCCATCCCGTATTCAATACGCCAGGTAAGCCTAATATATCCGCCACGCTTAATCCGCTATACAATCTGTAATCATCGGCCAATCTTCTGGACAGCTCTATATATGCCTTAAATGCCGTTTCATCGAATCCGGCTGTTATATTGGCTTCACCCCGCCTTTCGCATGATATCGATACATCGATTTTGCCCCTGCCCACGCTTTTCTGTATGAGCTTTTTAATATCGTTTTCCATAAACATAAGCTGCCTGGATACCCTTATATTTATGTCGGTATAACGATGATTCACCGCCCTTATCTCAGCCAAGACATCCCATTCACCAGCGCTGCATTGGCCTCTACCATATCCGGTCATGCTTTTTATCATAATAGAAATCCCACACCTTCCAAATTGAAAACAGACGCTTTATAAAGCATTATCGCGTTAAAGCTCGCTATATCATTATAACATATGCTAATCGATAATTAAACCTTTTTTTAAGGTTTTTTATTCAAATACGACCATCACACAATTCGATGCAGCTTTTTCAACAAATCGGCATTCGGAGTCACATACAGCGTTTTGTAATTTGTATATATCACCTTGCCGGGTTTGGCACCGGCCGGCTTATTTACGTATTTGCATTGGGTATAATCCACAGCAACATTGCTGGAATCGCGCCCTTTGCTGTAATGCGCCGCCAATATAGCCGCTTCAAGCAGCGTTTGCTGATCCGGCAGTTTGCCCTGGCTTCTTATTATAACATGTGAACCGGGCAAATCTTTAACATGAAACCAATAATCACTCTTAGCGGCCCATCTCAATGTCAGCATATCATTTTGAACGTTATTCTTGCCTACATATATGTCCATGCCCGTCGATGATACAAAGTGATGAGGCTGCGATGGTTTTGCCTTGCTCTTAGCGTTATTTTTATGCCTGTGCTTTATATAACCCTGCTCCGATAACTCCTGGCGTATCTCATCTATATCAGCCTCTTCGGTGCATCGCTCAAGATTATCCAATTGGCTTTCCAGATACTCTATTTCGTCCCTAGTCTGTTCTATCTGGGGTATTAAAGCTGCTGCAGCATTCTTGGCCTTATTATACAGCTTAAAATAACGCTGTGCATTTTCAGCCGGCGTAATTGACGGATCCAATGGGATGCTCACCTCGTCCATTGTTTGACTATAGAAATTGCTCAGTGTCGCCTCGCTCTGTCCATGTTGCAACTGATATAGATTGGATGTTATGAGTTGACCGTACAGCTTATAGCGATCCATATCTTCAGTCTGTGCAAGCTCCCGCTGTTGTATCTCCAACTTCCTTTTTGCCCTTTCTAAATGGGTATTGAGCAGCTTACGCAAGTCTGACGATTTTTGTTTTATATGGTCTGAGGCATCCTTCTGAGCATAGTATTGGTCTAGTACCTGGCTTATGGACCGCATATAAACCACTTGACCGTTTACACGGCGGTGTACATGCAGCGGGGAAAAATCTACAGGATTACCTTGCTCGTCATATATTATAGCAGGCTGCCATCTTTTGTCGACCACATCGCTCCTGAAGCGCTCAAATGCATCCCATAAAACATCTAGGGCTTCCAAGGTAATCTGTTCCAGCTTCAAATTGCCGTCCATACCAGCGATAGCCGCAATTTCAGCCGCAGTAGAACGCGATATCCCATTTATGATGCCGGAAAGGGCCTGCTCCAAGCTCATCGACGCAGGTTGGCCAGGCAATCGCGAGGCCATCTCATTCTTACTGATTGAAAATGGATCGATCTTATCCTGTTTCGGCGGGTAGACATAAGGCAGTCCTGGCAATACCTGGCGCACGCGGCTCATCTCATGGGTTATATGTTTTATGCTGTCTATGATAACGCCATCTTTGTTGATCAGTATTATATTGCTGTGGCGTCCCATAATCTCTATCACCAGCCGCTTTGAAGTCCTGTCGCCCAGCTCGTCGTAGCTCTCCACACCTATTTCTACGATGCGCTCGGTATCGGGCTGTTCCACTGAAACTATACGCCCTCCCTGCATATGCTTGCGCAACACCATACAGAACATAGGGGCATTCATGGGGTTTACCATAGAACACTCGGTTAAGTTAACCCGAGCATTGGCAGCATTGGCCGAAATCAGCAGTGTACCCCCTCCGGCCTTGCCTTTGGCATGAAGTATTATTTCATCCCTTTCGGGCTGATATATCTTATCTATGCGGCAGTCTAGAATACGGCTATTCAGTTCATCTACCACACACCGCACAGCTATTGCATCTAAAGCCATATCAAAATGTTCTCCCACTATCTATATTCTTTATACCTTATTATAACATAGTATTTATACCTTGTGTCAGATAAAGCGATAAGGTTGGAATAGAAATGGCGCGGCATAGAGCGTTTGGCCGCGGATAGAATTGTTATTTACGTTTAACCCCAACAAATAAGGTGCAGGATTATCCCGCACCTTTTATGTCTGATCGGTACCAGCCAATTCTTTATCGAATATCTTGCAGCTCCCATCATGCCAATGCACGCAATTGCTGCAACTTACCTCATCCTGATTAACAACATCGCTCATAGCCGAATTGATGGAGCGATACTCTTCGCATATCGAGGCTACGTACCTTCTCTGTTGAATACTGGGGGACTCCATAAATAGCGCCTCCTTTTTATATTAGTATTCGCCTCTTGAATCAAGTTTATGCCATAGCCTTATCTTTATCCCTGCGTTGCCTCTTCAGCAAAGCGTTGTGCCATTTGCCGCACCTGTCACCCCATCTGGCCACCACCTGTTTATCAGCCATAATCTGTACCACCTCGCATTGGTTGGCACAACCATCACAATCAAAGCTTTTGGTTTTAAAATCCATATCGACGAGATCAAATCCTCGAAAATCAGTATATCCTTTACGCTCGGCCTCTTCCTGAGCAAGTATGGCGGCTCCGATGGCTCCCATGACCTCGTGGTGTTCAGGTACATATACATCACATTTTAATGCCTCTTCAAATGCGTGTTTTATACCTACGTTAGCGGCCACTCCACCTTGAAAAACGACTTTGGGCAGTATCTCCTTACCTTTGCCCACATTGTTCAAATAATTTCTAACCAAAGCCTCGCATAAACCATTTATTATATCCTCGGGCTCATAGCCCATCTGCTGCTTGTGTATCATATCCGACTCGGCGAATACGGCACACCGGCCGGCTATACGTACTTTAGTAGTAGACCTAAGCGCCATCTCGCCGAATTGCTCTATTGGCACGTCGAGGCGCGCGGCCTGCCTGTCCAAAAATGAGCCGGTACCAGCCGCACATACGGTATTCATGGCAAAGTCCGTCACTATGCCATCGCGTATTATAATAATCTTAGAATCTTGCCCTCCTATTTCCAATATAGTAGAAACATCAGAAACTTTTTCCAAGGTTGCCACCGCATGAGCGGTTATTTCATTTTTCACTATATCCGCGCCTACCATCACACCAGCTAAATCACGACCGCTGCCTGTGGAACCTACGCCGGTTATATCAGCCTCTTCAGGCATTTCGTCTCGCAGCAACCTCAATCCATCCTTTATAGCTTTTATAGGTTGGCCTTGCGTCTTTAAATACAGTTTGCTTATAACATTATGCTCATCATCGATAAGCACGAAGTCGCTGCTTACCGAGCCTATGTCAATGCCCAAGTAATAATCCATAATGTTTTTTCGCCCTTTCTTTTTCCCTTTTACGTTTCAGAAGGTCTACAAAAGCCTCCAAGCGGGTCTGATAGCCCGCTTCGCCGGTCATTTCGTCAAGTATGAGCGTCATCACCGGTATATTTTCATCTTTGCTGACCTGCGGCAATATGGTTTCGGCCACTATTTCCGGCATACAACCGAAAGGCATGAGCTGTATAACCCCATCGTATCCTTTACGGCTGTAAAGAACCGTATTGCCTATACATTCCCTGCCATGCCCGCCGACGCACAGATCCAAATAAGGCTTAGCCGCTTTCTTTATCCTCTTCTCACTGCTCAAGCCCAGCAAGCCAAGGAATATATTATCTATTACCCACCCGCTTAAATCTATCGATCGGTTTACTTCTACGCCTAAATTACCCAGTTTTTGTTCGACATTGAGATTGACAAACGGTTCTATAAGCGTATATATTTCCCCTACTAATCCGATCTTAAGCGGTTGAAAGGTTTTATCAATCTTAATCGCTCTGACCTCATCCTTTGCTCGACGTATCACCTTCAATATTTCATATGGACCGAAGGCTTTTATCACATCAGCACGATACTTCCCCCATATAGCATCGGTTTGACCTTTATCTATCTCCCTAGGCCGAACTTTCAATATCATTCTATCCAATTCATCGGCCTCTTTTATAATCTTAAATCCTAAATAACCGGCCTTTATAGCCTTTCCCGCTGTGACGTTGGGACCGCCCAGTTTGGCCAGCCTGCTGAACAATGGCTTAAAATCGCCATCCTGAGGCGGATCCAATATCAATATCTCGGCATCATAGCCCAGATCATTCAGTATCTCCTGCTGAACCACCCCGTAATAGCCAAAACGACACGGCCCGCAACTGCCTGTGATAGCTATTGTATCCGCTCCACGCTCTATGCTCTCAATATAATTGCCTAGCGTCACTTTCAAAGGCAAACATGCCATCTCCGGCGCGTACCTGGTGCCAAGTTCCAGTGTACGACTGGTGCATAAAGGCGGAACTACTACCTCCACGCCCAACGCATCGAATACAGCCTTAACCCCTATGTAGGTATTACCTATATGCGGGAACGTCACCTTCATGTTGATCCCTCCATTTTATCATATCTAAGAAAGCCTCTACGCGCGTATCTACGCCGGCTTGACCGGTATGTTCATCTATATTCAATATCATAATAGGTATATTGTCCAAACGCCTGCCGCGGCGTTGCACGAGCTCGGTTATAAATGCATCGACGCCGCATCCGAAAGCCGACATATATATGACGCCTTTTACGCTTTTGGAGCGAATCATGTGCATAGCTGATGCGTAAATATTCTTGCCGAATGTATAAAACATATGTTTAGGCAGTTTATCGGCCTCTTCATCTATAACATCATCCGCCACATTTTCAGGCGTTATAACACCATAGCCGGCCTGCCTTACTTTATCGATCAGACCCATGCTCAAATAATTATCGTATATAACATAGGGATGCCCTATTATGCCTATAGCCTGGCTATAATCGCGCGCGCTTTTTATTTCGCGAAATGCTTTATCTTGTCTGTCGCCCAATAGATCTATTGGCAGAAAACCCGACCTGAGCAACGCATCGTAACCGCGCTGCGCCTTCACAGCCTCAGAATAGGCTTCGCTTATAGCGGATTTATCGTTCGTTATATGACGCCCTACAGACATAAAAAATCCGCGCATCTCCTCCATGCTGCCGTTCTTATGCATATTTAGAGTCTCATCTATTATCGGCGGTAGATGCGCTATGGAGTTTTTTATCATTTCCGGCAAGCCGCAAAATTTAGGACATATATATTCATGCTTGGCCACGCTAACCAGCCGCGGTACAAATATGACGTCTGATTTACTCGCTAGCTCCAGAATATGACCTCGAAATAGTTTTAAAGGCAGACAAGCATCATCAGCGAAATCCTTGATACCGCGATCTAGTATGTTTTTATTTGTATCATCAGAAACGATGATCTCGCAACCCAACTTTTCAAAAAACGTCCGCCACAATGGATAATATATATAATACAGCAAACCTTTAGCGATACCTATCTTCATATACTTGTCCTCCCAAAACATAAACCATAGGAATATTATAAACAATATCCGTAGAATTTATATCCTAATTACATTATACAAAATAATTATAGTACCATAATCTACAAAATTCAAGTTTGTTAGAGCAAAATATCACAATTTTATAGATGGGCTTTTATACATAATGCATATTGAACATATCTCAATATTATGATAGCCTATAATTGTAAACAACAAATATAAAGGGGGACTTTACGATGAAGACAGTAAATATAAGGCTGCAGATGGCTGAGAATGTCAAGAAATTTGTAGGCATAGTAAGCAAATATCCTTATGAGATCGATTTGCGTTCAGGCCGACATGTAGTGGACGCCAAATCTATACTGGGCATATTCAGCTTGGATTTGAATAAGCCGATAGTAATGGAAATATACAGCGACGACTGTGAAGATCTTTTGAATGAGCTGAAGGAGTTCATAGTGGAATAATCCACTACATACTAAAAAGAAATAGCCGCATGATATCATGCGGCTATTTCTTTTGATCACACCCGCTTTATACTGGATGGACTTTATTTTCCTCATCGAGCAACGTACTATCTATTTTATATTTCTGCGCTCTGCGGTACTTGAAGAAATCCAAGGCTACTTGTGGGAATGAGGCATAACTCAATACATCCTCTTCCTGTTCCATATATTCCTTTATCTCGTTGCGGAATTTATCCAACTGTGGTTCTAATAAATCTGCCGGCCGGCAATCTATAACAGGTTCATCCCCTATTATCTTCTTCTTTATTTCCTCCGATATGGGCACGGGTGGTCGCCCGTATTCACCGCGCACATAAGCTTTTACCTCATTCGGTATCATCTTATAGCGCTCACCGGTTATAACGTTGAGCACAGCCTGCGTGCCTACCATCTGGCTCATAGGGGTTACCAGCGGCGGATATCCGAGATCAGCCCTGACGCGCGGCACTTCCTTGAGCACCTCGTCGTATTTATCGAGCTGATTTTGTTGTTTAAGCTGTGATACAAGATTGGATAGCATACCGCCTGGTACTTGGTATATGAGCGCATTCACGTCTACGCTCAACACCTTGGGATCCAGCGTACCCATAGCCATATATTTCTCTTTTATAGGCGTGAAATATTCAGCTATTTCATTTAATATATCCAAATCCAGACCCGTGTCATAGGGGGTATCTTTAAGCGCCGCCACCAGCGTCTCTGTTGGTGGCTGCGATGTACCCATGGAAAATGGCGATATGGCGGTATCAACCACATCAGCTCCAGCCTCTATAGCCTTAAGGTAGCTCATTGATGCCAAGCCGCTGGTATAATGCGTATGGACTTGTATAGGAAGATCTACTACCTCTTTTAAGCGTTTGACCAGATCATATGCCGCATAAGGCGTTAGCAAACCCGCCATGTCCTTTATGCATATGGAGTCCACATCCAATTCCACAAGCTGTTTCGCAATATCCACATACGTGTCCAACGTATGCACCGGGCTTATAGTGTATACTATGGTGCCCTGCGCATGCCCTCCCGCGTCTTTGGTGGCGCGCACAGCCGTTTCAAGATTGCGCACATCGTTTAGGGCATCGAATATACGTATTATATCCATGCCGTTGCCCACTGCGCGCTTGACAAACTCGGTCACCACATCGTCGGGATAATGCTTATAGCCCAATAAATTCTGACCGCGCAGCAGCATTTGAAGCTTGGTATTCTTAGCGCTTTTGCGTATCTTGCGCAGCCGCTCCCACGGATCCTCATGCAGAAAGCGCAGCGCTGAATCAAATGTAGCGCCTCCCCACATCTCTATCGAATGATACCCTACCTGATCTATCACATCGACTATAGGGAGCATCTCATCGGTGCTCATGCGCGTGGCTATGAGCGACTGATGAGCATCCCTCAAAATCGTTTCTGTTATACCTACTTTAGCCATAAAATATCACCTTTCTCTATCCGAATATCGCTAAAAACACACCGGCGGCCACCACCGTACCTATAACACCTGCCACGTTTGGCCCCATGGCATGCATAAGCAGGAAGTTGCCGGGATTCTCCTGCTGGCCCACTACCTGACTCACGCGCGCGGCCATCGGCACTGCTGATACGCCGGCCGAGCCTATGAGCGGATTAACCTTGCCACCGCTCAGTTTATACATAATTTTGCCTAATAGCACACCACAGGCTGTACTGACCGCAAACGCCACCAATCCTAACGCTATGATAAACAGCGTCTGTGATGTCAGGAAATTGTCTGCGCTGGCCGTAGCACCTACCGTAACGCCAAGGAATATGACAACTATATTGTTGAGCTCGTTCTGCGCCGTCTTACTTAGCCGGTCTACCACCAGCGACTCCCTAAAGAGGTTGCCCAACATGAGCATGCCCAGGAGAGGTGCTGCCGACGGCAGCAAAAGCGAACCCACTATAGTAACAATTATAGGGAACAATATACGTTCAGTCTTGGTTACCGGCCTTAATTGCTCCATAACCACACCGCGCTCCTCCTTAGTGGTAAGAGCTTTCATTATAGGCGGCTGTATTATAGGCACCAATGCCATATACGAATATGCTGCTATAGCTATAGCTCCAAGGAGTTCGGGTGCCAGCTTAGATGCCAGGTATATGGCCGTAGGCCCGTCGGCACCGCCTATTATACCTATGGAAGCCGATTGTTGAGCGGTAAAACCGAATAACAGCGCACCTATGAATGTAGCAAACACGCCGAATTGAGCCGCCGCCCCCAGTAAAATGCTCTTAGGATTGGCTATAAGAGGGCCGAAGTCAGTCATAGCCCCCACGCCGAGAAATATAAGGGGCGGATATATATCGAGTTCCACGCCCTGATAAAGATACCACAAAAGGCCGCCTATATGGCCGTCGCCTGGCGGATTCATGAGCCCGGCCGCCGGCAGATTGGCCAACAGCATGCCGAACGATATAGGCAGCAATAACAGAGGCTCGTATTTTTTCTCTATAGCCAAATATATCAACACTCCGGCTATAACCATCATCAGCACCTGCTGCCACGTCAGTTGCAGTAAACCGGTCTGCTGCAACAGCTTTGCAAACATATCTCCCATGTCGCTTTCCCCTTCCCGGCCTTATTGCAATACGATCATGGGATCACCCGAATTGACCGATGCTCCTTTGCTGACGGCAACGCTTACCACTTTGCCGTCTTGCGGCGCCATAATCTCATTTTCCATCTTCATGGCCTCCAGTATGATAAGCACATCGCCCTTTTTAACGCTATCGCCTTCTTTTACCTTCACGTCCAATATGGTGCCTGGCATAGGGGCCGATACGGTAATGGCACCTGCCGGTGCTGTTATCGGTTTAGCCTTTGGCGCTTCGGCCTTAGGAGCTACCTGAGCCGGTGCTTCGGCCTTGGGTGCAGCGGGTGAAACGGGAGCCGCTGCAGGTTGTTGGGCGGTTACACCATCTCTTATCTCTTCGACTTCTACCTCATATGATTTACCATTTACGTTTATCATAAATTTACGCATAATTATCATCCCTCCACTTTTTCTATAATCTATTCATTAACTGTTGCTGTCTGCCCATTTTATTCCAAACCGGCGTATAAGGCGGCACACGCTTTATCGACTTTATATTGAGGTCATAAGCCGATACATTAAGGCTGGCCGCTATGGCAGCCGCTATAACGGCTACCAGTTCTTCTTCATCTTCAAGCTCGACCTCCTGTATAGCATCTTCGTCGGCATTGTATTGCACTGGTGCTGCCGCAGCCGTTTCTTTCTGTTGCTTTTTGTCATTCCTGCCTGCAAACGCATGTATGGCCTCTATGATGTATTGAAGCAGTATCAATACTGCAAAGACAACCAGCGCGCCTAATATGGCTATAAGTATATCTTCCCACAAATTCGTTCACCCCCCGTTATACCGGGAAATTCCCGTGCTTTTTAGCCGGTCGCTCTTCGCGCTTTCCAGCCAACATCTCTAATGCAGCTATAAGGCGCGGCCTGGTTTCCTCCGGAACTATTATATCATCCACATAACCTCGGGCTGCTGCCTTGTATGGGTTGGCGAACTGGCTCCTGTACTCTTCGATCTTCTGTTCTCTGGTTTCCACGGGATTATCCGATGCCTCTATCTCCTTGCGGAATATTATATTGGCTGCTCCATCCGGACCCATGACCGCTATTTCAGCCGTGGGCCATGCGAACACCATGTCGGCTCCCAGATGTCTGCTGCTCATGGCTATGTAAGCCCCGCCGTACGCCTTCCTCAATATAACGTTTATCTTGGGCACAGTAGCCTCTGAATAGGCATAAAGCAGCTTGGCGCCATGCCTTATGACACCGCCGTGCTCCTGATCAACGCCAGGTAAATATCCCGGTACATCAGTGAATGTGATGAGAGGTATGTTGAAAGCATCGCAAAAACGCACAAATCGCGCGGCTTTATCCGATGCATTTATATCCAGCGATCCTGCCATGACTTTGGGCTGATTGGCCACTATACCTACCGTCTTGCCATTCATGCGGGCAAATCCTACCACCATATTCTGCGCGTAATAGGGCTGTACCTCGAAGAAATCGCCATCATCTATAACCGCGGTTATTATATCCTTAACATCGTAGGGCTTATTTGGATTATCCGGCACTATGTAGTTCAAGTCAGGCACTAAGCGGTTAAGGTCATCATCGCATTCCTGCCACGGCACATCCTCCAAATTATTGGAAGGTAGGAAGCTCAACAGCTTTCGAATACCTTCTATGCAGCTTTTCTCATCGCCGTACATGAAATGCGCCACCCCGCTGGTGCTATTATGCGTCATAGCACCGCCCAATTGTTCGGCAGTCACAGCCTCGCCCGTCACAGCCTGTACCACCTGAGGGCCTGTGATGAACATCTGGCTGGTCTTATCGACCATGAATACGAAATCCATAAGCGCGGGTGAATATACGGCACCGCCGGCACAAGGCCCCATTATAACCGCTATCTGCGGTATAACACCCGATGCCATAGTATTCCTCAAGAAGATATCACCGTAACCTTTTAAGGCATCTACACCCTCTTGTATCCTGGCACCTCCCGAATCGTTTATACCTATGACAGGTACGCCGTTCTTCATGGCCATGTCCAGTACCTTGGCTATCTTCATAGCATGCATCTCGCCCAGCGATCCACCTACTACGGTGAAGTCCTGCGCAAATACATAGATCGGCCGGCCATCCACCGTACCATAACCGGTTACCACGCCGTCAGCCGGCGCTTCGGTTTTGTCCATGCCGAACTCGACGCTACGGTGCTGTACAAAAGCATCTATCTCTATAAAGCTGCCTTGATCCAGCAGCAGATCGATGCGCTCACGAGCTGTCAGCTTGCCGCTGGCATGCTGCTTGTCTATGCGGGCTTGCCCCCCGCCTTCTTTTAGTTTGAGCTTTTTGCTCTTCAGTTCTTGTAATTTGTCCTCGTTGCTCATGCTACTCCTCCTTAAAACAAAGCCAGTAAGGCTTCGCGTATTATTTTAGCAGCTAAAATAGCTGTTCTATTGGATAAATCATAATCGGGTGACACCTCTACAAGGTCAAAACCTACGACATCCAAACCTTGCATAACATGAATGGCTTCTAGGATCTCGCCCGATGTGCATCCCGCCGGTTCCGGCGTGCCGGTACCGTTGGCATATGCCGGATCTACAACATCTATATCAAGGGTTATATAAACCGGATGGCCTTTTAAGTCATGCAGGCACCGTTTAAGCGGCTCCAGCACTTTGAATTTAAACATGTGCATATACTGCTTGGCATAATCAAATTCCTCTTTAATACCCGAACGTATGCCGAATTGATATACGTGATCAGGCGGTAAAAAGTCTATTATTCTACGTATGGCCGAGGCGTGGGAATTCTTTTGACCAAAAAATTCATTCCTTAAATCGGCATGGGCATCAAAATGCACCAAATATATATCGTCGCCGTATTTCTCATAAACACTGCGCACAATGGGAGCGCTTATAAGGTGCTCACCGCCTATAAACAGCGGCTTTTTATTATCATTCAATATATCAGACGCAGCGTCCCCTATTATATCGAGACTTTGTTCAACATTGCCGAAAGGCAGCTCGAGATCTCCATAATCGAAGAACTTTATGCTATCCAAACTACTATCTAAATAAGGGCTGTACTCCTCTATTGAACACGAAACCTCTCTTATGGTCTGCGGGCCGAAACGCGTGCCTGGCCTGTAACTTACGGTATAATCCATGGGCGCTCCGACCATGACGATATCGGCGGCGTCATAATCTTCAATGCTGCTTAAAAACCGATTACCCCATTTTGTTTGATTTAACATATCCGCCTTATAATCCACCTTTTATAATATTTTTCACAAACTCTGGCAACACAAAGGCTGCTTTGTGCACTTCGGGCGTATAGTAGCGCATATTCATCCCTTTTACGTCTACTTGTGCGTCTATAGGATCATAGCTCTTTGAGCCTATGGTAAAGCTCCACATGCCGCCGGGATACGTAGGTACATGAGCCAGATACAGGCGCGTTATCGGAAATATTTCTGATATCGAGCGGTATATGTCCGATATCATCTCGGCATTATAAAAGGGCGATTCTGTCTGAGCCACAAATAGGCCATCATCGCTCAGCGCATCATATAAGCTTCTATAAAATTCTTGATGGAACAAGCCTACAGCGGGACCTATAGGATCGGTAGAATCAACTATGATGACATCGAATTCGCCTTTATGTTCTTGAACAAATTTTATACCGTCACCAATCTCCACATGGCATCTAGGATCATCCAAAGCACAGCTTATCTCCGGAAGATACTGCTTGCTCACCTCAACGACTCTTCCGTCTATTTCGGCCAGATAAGCGGCTTCTACGCTTTTATGCTTTATCACTTCTCTTATAACCCCGCCGTCGCCCCCTCCTATCACCAATACTCTTTTAGGGTTTGGGTGGGTGCATAATGGTACGTGCGCTATCATCTCGTGATATACGAATTCATCGCGTATAGTGGTCTGTATAATACCATCTAAAGCCAGCAATCTGCCGAACTGATATGTATCCAGCACCGCTATCTGCTGATATTGGCTCTTTTCCGTATGTAATACATCTTTAACCTTGCAGGTTATACCTAAATCGGGCGTTTGTTTTTCCGTAAACCATAATTCCATATTTTATCATCCTTTTTTCGACCTTTTTCCTTGCCATTATATCAAAATATAAAGAATAAATAAAGACCCTTATCGTAAATATTTTAAATATTCTATCTCTTTTGGAGCAAGATAGCGCCACTGCCCCGGCTGCAAGCCGCGCAATCCTATTTCGCCAATGGCTTCGCGCCTCAACCATATCACCGGATGGCCTATCATATCGCACATTTTACGTATTTGGCGATTTCTGCCCTCGCGCAGCGTTATTTTAACCACGCTTATCCTTTGATCTGCCTTTATCAATTCAAAATCGGCAGGTGCCGTAAGCCTGCCTTCCAATACAAGCCCATGTTCAAATTGAAATATATCCCGACTGTCGGGTATACCGCGCAGCCCTGCCATATATACCTTTTCTATCTCATGTTTCGGATGCGTCAGCCTGTAAGTCAAATCACCGTCATTGGTTAATAAAATTAATCCCGTAGTGTCATAATCCAGACGTCCCACGGGATATAACCTATATTCACCTGCAATAGGCACGAGATCAAGAACGGTAGGTCGACCGAATTGATCTTTGGCGGTGCTTACATAGCCTCTGGGCTTATTTATGGCTATATATATCATATCGCTTTTAGGCCTTATAATGCGACCATTTACCCTGACTTCGTCTTTTTGAGGATCAATCAAAACGCCCATATCTTTCACGACACGGTCATTGACCGATACCAGACCGGATTTTATCAGTTCCTCGCTCTTTCGGCGCGAGGCGACGCCGCATTGCGCCATATATTTATGCAACCTAATCAAATCGCCGGAATTAGCCATCTTTCTATAAGACCCCTCAATTCTCTGGAATAGTTTTTATCCTTTACATCTTGAACCGCTATAAGCTTAGTAGCGGCTATAGTTTGCCCATCTAATAAAACCTCTGCTGTACCATAATCCTTTCCGGTCGTTATCGGCGCTTCTATTGCGGGGGGATAATGGAACTCAACCCGCAGTCTGTTTATTTCTTCATCTGTGGCCGGAATTACCACAGCCCGAGCAGTTTTCAACGCCACCTTATCCTCTTTACCCTTTAATACAGGTACATCGATTATCGTCTCATCCTTAGGCAGTGCCTCATACATGCTGAAATTATCGAATCCGTAATCAAGCAGCGCCATGGAATCCTCCCACATAGGATCATCGTTTAACACCACCGCTACCAGTTGCATACCGTTCCTGTAAGCCGCGGCTACCAAACAGCGCCCTGCTTCTTTGGTATATCCCGTTTTCACCCCGTTAGCGCCTTCATATTTCCATAAAAGCTTATTCTTATTCTGCATAGCCCTATCCCATTGGTGGCCTTCCCAGGGTATCTTTCTGTATTTTGTGGATACGATCTGCTTAAATATGGGGTTTTTCATGGCATAGGCCGTTATCAGCGCCAGATTATACGCCGTGGTGTAATGGTCCTCATCCGGTAGACCATGCGGATTAGCAAAATGCGTATTTTTAGCTCCTATCATTTTGGCTTTTTGATTCATGATGTCTACAAATTTTTCGACAGAACCGCCTACATGTTCGGCTATTGCTACTGCGGCATCATTACCTGATCTAAGCATAAGACCGTAAAGTAGATCTTCCAGTGTCAATCTTTCTCCTACCTCCAGCCATATCGATGAACCTTCCACGCCACTGGCATTATCGCTCACTTCTACTATATCCGAGAGATCACCGTATTCTATGGCGGTTATTGCTGTCATTATTTTTGTAGTGCTGGCCATGGGATAGCGCTTATCGGCATCCTTGCCATATAGCACCCTACCCGTCTCAACCTCCATGAGCGCGGCGGCTGATGCCGATGTTTGCGGTGGATCTTCAACAGCCAGTGCTTCAGATGTTATCAAGCAGGGTGACATAAAAACACAAAAAATTAGCAAAAAAATCGCTACACGTTTCATGTGATACCATCCTCCATTATTGTAATTACAAATACAAGAATAGTATGAACAGCATAACTCTAACTATCCAGATTTTCTAATATAGCATTTACTTCCTCTTGACTGTTGACAACTATGCCTTCTTTAATCTGGTCTTGAACTATACCGGGCAATATATCTAACGGTATTCCGGTATCGCGCAACAGTTTACCGGCGGTATCATACACTGCCACCATGCCATTATCTTCTCTTATAATGAAATGATTTGGGCAGTAACCGCCTACTTCTCTTATCAAGACTACTTTATCCGGTTTAAATTCGTCTACTCGCCATTCAGCGTATTTTTCCGCTAGCTGTTTCTCATTTAATCCTACTATGTCAGATGATACGGGGCTTTCATCAACAACCTCGTGACCACATGACATATATACCGTCACAGTTTGCAGAACAGCATCCTGCGTTACCGTAGCAGCTTGATCTGATAAATATTGCTCTGCACCAGCCGGCTTATCATCCTCTTCAGCTTCGACCGGCATTAGCGGTTGGGGCTGAGGCACAGCGCGTCCATATGACGGGCTGCGCATTATATAATACCCTACCATGAAGCCGACTGCCAATGCAGCAACGCCTACTGTTAAACCTATAATGTATCTTTTTCGCATAATAAATACTACCCTCCGCTATTAATAGGCTTTGGATAGTATTATTGACGAAATTTTCTATATTATTCCTCTATCTCTTCTAACTCAGGCGGTATTTCCATATTATGATATACGTTTTGGACGTCATCGTGATCATCCAGTTTATCTATAAGATTCAATACCTTTTGAGCTGTTTCTACATCAGGCGATACAGTAACCTTAGGTATCAGCTCCAATTGAGCGGACATAAACGGGATACCTTGTTTTTCAAGGGCATCTCTTACCGATGCGAAGTCTTCGGGTGCAGTGCGTATCTCATATGCATCATCCTGCGTTATAAGGTCCTCTGCTCCGGCCTCCAGCGCTATCATCAGCATGTCGTCCTCATCTATATCTACGGCATCTCGGTCCACGACCAATACGCCTTTCCTATCGAACATCCACATGACGCATCCGGTTTCACCCAAGCTGCCGCCGCTTTTATCAAAAAGGTGCCGTATATCGCTGCCGGTACGATTGCGATTATCACTTGTAGCTTCCACTATTATGGCGACTCCTCCCGGTCCATATCCTTCATATACCAGCTCTTCATAATTTACCGAATCCAATGCACCGGCAGCCTTTTTGATAATGCGATCTATCGTATCATTTGGCATATTATTGGCTTTTGCCTTGGCTATAGCATCTCTCAAAGTCGAATTAGCTTCCGGATTATCTCCTCCGTGCCTTACTGCTATAGCCAATTCCCTGCCGATCTTGGTAAATATCTTACCGCGTTGAGCATCGGTAGCCTCTTTTTTACGTTTTATATTAGCCCATTTTGAATGGCCCGACATTATAATCCCTCCATACGTTATCTATAAACTTCAAACTTCCTATACAATATAACATAAGGAGGGCCTTTTAGCAACATACCCCTGCCGCTTATTCTGTTCCCGTGACTATTCATCCGGCTCTGTAACCGAATAGTTTCCGGCTCATATTGCTATCAAACTACTTATAAAACAATTGCTTCTGATAACTTACCACAAGTTCATCTAACTCTTTGCTGCGCTCCAATACGGAGAACGCTTGCATCTCATAGTTCTCACGTACTATGAGCTCATTGAGCTCTTGCACCAACATAGATATTTGTTCCTTTAGCTCCTTCATCTTTCTGTAGACTCACCTTTTATAAAATAATTTTTGCATTACGTACTGCAATATACTATCACCGATTCTAATCATTTTCAATAATATAAATAAATTTTTTGATTATACCAAGCGGGCTTTTAAAACGCATGTCCACAGCAATCTTTGATTGCGTACTTGCATTGGTTTCAGTCACATATTTTAGCCTTCTACAATGGCCTTGGTTTCACGTGCTATCATAAGTTCTTCATTAGTCGGCACAATCAATACCCTTACATTTGAATCTTTTGCGCTTATATCGGCTTCTATGCCTCGTACTTTATTTTTTTCTAAATCCAGTTTCACGCCCAAATTCTCCAAGCCCTGGCATATACCCTTTCTCACGGTAGCGTTATTCTCTCCTATGCCAGCGGTAAACACCAATGCATCAACACCATTTAACGCCGCAATATATGACCCTACATATTTCTTAGCCCTATAGCAAAGCATATCCATGGCCAACTGCGCCCTTTCATTACCTGCTGCCGCAGCATCTTCCACATCTCGCAGATCGCTGCTTACACCTGATATACCAAGTATGCCCGATTCCTTATTCAAGTAATCGTTCATTTCGGCCGGCGACATACCTTCTTTCTCCATGAGATATGTTACCACTGCAGGATCAAGATCACCCGATCTCGTACCCATTATAAGGCCTTCCAGCGGCGTAAAGCCCATGCTAGTATCTATGGCCTTCCCATGGCTTACGGCGCTGACACTTGATCCATTACCCAAATGGCATGTTATTAGTTTAATCTCTTCCGGCTGTTTACCCAACATCTCAGCGGCCCTAAGCGAAACATATTTATGAGATGTACCATGAGCGCCATAGCGCCTTATCTTATATTGTGTATATACATCATACGGTAAACCGTACATATACGCATATCGGGGTAAAGTTTTAAAAAACTCGGTATCCAGCACTACCACCATAGGCGTATCGGGCATAAGCTTGCGGCAGGCTTCCATTCCCATAAGAGCACCCGGGTTATGCAACGGAGCAAACTCTATAACCTCATTCTTCATGGTCTCTATTATCTCATCGGTCAATAACATAGGATCTATAAACCTCTCACCACCGTTTACCATCCTATGGCCCACTGCGGATATTTCCGATATATCTTTTATAACACCGTATTCGGGATCGGTTATAGCCCGTATAACAAGCTTAAAAGCCTCAAGATGGTCCTGCACATCTTGCTTTATCTCTACCTTACCATTTCCATTGTACTGGTGCTTTAGTACGGAACCATCCAATCCTATCCTCTCCACATTGCCTTTAGCCCTCACCGCTTCTGTAGTCATATCAATCAACTGATATTTGAGCGATGAACTTCCAGCATTTATAACTAATATATTCACTTTATAGTTTCAACCCCTTGTTCTTTCTACATAGATTGTACGGCTGTAATAGCCACTGCATCGACTATATTTTCAGGCTTGCAACCGCGCGATAGATCATTCACCGGCTTGGCTATACCTTGACATATAGGCCCTACTGCAGTAGCACTAGCCAAACGCTCTACCAATTTATAGCCTATATTACCTGCTTGTAAATCCGGGAATATTAATACGTTGGCCTTGCCTCCTACAGGACTACCCGGAGCTTTTAACTCAGCTACGCTTTCCACCAGTGCCGCGTCCACCTGCAATTCGCCGTCCAGCGCTATATCTGGAGCTAATTGTTTGGCTATTTGCGTAGCTTGCACTACTTTGTCCACGAGTTCATGCTGAGCACTGCCTTTGGTGGAGAATGATAACATAGCCACCCGAGGCTCAGCACCTATGAGGTTCTTAAAAGTATTCGCTGATGTAACGGCTATATGAGCCAATTCCTCAGCGTTTGGATTCGGATTTACGCCACAATCGGCAAAGATGAAAACCCCATCGTAGCCATAACTGCTATTCGGCACTTCAATAAGAAAGCATCCGGATACCAATGCTATTCCCGGAGCTGTCTTTATGATCTGCAGTGCGGGCCGCAGCACATCCGGAGTAGAATGTACAGCTCCAGCTACCATGCCGTCGGCTTGTCCCGTCTTAACGAGCATAACGCCATAATATAGCGGGTCGAGAACCAATTGACGAGCCTTCTCAATGGTAATGCCTTTGTTTTTGCGCAGCTCATATAGCTCCTGCGCTAATATTTCAGTATCCGGCGAGTTAGATGGATCTGTAAATTTTACTCCGTCGAGAACTGAAGACGGTGCCGTTTTCTTGAATTCGCCTTCATCTCCCAGCATTATCAATTCGGCTATGCCTTCTTTTAATATGCTTTCGGCCGCTTTAAGCGTTCGCTTTTCCGTTCCTTCAGCTAGTACTATGCGCCGCTTATTAGTTTTTGCTTTTTCCTTTATACTCTCTAATACGCTCACTCTATTTTATCCTCCTATCGTTCAGTATATATTATAATCAAATAAAAAGCTAATTTAAAGCCATAACTAGTTAAATATTCGTCAAAATTGCCTAAAATCCTTCAATTTTAATAAAGTTCTAATATTGTGATAATTTCGACTAATACTAGCTTTATCCGTAAACTATATTATCATGCCCAAAATGGGAATGTTTAATAGATATATTGATTACAATAGAAACATCAAGAAAACTAAAAAACATAAAATGGGGTTTAATAACGATGAATAGAAACATCCCTACGTGGAAGATAGCGGCTACATATATAGGTACAGTTGTCGGCGCAGGTTTTGCGTCAGGACAGGAGATATTGCAGTTTTTTGCCGTATTCGGCATAAATGGATTATTGGGTTTAAGCATAGCAACCCTTTTATTTATGGTGTTCGGGTATATAATTATGGACCTGGGCAGACGTCTCGATTCGCGTTCACATATCGAGATAATAAGGTTTTCGGGCAATATTTGGGTCAGTACCTTTATAGATTATTTAATCATCTTCTTTTTATTTGGAGCTTTGACCACCATGATAGCCGGTTCAGGCGCTATGTTAACCCAACAATTCAATATATCCGGCATGTGGGGAAATGCTCTTATGACTATAGCCGCGACTATAACGGTATTGACCGGCTTGAACGGCGTGGTTAACTCCATAAGTTTTGTAGTACCTTTTTTGCTCATATCGGCTGTAGGCATAAGCATGGCATCGGTATTAGCTCCATCATCTGCTTCGGAAATTACAACGATTGTATCAACATCCGGTGGTTTGGTTAACAATTGGTTGTTGTCTGCCGTTCTATATACTTCATACAATATGTTGCTTTCAGTATCTATATTGGCACCGCTCGGATCAGGAGCCGAAAGTAAAAAAACCGTCAGTCGAGGGGCTTTAATAGGCGGCATCGGGCTAGGATTGGGAGCCACAGCCATATATCTGGCATTGGCTAAAAGCATGGCTTCCGTAAAAAACCTGGAAGTACCCATGATATTTATAGCCGGCCGCATCTCGCGCCCCGTACAATTTATCTATGCCACAGTCCTATTAGCCGAAATATATACTACAACCGTAAGCAGCCTATATGGTTTTGCAGCTAGAATAATCGATTTGAAAAAAACATCGGCAAAATACCTTATAATAGGCACTGCCATATTGGCTTTTATCGCCAGTCAACTCGGATTCTCGACGATGATAAAATATTTGTATCCTTTGGCAGGCTACGGTGGTATTGTAATGTTGGTAGTGCTGGTTATAAATAAGATAAAGGTATCGGTGATAAGATAAATAAACATTTTATGGTGGAGATAAGGGGAGTCGAACCCCTGACCTCTTGAATGCCATTCAAGCGCTCTCCCAACTGAGCTATATCCCCGTATCATCACGTTAGTACCTGTTATCGCTGACAAAGGATATTATACAGATTATATACTGCGTTGTCAATACCCATTGGAAGAAATTTTTTATCCTCTTTGACAACCCTTTCGGTAGTAGCATAGATCGGCCTTAAGCCGTTAGCCAAGCAATGATCTACTACCATTAATGTAACGCCATAATCACCCTGGATCAACGCGAGATCACCGCAAACAGCATTAGCATCAATCCAAATGGTCAAACCTTGTTGATACATCTTATTGTCGAGGCACCATTTGGCGGTCTTCAAAACAACGTTAAAATCATCAGGCCCAAACCTGTTAAATCTTTCTTGTAGCATATCCATTATAGGCAAAAATGGCTTAATATATTTATATGCATCATTGGCTTTAGCATCATTTATGACATCTTTTAGAGGTGAAAACCGCAAGGCATATGACCTCACTTTAGAAAATTAACTAGTTTCAATTCCTCATAGGTAGGCTAAAAACAAAGCGGCATACCGTTGACTAAATCCGGTCGACAGCGGTTTCAATTCCTTATAGGCAGGCTAAAAACCTGAACAGCCGCCATAATAGTCATTACAATACATCTTTTATATATAATTCATAATGTTCCCGCAAATCTACAAAACTGCCGTTCGCAAGCTCTATAAGCGGTCTAGTAGGCAGCGCTTTATCCAAATATACAACCCTCCCAATCTCGCCATTATTTAACTCTACATTATCTCCGACAAATAAATCGACTATATGAGAGATAAATGTTCTAACTATGTCCAGATTCAATTTGCCTATGCAATTCCACTGCAGTACATCTATTACATAATAAGGCGAGTAATGTTCTTTATATGGACGTTGGCTTATCATAGCATCATATGTATCCATAACAGCTACTATCTTTGCTATAAACGGTATTTTAGAAGCATTTAAGCCAAATGGATAGCCGCTGCCATCTTCCCTTTCATGATGAAATAACACACCGTAATATATATTTTTATCAAAATTGCCAGATTTAGACATTATATCGTATCCGTATAACGGATGATTCTTCATCATAGCGAATTCCTTTTGAGTCAGTTTACCTGGCTTATTAAGTATATCTAGCGGAATTTTAGCCTTGCCTATATCGTGCATAAAACCAGCATAAACTAGGTGACGCAGGCTCCTGTCAGAGGCTTTAAGCCACCTTCCAATAAGCCCGCACAAAATAGCCACATCCACACAGTGCCTATATGTATATTCGCTTTCAGTCTTTAATTCCTGCAGACCCCGTACAATGTCAGTACAACTATTTATCTTATCCGCTATCTCCTCAACCACATTCATAGTAGATGTTATATCCACCTTGCCGTTATGCCGTACATTGTCCATGGTATTTTTGATTACATCATGAGCATTATAATATACCTCTTTTAACACGTCCTGACTTGCGGATTCTTGGGGTAAATTTGCATCGGATGACAATATATATACACCTTTTACATCCAGCATTTGTAATCTTTCTATCATACGTTGAGTAAGCTCGGTATCTTTTGGTATTAATACCGCGCCGAATTCCAACGATACATCTTCATTCAAAACCATCCCCGGTCTTAAATCTTCTGTCTTTACAAATATCCTATGCAAACTTTCTGCGCTCACAGTAGCCTCCGATAAATTATATCTTTATGAGTATAGTATCGGCACTTATGAATAAAAACTAAATAGGGTCTCGGAACCACATGGTTCCGAGACCCTATTTATACAAATCACTATTTGCCAGTTTCATACGCTACTATGATCGCTCTGGCTATATCGCGCATAGGCATGCCTTTATCCATACTTTGTTTCTGCATTTTACGAAAGGCTTCTTTTTCTGATAAATTGAGCACTTCCATCAATATTCCCTTGGCCCTTTCAATATCCTTCCTGGCTTCAAGATCGTTCCTTAATTTAGCAACCTCTTGTTCCAGCTTTGATATGCGGCGATAAGATATAACCACCAATTGCATGGCTTGCAGCAATGCCAATTTGGTAAGCGGCTTATTTATATAGGCGAAATCCCATTGATCGCGATACACATCAATGAAGGTACTTTGGGATATAGGTGCCATAACGAGAGCCGGCGCTATATGATCTTCCTCGGATATTTTAGCCACTTCAAGGCCTCCTGTAACAGGAAGATCAAAGTCTACCAAGACCAAGTCAGGATGAATCATGCGTATCTTACGTATAGCACTTGGCCCATCTGTTGCATAATCTATAATACGGTACTCGCTATCAGCCAAATACTGTTTTATCTTCTCCAGTTCCTGGGGTTCGTGTTCGGCTACAAATATATTCTTTCCATCCATCTAAACGGCCTCCACCCCCAAATCTTTCTTTATAAAGTCATTAAAACTGGCTTATATACTTGTCTATTTCCCATTGAGATATCTTTGTTCTATACTCATCCCATTCCAGCATTTTTGCTTCCACATATTTGGTATATATATGCTCGCCTAGGGTTTCACGAATAAGCGGATCTTTATCCATCTCTTTAACCGCTTCTTCCAAGCTGCCTGGCAGGCTATCTATGCCGCGTTCCAGCCTTGCATCTTCATTCATGTGGAATATATTTTCATCAACTGAAGCCGGCGGTTGAATCTTGTTCTTTATACCATCAAGCCCAGCTTTTAGCATGACAGCCAATGCCAGATATGGGTTGGCTGTAGGATCCGGATTGCGCAATTCCAGCCTGGTAGCCGCTCCACGTTTTGCCGGCACGCGTATCAACGGACTGCGGTTTTTTGGTGACCATGCTACATAGACGGGCGCTTCATAACCAGGCACAAGCCTCTTATAAGAGTTTACGGTGGGATTGGTAATAGCTGCCATAGCCTTGGCATGTTTCATAAGACCGCCTATATAATAATACGCTTCCTCGCTAAGGCCTAATACACCATTGGGGTCATCAAATGCATTCTTACCATCTTTAGATAACGATTGATTGGTATGCATACCCGAACCATTTATACCGAATACAGGTTTAGGCATGAATGTAGCGTGCAAGCCATGGCGTTTAGCGATAGTGCGTACCACCATCTTAAATGTCATGATTTTATCAGCCGTGGTCAATGCATCGTCATATTTAAAATCAATTTCATGCTGTCCCGGCGCCACTTCGTGGTGTGATGCCTCGATCTCGAAACCCATTTGCTGTAATGTTAAACACATATCGCGCCGCGCATCTTCTCCTAAATCCACAGGAGCTAAATCAAAGTAACCGGCATCATCATGAGTAATAGTGGTAGGCTTGCCTTCGGCATCAGTCAAAAATAAGAAGAATTCGCATTCAGGTCCCACCGACATGCCATAACCCATTTGAGCTGCTTCATCAAGCGCTTTTTTCAGTACATTCCTTGGGCAGCCCTGAAATGGTGTACCATCCGGATTATACACATCGCATATCAATCGAGCTACTTTACCCTCATTAGGTCTCCATGGAAATATCGCGAAACTTGAAGGATCCGGCCTCAGATACATATCGGACTCCTCAATGCGGACAAAACCCTCTATGGATGAACCATCAAACATGATCTCGTTATTGAGGGCTTTATCCAACTCATTAACCGTTATGGCCACATTTTTCAATACACCGAATATATCGGTGAACTGCAAACGTATGAACATAACATCTTGCTCCACGGCTATTCGCATTACATCTTCCTTTGAATACTTTGGCATAATATGCACTCTCCTTTTTATATTTTAATAAATATAAGAAAAAAGGCGTCTTAACTATTTAATGTTAAGAACGCCGTTGTTCTAAAATTATTCCTTTATTATATGATAACAAATACAGCGCATAAACGCAACAGAAATTTTTCACCAATTTCTATGCTTGCGAATGGTCACTACGCATAAAGCTTACCATATGGCCGTTTGCCGACCGGTACAAGCTTGGTAAACGTATCGCTTAGGATATCTTCAACATTATAGGCGAAATATCCTGCGAACTCCTCTATATACATACGTAATACCTTTTTATCTTTGTCATCTACAGGCTGCACGTCGGCCTCCTTGGCCAAACGGTATTTATCCACTTGTCCCCTGATATATATGACGCCCCCGTGCATACCAGTACCACAGTAATTACCTATTACAGATTCATCAGGGCGTAATCCGAGGCCTAATAGTATAAGTATACCGCCGGCCATATACGCGTATAAATATGGTACCACCGCGCATGGCGTAACCTACAGTATCACCGGCATGACCATGTATTATAACCTTGCCCTCATTCATGGTATTGCCTATGGCGTCCTGTGCGTTACCTTTTACAATAATCGTCGGACCGTCCATAAAAGCGGCCATATCATTACCCGGTACACCCTCTATCGTTATAGTCGCATCGTCGTGCATACCGTCGCCTATATATCGCTGACCACGTACATTCAGCACTCGTATATCGCCTTCACCCGACATTGCGGTCTGCTTGATTAAAGCGTTCAGTTGCTGATAATGAATAGCGTTGGCATCTATAACCTTCATTTACGTTTCACCCCCAGCAGCTTTTCCTTTCTGTAACTCTTCGGCATATATACGAAACCGAAGTCCTCATCTAAAAGTTTATCCTTAAAAGGCGATACATCGATTTTTTCTTTTATAAGCCCGGTCAATATCCCCGCCCGATCGATGTCCGTCAAGCGTATAAATCCTACCAATCTGTTACTTTTGAACACTGCTTTCTTATAGACCTTTTTGTCCGGTTGCACTATCGATGTAACCTCATATTCGTTCCCGACAGGTTTTATGATACCGGCCGTTATCATAGGCAAACCAAAGAAGGATATGGAATTCCTCGCAAAGCCACTATCGAATACAACATCGTCGCCGGCCATATTACGCCCCGCTACCTCGCCTTGCATATAAGCGTTGGGCCATATGGGCGTCACGCGTTGATCTTCATACACGATGTCATAAGCCTCGGCCACATCGCCCGCCGCATATATATCTTCCACATTGGCACGCATATGATCGTCTACCTTAATGCCGCGATTTATGCTTATATCGGTGTTTGCCGCCACATCGGTATTGGGCCGCACACCTATCGCCGTTATAACCATATCGCATTCGATACTTTGACCGTTTTTCAGTATAACCCCTGAAACAGTGTTATCCCCTACAACTTCCGTTACGGTATCATTCAATATAACGTTTATATTATGCCCTTCTAATACCTCCTGCACCATAGCGGCGGCCTGTTCATCCAATATAGTGCTGAGTATACGATCGGCCAACTCTACGACCGTCACGTCCACGCCGCATTTTACCAGCCCTTCAGCGGCTTTCAAGCCGATAAGTCCCCCGCCTATGACCACAGCTTTGGTTCCCGGTTTGGCAACCGCTTTTAATCTCTCGGCGTCGTCGCGTTTTATAAAGGTATATATACCTTTTTTGTCGCCGCCCTTCATAGGCGGGACAAAAGGTTTACCGCCGGTAGCTATGAGCAACTTGTCATATGTTACCGCCTTGCCGTTTGACAGTATAACCTCTTTTGAGGTCGTATCTATAGAAACAGCCTTTACGCCAAGCAATAAGGATACGCCGTTATCCTCATAGAAACCAACATCCCTATATGCCATTTTTTTATCATCAGCGGTACCGGCCAGCAGATATGATATCAGCGGCCTGGAATAAGCGTAATAAGGTTCTTCCGATATAACGGTTATACTACCGGTATTATCCCTTTGCCTTATACCTTCTATGGCGCCTACAGCAGCCGCGGAGTTACCTATAATAACATATTCCAACATGCTCTACCCCCTATCCACATATATAAGCGCTTCATTCGGGCAATTCGATACGCAGGCCGGTTGTGGTAAGTCAGGGCATAGATCGCACTTTGAAACCACATTGCCCTTATCCTCATTGCGCTTTATAGTGCCATAAGGACAGGCCATTATGCAGGTCCAGCACCCTACGCACTTATCGGCATTGCATACTACGGCGCCACGCTCATCCCTGTGCATAGCCCCTGTTATACATGACTTTATACATTCGGCATCATCGCAATGCCGGCACTGCAAACCGAAAGATATAGGTTTTACTTCTTCTACCAGTATGCCCGGCAAAGGACGCGGTTCTTCAACCTTAAAAGCCCAAATGATATCCTTGGACTCGGAATGGGCTACTGTACAGTTTATCTCGCATAAGCGACATCCTACGCAGTATTCTTCCAAAGCATATACGCGTTTCATATTGTGATACCCTCCTTATTCTCCGGCAGCCTTTATACCCAATATATCCATTTCTTTTTGGGTTAGCCCAACGCCCCTTAACATCTCGCGGTTACCGCGCAGACTTTCTATGGAGTTTATGCCCATGCCGCCAAGCATCTCTTTTATCTCATGTTCCCATGCTGTTATTAGATTTACCAACCGGCGCGCTCCTATATTCGGGTTTAACCTCTTGACCAACTGCGGGTCTTGAGTGGCTATACCCCAATTGCATTTGCCGGTATTGCACTTCTGGCACATATGGCATCCTATGGCTATCAAAGCCGACGTGGCTATATAGACTGCATCCGCACCCAACGCTATAGCCTTTATTATATCGGCGCTGTTGCGCATGCTGCCGGCAGCCACCACCGATACCTGGTGGCGTATGCCCTCTTCTTTAAGCCTGGTATCCACCGCCGCTATAGCCATTTCTATCGGTATACCTACGTTGTCGCGTATGCGCAGCGGCGCCGCTCCCGTGCCGCCGCGGAAACCGTCTATGGCTATGATGTCGGCGCCGGCGCGTGCTATGCCGGATGCTATCGCAGCAACATTATGCACGGCCGCTATCTTGACGATCACCGGTTTGGCATAATTTGTGGCTTCTTTAAGCGCATATATCAATTGACGCAGATCTTCTATGGAATATATATCATGGTGCGGCGCCGGTGATATAGCATCGCTGCCCTCGGGTATCATGCGCGTAGCCGATACCTCGGCTCTCACCTTTTCTCCGGGCAAATGTCCGCCTATGCCCGGTTTGGCGCCCTGACCTATTTTTATTTCCAGTGCTGCAGCAGCATTCAGGTAATCGGCATGAACGCCGAATCTGCCGGATGCTACTTGCGCTATGGTATTCTTGCCGTAACGATACAGGCTACTGTGGAGGCCACCTTCACCGGTATTGTAGTATATACCGAGCTGAGTAGCTGCACGAGCCAACGATTCACAGGCATTTAAGCTTATAGAACCGAAGGACATGGCGGAAAACATTATAGGCACATTAAGTACCAACTGCGGAGTAAGCTTGGTCACGAGCCTGCCGTTTTCATCAAACTCCAACTTATCCGGTTTGCGGCCAAGATACGTCTTAAGCTCCATCGGCTCGCGCAGCGGGTCTATGGAAGGGTTTGTAACCTGGCTGCATGTGTAGGGCAAAAAGTGACACAACGCTGGCAATTGACGCATTTGGCGTCATCGGCCTTTACTTTGCCATCCTTTTCATCAAGGTAATGTACTTCGTTGGAACATTGCCGAACACATACTTGGCATTGTATGCATCTATTCTCATCGCGTATCACCAAAAATTCAGGCAAAATGTAGCTTATCATGCTTTCACCTCCTCTAACATTCCTATAACCGGTTCTCCAGCTCTAGGCGCCCATATTTTGTCCGGCTGCGGACATATCTCTATAATAGCCGATTCCTCGCTGGAAACGTACAATACATCACCCTTCTCGGCAGCCACTAGCGGCCTTAGCTTTATTCTATCGTTTAGAGCAACCATGCCATTGGAAAAAGCTACTATGATGGAGAACGGACCGTTCATCAAGGCTTTTCCATATACCGTTCTCAAAGCGGTATAAAGCGCTTTATCATCATCGGGCATACGCTCTATCTCGTCCCACATAGGTGGAGCCATGATCTTACACGCCATTTCCAGAGGCATGCCTTGCCGGCGTGTAAACAGATCCAAAAGATAAGCTACTACCTCGGTGTCGGTCTGCATGGTACATTCGTAACCGAATTCATTGAGATAACGGCGATTTGTACCATAAGAAGATAATTCGCCATTATGAACCACCGACAGATCAAGCAGTGTAAATGGGTGCGCACCGCCCCACCAACCGGGCGTATTGGTCGGAAAGCGGCCATGTGCCGTCCATGTATATCCTTCATACTCATATAGGCGATAAAATTCGCCTATATCTTCAGGATAGCCCACGCCCTTAAAAGCGCCCATATTTTTACCGCTGGATACCACAAAAGCCCCGTCTATCTTTTTATTAAGGTTTATGACGCATTGAGCCACAAACTCATCCGGTAAAAGTCCCGATGAAGTCAATTTTTCTTCTTTGGGTAATGCAAAATAACGCCATATAATCGGCTCATTTTTTATCGAACTCACTTTCTTAGTGGGTATTGGCCCTGCCTCAGCGATGTTGAAATGCTCGTTCAAAAAGCGTTCACTGATCTCCCGTGCCTGTTCATCATCATAAAACATATGAAAGGCATAATGGTCCTTATATTCCGGATATATGCCATAGGCTGCAAAGCCGCCGCCCAGACCGTTAGAACGCTCTCGCATAAGCGCTATCGATTGTATTATATCGTTGCCGGAGAACCTTCGGCCGCTGCGGTCCATTATACCGCTGACCGCACAGCCCGACGGCACCCTCTCGTATTTCTCCCTCAACATTCATAAAACCCCCTCGTCGGATTATGAAATTCATTCATTAATCATAATGCATTTATAAGATTTCTCATAAAAGCATTTGTCTATATAACTGCATTCAATTGATTATATTCTTAGTATATAATTAATCAAAATGCATAATCATAACTTAAAACTTGCATGAAGGGTTAAAATTAAGCGCCTCATCAGAACATACGTAAATGTTCTAATGACGCGCCGAATAAACCTATCTCTGCGCACCTAATCACGCCATTGTGTTTAGGTAATGATATTTTAACACGCAAAACATAAAAATGCAAATATTTTTTCAGGCTTGGGGACACGTTTGCTGTTATGCGTGTGAATCCCTTTGTTTATTAGCAAATCGTTCCAGCGTATCTTCAAGATTCAGAACATCGGTCATATCATAAACGCCCTTTCGTCCGGCAATAAATTTAGCCGCTTTAATAGCCCCTTTAGCGAATGCAGAGCGGGTAAAAGACCGATGAATTATCTCCACGCTATCTTCACCGCTGGCAAACATCACTTTATGTACACCAACTATACCACCAGCCCTTAGAGAATGTATGGGTATAACATTCGCTCCCCTTAAAGATATGGCATCATTTTCAGTTAATATCTTAACGCTATCCTCTATATCACGCCCTTCGGATATGCTTTCCGCTATTTTTATAGCCGTACCGGATGGTATATCCTTTTTATCTTTAAAATGTTCCTCCATTATTTCCACATCATAATCATCCAATAATTGAGCTGCAATTTTGCATAAAAACTGCAATACATTTACGCCAAGCGTAATATTAGGTGCTATAACCATACCTACTTTGTTTTGAACGGCTATGCCCCGAAGTTTCTGAAACTGTATATCGGTAAACCCAGTAGTTGCTATTACCATATTTACCTTATTGCGTGCTAATACTGGCGCATTTGTCATACAAGCCTCCGGATTAGTGAAGTCTATAGCTACATCAGGTTTAAAAATCCTTAACCCTTCATTTAACAAGTCGCTACCCATTACTTTTATGCCTGTATCAGATATGCCCAATAGAGCTCCCACATCCAGTCCTATCTTATCACTACCGGGCCTACACACAGCCATAACCAATTGAATATCCTTTCTCCCTATCATGTTCTTCGCTACTATCTTGCCCGTTCTGCCTAATCCCATCATACATACTTTAAGCATCTTTCTTTTACCTCCTTAAAACGGTATTATTCAGACTTAAACATCGAATTTGCATCCATATTATTACATCTAGTGAGAAAAATAAAACCGTGGAGTTAACCACGGCTTTATTGTCCGTCATATAATCATATCACCGTTCACTCCCTTTCAACGCTTACGAGGTTAGCTGACAGGCTCGAGCTGAAAGAGTTGCTCTATCCTTTCGGAATACGCCTCATTGTCAAGCAAATATTCCCTATAATTGGTATAGTAAATTTGCCATTATAACAATCGCTTCTTTGACAGTTTGAAATAGAATAACAATCTATAAATTCCTTGCAATTAACGAGTTTGCAGGGATTTTTTTGCGCCAAAAATGTGAGAAATAATAGTAGCGTTCAGTAACGTATTGTGGTATAATTGGCATAATAGATTTTGAATATGAGGGTTTGCCATGTTCCTAAAATCAGCGACTAACAAAAAACCGGCCGCACATACTTAAGCATGGTTGAGAGCTATCGGCAAAAGGGAAAGAAGTATCCATGTACTTCGACTATTGAATCGTTCGGATATCTAGATGAACTCCAAAAGATCTACGATGACCCGATTGCGCATTTTACAGCCTATGTGGAGGAAAAGAATAAACAAAAAGCCAACGAGGATGCCGAGTATATCGTGAGAGAACGTAAGGATACTATGCTTCCAAAAAATACGGCAGGGCGCAAGAATTTCGGCTATATTGCCATCCTGAAAATATACTATGAGCTTGGTCTGGACCGCTTACTTGTCAACAGACAGAGAGGCAGAAATTTCGGCTACAATACAAGTTCTATCCTGAAGCTGCTTGTTGTTTCGCGTATCCTTGATCCTGCCTAGAAAAAGCACACTTTCGAACAGCGGGGTACTTATTTCGACTTTGAGAAATAAGATGCTTTCTCTCTTTCGGACATATACAGGTCGCTAACATTTTTTGCTGAGATCGATTCTGTTTTACAGCTTCACATTCACAAACAGATCACGGAAAAGTATGGTCGTAACACCAACTTAATCTATTACGATACTACAAACTACTACTTTGTGTAAACCGATAATAGCCGCAGATCCCTATATTTCTGGGGTTTGCGGCTATATTTATATTTATTTACTGCTAAACTCAAGTTATAACACGCAAAACATAAAAATGCAAATATTTTTTAAGGCTATATTATCATTCTATGATAATGTCATGTATGGAAGAGGAGGTGCGCCTGTTCGGCGCTAGATATATAGCTCGGTGAGATATCGAGTCCGGCAAAGTCCAGCCAACAGCCGGTACCCACTTCTGGAGCCGAAACCGCGAGGAAGGCTTAAGCGTGAATATTCAGGATCTATGTAAATCTTTCTTTATCTCCTGGATAATAGGTTCAGCAGCTTTTAAACCTATATTTATACATTTTTCTGCCTGATCAAATCTATACCACCTTATATTATTTACCTTTGACTTTATTACATAAACTTTTCCCCCATAATTTGTTTCTTTGTTACTTTCATATAAATTACTGTTTAATAATCTCATCGTTGTAACCGTAATAGCTATAATTTCTGGCAGTACTTTTTTTAAGTTAAAGTATATTTCAAAATATATTGTTTTATTATTGCTTAACAAAATTCTTTCAATATTATTCCCAAGCTGATAAAATGCTTTGTCAAATATTCTAGCATCTATATTTGAACTCACATCAGAAACTATAACTACATCTGCACCTAATCTGAATGCTAAATTTCTTGCATCAAAATTAATAATCGAACCATCAACCAATTTGGCACCATGAAATTCTACAGGTTCAAATATAATAGGTATAGAAATACTTGCCCTTACGGCCTTTATTACATTACCTTCTGAAAATATTATCTCTTTACCTGT
>NZ_JAIHAU010000020.1 GCF_020054945.1 Mahella sp.
CGGTTCCGGTACCTATGGCGATACCAACATCGGCAGCAGCCAATGCCGGAGCATCGTTTATACCGTCGCCCACCATAGCTACAAACTTGCCCTGCTCCTTAAGCTTGAGCGCCTGTTCAGCTTTGTGTTCGGGAAGCACTTCAGCCATAATATTATTTATGCCCACCTGTCGCGCTATGGCTTTGGCAGTGCGCTCATTATCGCCGGTTATCATATATACATCTATACCCATCTTTTGCAATTCTTTTATAGCTTCTTTAGAATGCTCCTTTACTGTATCGGCCACGGCCACTATACCTAAAAGCTTTTGATCCGACGCTATCAGCATGGCAGTCTTGCCTTCTTCTTCCAATGATATCAGCTTATCCTCAGCGTCTTGTATATCGATATTTTTCTCTCTCATCAATTTGCGGTTGCCTACATAGTATGTTTTACCTTCTATGACCGCTTCAACACCATGGCCTGGAATAGCCTCGAAACGTTCGGCGTCGGGCAAATCCATTCCTAACTCTTTGGCCTTTTCCAATATAGCCACTCCCAATGGATGCTCAGATGTTTTTTCTGCTATAGCAGCTATGCGCAATAGATCATCATCCCGACCATTTACAGGTAACACATCGGTTACCTCGGGTTGTCCTTTTGTTATAGTTCCCGTTTTATCCAATATAACAGCATTGATATTATGAGCTCGCTCCAAGTGCTCGCCGCCTTTTATCAGTATGCCGTTTTCAGCCCCTTTGCCTGTGCCTACCATGATAGATGTCGGCGTAGCCAAACCCAAGGCGCACGGGCAGGCTATTATAAGAACGGATATAGCAGGTATAAGCGCTGTGGCCAAAATTCCGTCGCCGAATATGAACCAAAGAACGAAAGTTATTATGGCTATAACCAATACCACAGGCACGAATATACCCGATATCTGGTCGGCAAGGCGCTGTATAGGTGCCTTTGACCCCTGAGCCTCTTCCACCATCTTTATTATTTGAGCCAAAACGGTATCCCTGCCTACCTTTGTGGCCTTAAACTTAAAAGTACCGTATTTATTGATGGTAGCACCTATCACCTCATCGCCGGCTTTTTTATCCACAGGCATGCTCTCACCGGTCAGCATCGATTCATCCAAGGATGAATTCCCCTCTATGATTACGCCGTCTACCGGCACCTTCTCGCCCGGCCGAACTACGATTATATCGCCTACCTCCACGTCTTCCACTGGTATATCCATTTCTTGGCCATCGCGTATGACGCGGGCAGTCTTGGCTTGTAGGCCTATCAGCTTCTTTATGGCTTCGGACGTCCTGCCTTTAGCTATGGCTTCCAGTAGTTTGCCCAACGTAATCAGGGTTATTATAACGGCCGAGGCCTCGAAGTACATATCTCCGCCGATGAAAAAGCCCGTAAATATACTATATGCATAAGCAACGGTAGTACCCATAGCAACCAATACATCCATATTGGCGCTGCGCCCCTTTAAGGCGTGATATGCGCCCTTATAATAGGTGGCACCTACAATAAACTGTACAGGCGTGGCCAATATGAATTGAAACCATGGGTTCATGAACAATGACACATGTACATTAAATACCTCAAGTATCATATTCAAGACCAAAGGGGCGCTTAATACTACGGAAAGTATCAGCATACGCTTTCTGTCGCGTATCTCTTTCTCTCGTTCAGCCCGCTCTCTATCCGATGAAACCTCATCTGCCCGTTCGGCTTCATACCCGGCATCTTCTACGGCTTTTATCATATTCCTTACGCTGACCATAGAAGAGTCGTATTCAACCGTAGCTTTTTCTGCAGCGAAGTTTACCGATGCATGATAAACCCCATCCAAACGATTTAAGGCCTTTTCTATAGCAGCGGCGCAAGCTGCACAACTCATCCCCTTGAGGCGGAGCTGTACTTTATCCGTGATAACGTCATAGCCGGCATCTCGTACGGCTTTTATGAGGTCATCTGTCGTTGCTTGCTCAGGATCGTACACCGCTATGGCTTTTTCAGCAGCAAAATTCACGCCAGCCTCTGTCACCCCTTGTACTCGCGAAAGGCTCTTCTCTATAGCCATGGCGCAAGCTGCGCAACTCATGCCCGAGACTCTCAAGCTTATCTTTTTATCCATCAAACTCACTCCCAATTCTCTATTAGTAGCCTATATTAGCATAACCAAAAGCCCGATATTTCATCTCATCATTCATTATATACACTACCCTAGTATGGTATCTTATAAATACTATAGCACTCATCTCTTGCTCTGTCAACAAAAATATAAAAAAGGCCTCTTAACCTTTCATGATTAAGAAACCTTATATATTGCGCTGCTTTACTTTGTTGTATGCGTTTTTATGATTGCCAATCAAATCAGCTCAGTTTATGCTCTTACACCCGACTTTTCAAGGGATTTTTCATCAGCCACTGGTTCTTCATCTGTTTTTTTGTCCTCTATGGGTACGTAATGGCCGCTATCATCCAAATGCACGTTGATATACCTATCGAACACCGCATTGGTGAAAGAGTTTATTATCAACCCGCATAAACTAAAGGTTATAATAAACAACGGCAAAACATAAAGGTAAATACTGGCTATGAATAATCCCACACACAATGCAAATATACCTATTGTATGAGGCAACTTAGCTGCTGTAAAGATAAAGGCATTTTTAAACATATCTCTCAGCCTTAGCTTATAAGTTACCATCATAGGATAAATATATATATGCATCATAGCAAATATTAAAGCTACACCTAATACCAGATACTTTACCATGAAAAATATCTGGTTGGTCTGCCCCATCGCATTATAGAACTGTATGTTTACCCATAATATAATAGCCGCTAAGACGTCTATGCCAAATACAGCCAATGCTTGCCAAAAATTAGATTTCATGCCATCCCAGAAATCCGACCATACCCATGCATGATCATCCCTGGCCCAATTTCTCAATACTAATGTCATGCCTGCCGTAGCCGGCCCTATAGTTATTATAGGTATACAAAACAAGAGATAAAGCAAATTGAGCTGAACCAGTTTCCAAAACCGTACGCCTAGAACATCAAAAAACAGCTTAAATCTGCTACCGCTTACTTGTTCTTTCGTTAAATCAGGTTTTTTATCATTGCCATAATAAAGCCTGTTAAAAAAACCCCCTGCCATTCATAAAACCTCCGCTTTCATAGGATTTATATTATTATTTTAACGCTTATGAATCAATAATGCAACTCCAAAATTTAACGCAACTTTAACACAATATCATGAACTATGTGATACAATAAAAGAAAAATTATACTTAACTACAATATCGAAGGGAATGTATTATTATATGATCAAAATTATAGCTCATCGCGGCGATTCCGTTCACGCTCCCGAGAATACAATAATGGCCTTTGAGAAGGCTATAGAATTAGGTGCCGATGGAATAGAACTTGACGTTCACATGTGTAAGGACGGTTATCTCGTAGTACACCACGATGAAACAGTGAATACTCCCGACGGCAAGATGCTCATACGCGATATGAAACTTGAGGAATTAAAGCAGTTAGACATGGGTCATGGGCAAAATATGCCCACATTAACCGAAGTATTTCGCCTCATAGATAAAATGGATTTTTTCGTAAATATAGAAATAAAATCTGGCATGATTATATACGACGATATCGAGCATCGCATCGCTGATGAAATAAGACGGTTCGATATGGTAGAAAGAACATTGGTATCATCCTTCAACCATTACAGCCTACGCAATTTGAAATGCATAGAACCGGCCATAGCTATAGGCCTTTTATATCGGGACGGTTTGGTGGAACCGTGGTGGATGGCTCTTCGTTTGAAAGCCCGCTCACTGAACCCCTTTTATGTCAATATAACCCCTTCGCTGGTTAGAAACTGCCAATATTATGGCATAGAACTATATCCTTGGACAGTAGATAATCCGATAATTATGAACGACATGATAAATGCCAAAGTAACAGGTATAATAACCAATGATCCAGCAAAGCTGCTGGATATGTTGCGCAGCGCTCAGCCACTATAGCATGAGCGCTTATTTCTATTTTACGATGACCTGCTGCCCTTCTTCGAGGCCAGACAAAATCTCGATTTCCGTTGAGGTAACGATACCAGTTTCAACATCTACTTCTCTTTTTATATTCCCATCCAATATCTCAACGTAATTCCTATCCATATAAGTGCGCACAGCTTCCTTGGGCACTATTAAAGCGCCTTCTTTTTGAGCCAATATAATATTTATAGTTACATTATCTCCAACTATGGCTTCCTTAGGCATCTCAGGTGCTTTTATAATAACCGGTGCAATCGCTGCAGCATTCTCTCCGGATGAAGGAGCACTATATGGACATGATATCACCTCGCCAGCAATAGCCTTGCTGTCCAAAGTAATATTTACTTTCATTCCAGGTTTAATTATCATTGGATCAGCGAGATTAGCGGGATCAAAACTTATCTGTAAATCATTCGGATCCGCTATTTGGATTATTACTTTATAAGCCGGTATGCTGTCGCCTTTTTTAACAGTTTCTTTAAACGTTATTATCCCGTTTATAGGTGATATAATTTCAGCCTGTCGCCTCTGTTCCTCTAACCTATCTACATTAATCTCTACGGAATCAAGATTTAATTGCGCCTGTTCCAAAGAATACTCTGCACTCTTTATTGCCGCGGAATCGCCTGTTTCTTTCGCATTAATCAATGCCTCCTTTGCGCGTTCAACATTCAATTCGGCTTTGTCTAGATCCAGTCTAGCTAATTTGATCTGTTCATCGATATTATCTGCATCTAAGCGTGCCAAAATCTGTCCCTTTTTTATTTGTCCACCCATATTGACATTGATAGACTCCAATCGCCCATCCATCTTGAAATATAACGAATAATTTTTAGCCGAAACAATAATTCCTTGACCTTTTATATCATTAATAATAGTTCCACGCTTTACTTCCACTGTCTGGTATTGCTCTCCTTTGGGCTTTGTAAGGGGCGGAACAAGAGCTTCGCTTTTTTGAGGGAATAAAGCACATGCCGATAAACCCACAACAGCAACTACAGCCATTACAAATATAAACAAGCATTTAATGAATATTGTTTTAACGCGCAACAACATATATCTACCTCCACAAAACACCAATAAAATATAACTATTACGGTGCTTATTATATCATATGCCTATATGAAATAAAACTATGGACAGTTAATTTTTTATGCTCATCAGTATCCCCATTTGTTATAATATTTATTTTTGATCTTGTTGCTTAATGTCTGCAAGTCTGTTATAATATCCTTAATAAAAATATTAGATAAAAGGGGCAGTATGATGAACGCTGATCTCAAATTATTGGCCTTCGACTTTGGCGCCAGTAATGGGCGCGGTATATTAGGCAAGTTTAATGGCCGTGAGCTTCAAATGGAGGAGGTACATCGTTTCTCAAATGATCCTGTACAGATTCCGGATGGATTGCATTGGGATATATTGCGTCTCTTCCATGAAATAAAACAAGGTCTATTGAAATGTGCTACCCGTGGTAATTCAGATTTAGCCGGTGTAGGTATAGATACATGGGGCGTAGACTTCGGCTTATTAGACAAATCCGACGAGCTATTAAGCAACCCTTATCATTATCGCGATAAGCGTACATATGGCATGATAGAAGAAGCATGTAAACGAATAGATAAAATAAGTTTATTTTCAAAGACAGGTAGTCAATTTCAACCATTTAATACTATTTACCAATTGTTTTCAATGGTTTTAAATGATTCTCCTGTGTTAGAAATAGCTCAAACTATGCTGCTTTTGCCCGATCTTTTTGATTTTTTATTATGTGGTGAGAAAGGCGCTGAATTTACAATAGCATCTACCACACAATTATATAATCCCTTACAAAACGATTGGGCATGGGATGTTATAGACACCATGGACATACCCCGTCATATTTTTATGCCGATAACGCCGGCCGCTTCAATACGTGGAAAGATAATGCCTGCCATAGCAGAAGAATTATTTATTACACAAGTGCCGGTCATAGCAATAGCCTCTCACGATACGGCCTCAGCGGTCGCCGCCGTACCGTATAAAAACCAAAATGCAGCTTTCTTGAGCAGTGGCACATGGTCGCTTATAGGCATAGAAACCGAACGCCCTATTATGAATCCAAAGGCTTTGGAGTATAACCTCACCAACGAAGGGTGTATTGGCGGTACATTTCGTTTCCTTAAAAATATAGCAGGTCTCTGGATCATACAGGAATGCAAGCGTTTCTGGGATAAAGAAGGTGCGGTAGAAAGCTATGACCAGCTAACGCAGCGAGCGCAACGAGCCCAAGCGTTCTTATCATTTATCGATCCTGACGACGAAATATTCTATAGCCCGGGCAATATGCCTGAGAAAGTACAACTATTTTGTTCGCGAACCGGGCAACGCATACCGCAAGATAAAGGTGAAATAATAAGATGCGTTTTGGAAAGCCTTGCACTAAAGTATTGCTCAGCCATAGAGGAGATAGAAGAAACGTCTGAACGCAATATAGATATCATAAACATTGTCGGTGGGGGCACCAGGGATAAAATGCTGTGCCAATTTACAGCAGATGCCACGCATCTACCGGTAATTGCAGGACCGGCAGAAGCTACAGCCATAGGAAATCTGATGGCACAGGCGATAGCACTAGGAGAGATACATGATATAGACGAGGCGCGAGAGGTTATAAAGCGCTCTTTCCCAACCGATGAATACATTCCTCAAAATGCAGATTCATGGAATGAGGCATATGGAAAATATAAGATGCTTATTGAATCTCGGTTACAATAAAAAATAAAAATATTGATATAAAGGAGGAAAAATCAATGTCAGATGAATACAAACTTTGGGAGAAAAAACAACAAGATAAGGGCGTAAACATAGAATGGGTAAAAGATCGCCTTAAGTCTTTTAAGGTGGAAACGCCTTCGTGGGGTTATGGTGATTCTGGAACACGTTTTAAGACCTTCAAGCAGGTCGGCGTACCGAGAAATTTATTTGAGAAACTGGAAGATGCAGCTCAGGTGAACAAGTATACAGGTATGTGCCCTACCGTAGCTATACATATACCATGGGATAAAGTCGATGATTATGGCAAAGTAAAGGAATATGCCGCTCAACTGGGTCTGAAAATAGGGGCTGTAAATCCGAACTTATTCCAAGATGACGATTACAAATTCGGCAGTTTAACCAATGTCAATGCTGACGTACGCCGTAAAGCCACCGATCACATGCTAGAATGCATAGATATTGCCAAAGAGGTGGATTCCAGCATAATCAGCTTATGGTTGGCCGACGGAACAAATTACCCGGGACAAGGTGACTTTCGCGCGCGTAAACATTATCTGGAGCAATGTCTCAAAGAGGTATATGACTCCCTCGGCGATGATATGCGCCTGCTAATAGAATACAAGTGTTTCGAACCCGCTTTCTATCATACTGATATAGCAGATTGGGGTATGTCTTACACATTTTCTTCAAAGCTCGGCCCGAAAGCACAGGTATTGGTAGACCTTGGCCATCACTTGCAGGGCACTAATGTAGAGCACATAGTAGCATTCTTATTAGACGAAGGCAAAATAGGCGGTTTTCACTTTAATAACCGCAAGTATGCAGATGATGATCTCATAGTTGGTTCCATAAATCCTTATGAGCTATTTCTGATATTCAACGAACTGATATCGGCAAGTCTGGATACCGCCACGGCCTCTACAGCAGCCAATATAGCGTATATGATAGATCAGAGTCACTGCATAGAGCCCAAGATACCCGCCATGATACGCTCTGTGCTCAACATACAAACAGCCTATGCAAAAGCACTTCTAATAAACCGCGATAAGCTTCGGCATGCACAAGAAAGAAATGATGTCATGGTCGCTGAATCGATGGTAAGAGAGGCGTTTGAGACTGACGTGCAACCACTTCTGGAAGCTGTGAGAGAAGAAATGGGGCTTCAGCCGGATCCTATGGTTGCATATATAAGAAGCGGTTATGGAGAAAAAATATTGTCGCGCGGCGTTGGCGGCAAGGGTTGGGAATAAGACGGCTATTTATAACGCGATCCGGACTTATACAGCCCAGACCGCGTTTTTTCGTTTACCTACCTTGCTCTGCTCTTGCATAGTAACTTGCCTTAACCTTTCACCGCACCTGCAGTGAGTCCGGACACTATCCTTTGCTGGAATAAAAGCACCATAATGATGAGCGGCAGTACTACCACCACAGATGCTGCCGATATGTCCCCCCATGGCAATGTATATTGACCTGGAAACATCGCTATGCCGACAGGTACTGTCCTCAAAGCATCTTCTGTGTTGAACGTCAAAGCAAACAAGAATTCATTCCACGCCGCTATAAATACCAATATAGCCGTTGTAAATATACCCGGCGCAGCCAACGGCAGTATTATTCTTATAAAGGTATAAAACGGCGAAGCGCCGTCCACCTTCGCCGCTTCTTCGAGATCCGCTGGTATTGTCCTAAAAAACGTGGTAAGATTCCACATCGAAAGCGGTATGGTTATCGTAGTATATGTTAAAATAAGTCCTATATATGAATTCAAGAGGTTCCATTCTTTCATCATCAAAAATAACGGACTCACTATAGCAATACCCGGAAACATAGAGACCGATAAGGCAAGGGCCAATATCGCATTTTTGCCTTTAAAATGCAGTCTCGCCAACGCATATCCGGCAAACGATGTGACAAATACTGCAAATGCCGTGGTAGATGTCGCCACTATAATGCTATTTTTTAAATAAGTCAAAAATGGTCTTTCGGTAAAAGCTGCAATATACGAACCCAAATAAAATCTTGACGGCCACCATGTCGGCGGTATATCCCATAATTGCTCCGGCGGTTTAAAAGATGTTATTATTAGCCAATAAAAAGGGAACACTATTATAGCTATAAATATCACTACGCCTACGTAAAAAATAATATTTGACCATCTACTTTTATGCATCATTTTATCCTCCTTTCAATCATTTTGCCTGCTTAAAAGATGAATATATACCAGGCTTATCAAAAATATGAATATAAATATCAATACTGCTATAGCAGAGCCCATGCCAAAGTTTAGATTTCTGAATAGCGTCGTATAAGCGTACATAGAGAGCGTTTCGGTACTATTGCCCGGTCCGCCTCCCGTCAGAACAAATATCAGATCGAATACCCTGAAAGCATCCAATGTACGGAATATAAGCGCTACCAGCATAGTTGGCATAACAAGCGGTAAAGTTACTCTAAAAAATTGCTTTACCTTGCTGGCACCATCCACAGTAGCAGCTTCATATAGTTCTGCCGGTATGGTTTGAAGGCCGGCCAGCAAAAGAAGCCCCATAAAGGGCGCTGTCTTCCATACATCCGCTATTATAGCACACCAAAGCGCTGATGATGTGCTGCCCAGCCATGACTGATATTGATCTATAAATCCCATCCTAAACAATATATCATTTATAACGCCGAACTGATCGTGGTACATAAATTTCCACATTGTAGCCGATATCGTCGTAGGCACAGCCCATGGTACCAATACAGCCGCGCGCACAAGCCCTCTGCCCTTAAATGGCATATTCATTATTAGAGCCATGACAAATCCAATAACCAACTCCAATGCTACCGACACGACAGTAAAGAACAGCGTATTATACGTAGCGCTCCAAAACCTGTCATTTTGCAATAGGGATATATAATTATCTAATCCTATATATTTAGCCATATTCGGGAACTGCATTTTCATATCGGTAAGGCTTAAAGAAAATGTCCTAAAAACCGGATATATGGCTATCAATAATATGCACAAAAGAGCCGGCGCTACCATTAAATAACCTAGTATATTTTCTGGTATACCGGTACTTCTTATTCCACGATGCTTTTGCAAAATACAACTCCTCCCTTATCATAATAATACGCAATCGGCCGAATGCTCGACCGATTGCCAGTTAAAACCACACTTATTGCGCCAATATTTCTCCGATTTCTTTAGTCATATTTTCTACAGACGCCTTCGCATCGAACTCTCCCATAAGGAACTTGTGTATATTTATCTGCATTGATTCAGATATCTGAGGATAGAATGGTGATACAGGCCTTGGCAAAGCATTGATCAGCACGTCATACATACTCTCAAAGTAAGGATTTGCCTTTATAACATCTGGATCTTCATATAAGCTCTGAAGCACCGGTAAATGGCCTCCATCTATGGCCTGTATTTTCTGACCCTCTTCACTTATTACAAATTCTACAAATTTCCACGCTGCGTCTTTATTTTTGGAATTCTTGTTTATAGCCAAGTTCCATCCTCCAAGAGTAGCCTTCCCAGTTGCATCCCCTTTAGGTCCTTTTGGTATGGGGGCTATGCCAACCTTATCTTTAACTTTCGATTCATCGCTGTTTACCACAGCCCATGCATAAGGCCAATTTCTCATAAACGCCGCTCTACCTTCTTGAAAAGCAACCAACGAATCATTTTCAATATAGGTAGTGACGCCTTCAGGCGCTATATCCAACATTTTCTTGAATATGTCCAACGCCTCTATTGTATTTTCGCTGTTTAACACAACATTAGAACCATCCAGCACTTTACCGTTATTGCTATGGATATATTCTAAAGCATCGCATACAAGTCCTTCATATTGGTTGGCCTGGAATACGAAACCATATTCTACCTTGCCTTCGTCCATAAGTTGTTTGCCTATATTATAAAGCTCATCCCATGTCTCTGGAGGCGTAGGCATCAAGTCTTTACGATAATAAAGAAGCCCTGCATCCGTAAAGAATGGTGCTGCATAAAGTTTACCGTCATAAGTACAGCTTTGTATCGGACCCTGCAAATATTTTTCCCTTTCAGATTGAGGGAAATAATCATCAAGCGGTTCTACCCAACCCGCCGCAGCGAATTCTGCCGGCCAAACTACATCTATAGAATATACATCCACGCTATCGTCGCCCGCGCTCAATGCTGTAACGTATGAGTTATGCTGCTGATCGCTCTCTGATGGCATCTCCTGAAAGTTTACTTTTATATTAGGATATTTTGTCTCAAATGCCTGTATTGTATTTTCTGTTGCATCAGTTACATCCTTGCCTTGAGCAAGGGTAATTGTAACCGGTTGCTCTGATGCCGTCGTATCTCCTGTTTCCTCAGATCCTGACGGCGTTTCAGCAGCATTATCACCCGTTCCGTTGTCTGCCGTCTCCGATCCTCCGCATGCGGAAAACACAAACATAAGCATGACAACTGCCAATACTAAAGCCAATAACCTTTTGTTCATAAAAAAGCCTCCTCTTTGATTTATTTAATAATGGATTTCTTACTCTTATATAGTAAGTCAAAAAGGGGGCATAGAAAATATGGTAAACTTTTTATTTGGTTTGTTTTCTTTTTACATTTGAGAGTCTCTGTATTGCGCAGGCGTAAAGCCAGTATATTTTTTAAATAACTGACTGAAATAATGCGGATCACTATAACCCACGTCTTCCGCTACCTCGTATATTTTGGCAGATGGTTCTTTTAATAGTTCCTTGGCCTTCTCAATACGCACCCTTATAAGATAATCCTTAAACGTTATTCCGGCTTCCTGGCTAAAAATAGAGCTTAAATAGCACGACGATATATATAATCTTTTTGCTATTGACTCCAATGATATATCACTGGCATATTCCATACTTATTATATTTTTCGCCTCGTCTACCACTTTTTGGTTCTTGGACTTCCTTTGAGACGACAGATGACCCATAACAACTTCTATTACATTGGTCATAAAATCATATAGTTGATCTATTGTAAAACGTTTATTTATCTCATGCCACGGATCGGTCTTGCTAAAGAGCACCTCGGGCCGCTCGCCTATTTCGTACATAGCTCTGGAAATATATATGATAAGCTCCAGGCATATCCTTTTTACAATATCGATGTCCTCGCGTTGCTTCCTCATATCCTCAAACATATTTCTTAAAAAGGTTTTGGCTTCTTGCTCATTACCTATCTTTACAATAGTCATAAATTCTTCGCCATTGGGCATCTCATGGCGCGGTTCCTTTGCCGCAGGCTCTACATCGCTTATATATATGATCTGCCTTTCCCCCATATAAAATCTATGCTCGCAGGCTCCCAAAGCCCCTTTATAGCTGCTTTTAATATGCTTTATATCATTAACCATATATCCCACGCCTATGGTATACGAACCATCGAGTGCATAATCCAGTAAATCATTTATCTTATATGCCAGATTGAGCACAATATCGTCTATCGAGTTCTGCGAAATATCGCGAGGAAAACTCAATATAATAGTAAAAATACGATTTTCAAAGAACGCCACTGATTTCATATTCTCTGTATCGTCGAGTATAAATTTTATAGTGTTATATAACTTAAATAAGGCGTAATAATCATCATCCACATTATGGTTATCTATATCGTCTATGGTTACAACCATAGATATAAATGCTCCTTTTTCGAGATCTATATTTATAGATGATAATTTTTGCCATATGTCACCTTTCTGTTCAACAGCATTAAAAAACCATGTTTTTAGAAAGGGTAAACTATCAGCTATATGTTTTTTTAATGCTTCTCTTTCCTCACGCTCTTTTTCTTCATCGAGCAGCTTGTTTTTTACCCGTTGTATACATTCGGTGAGGTCGCTGCGGGAAACCGGTTTTAGTATATAATCCTCCGCATTCAGAGCTATAGCCTGTTTTGCATAGGAAAAATCGTCGTATCCGCTAAGAAATATTATCTTTATCTCCGGTGCTATATTTTTAAGCCGTTCGGCTAGCTGTAAACCATCCATACGCGGCATCCTTATATCGGCCATAACTATAGTCGGTTTCCATTTTTTTATTTTTTCTAAAGCATCTATGCCATCCTCTGCCGTACCGACAATATTTATACCCATTTCATTCCAAGGTACATAATCCCTAAGTCCCTCCCTTATAGTTTCCTCATCATCTACTATCAGTAGATCAATCATATCAGCTTTCCTCCATCTGACCAAATAATACAGCGCGCACCTTTATATTTGCTGTTATTCCTCCATATTGGCTATCCTCAAAGTACAAACCGCAGTCCTCTCCAAAATAAAGTTTGATGCGTTCGTTGACGTTTCGTATGCCATACCCCATATCATTCATTGCTTCTCCTCCAGCATCAAGCAGCATCTTGTTTAAACTGTCTATATCAGCACCCTTGCCATTGTCGGTAACTTGAAGATGTATATATCCATCATCTTTACAGGCTTTTATTTCAATCAATCCCTCATAATCTATTCCATCAAAGCCATGATTTATAGCATTTTCTACCAGTGGTTGAAGTGTAAGTTTTATTATTGTATACGATAATACCTCTTTATCTATTTGATAAACTATATCGAATTTGTTTTTAAACCGAAACTTTTGTATAGTAATATAACTCTTGACCTGTTCCAGTTCATTGGCTATGCTGATAAATTCCTTGCCTTTATTCAAACTAAAACGAAGAAAATTGGCTAACGAATTGACCATAAGGCTTATCTCGTCATCCCCAGCTTTGATAGCCAGCCAATTTATAGAATCAAGGGTGTTATACAAAAAGTGTGGATTTATCTGGGCTTGCAAAGCTTTCATTTCAGCCTCTTTCTCTTTACGGCTTTGTTCATTAACTTCATCTATAAGCTGCTGAATTCTTTCCAGCATTTTGTTAAAACTATTATAGATCTCTCCTATCTCGTCATTTGAATATACGGGGACCTTAGTATAGTGGTCGCTATCAAAATTCTTCATGCGATCGGCCAATGCATATATGGGTGCCGATATTTTATATGAAATAAACACCGATGATAGAAATGCAATAATAAGGCTTATAGCCCCTATCAAGAATAAAGCATTGCGTATTATACCGATATTTTCTATAAGTTCTAGGGTTGGCACCGCTCCTACCAGTTTTACTTGCGGATTTATTAGCTCATCATATATTATTAAATACTCATCCCCATTCAACATTTTGAATAAGCTGCCTTTAGAACCGTTATATACCGTAGAAAAAAACTCCGAATCGCCGCTTAACGTCCTTGTCAATGCACTGTTCCTATCGGCTATTATTCTATCTTGGTCTATCAGAAATACTTTGCCTGTTTGCCCGATCTTTATGTTGCCTACTCCACTCAAAAACTGGCTTATATCCACCTTTGCCCGCACAACGCCTAGGAGATGACGCGAATTGCTAACATCTACTATTAAGCGTGCCGAACATATATACTGGCCGTCTATGTACCAGTATATTCCTCCGCCCATCTCAATTGTATGTATAAACCAACCCGCGTCTTCGACTCCGTCACTGGAAAATATAGAATCACCAAAATTTACAGACGGATAGTCAGGTTTATTAAATGCAAACAACTGTATAGATGTTGTCTTCTTCCTGAATATATCCGCCCCTAATATAGTACTCTCCAATGTCTTAACATCCCTGTTTAGCAGAAAACCATTGTCCGGCTGCGGCTCTCTCAATATATCTTGCACCGTATTGTTAACATGTATTTCCATCAAAACATTTTCCACGTCACGCATATAAGATTGCAAATTATTCTTCGCTTGCATAATAGTCTGCTGCGTAGAAGCTTGTACTTGCTGCTTTATGACAATAGATGCTCTTTCAAAAGCAAAAGCACCGAATATCGATAAAGCTAAAGCCAATATTATAAAATAGGATATCATCAGCTTATCTCTAATGGGCAGATCATTTAGCCGCTTTATCAGCATATATTTTACCCCATTTTTACGACAGCTTTTATAACTTCGCTTTTATTATCTATCACATAGTCGAAAGCTTGTTTTACATCAGCAAAATCAAAAGTATGAGTTACCATGGATTTAACGTCTATCTTGCCGTCTGCTATGGCCTTTATAGCACTCGGATAAATGTTTCTATAGCGGAAAACCGTCTTTATTTGGGCTTCTTTGTCTATCAGCCGCGCTACATTTAATGATACTTCTCCCTCCGGAACCAACCCTACTAGCACTATCGTGCCACCGCGTCTCACTATATCTATCGTCTGCCTTGTACTAGCCGCTGCGCCGGCCGTTTCTATCACTATATCCGACCCCTCACCGCTTGTAAGCCCCAATATAGCTGCTACAATGTCCTTATCCCTGGCGTTAAATGCCAAAGCCCCAAGCTTGGCAGCAAATTGTAAGCGTGTATCTATGGTATCGGTCATATAAACATCCCCGGCACCCATAGCCTTAACAGCCTTGAATGCCATCAAGCCTATGCAGCCCGCGCCCAATATAGCCACAGATTGCCCCAATCTCACTTCGGCCTGGTTGGCAGCATGTATGCCCACAGCCAATGGCTCTACCAACGCGCCTTCCATAGTGCTTACATTGTCCGGCAGCTTAAAGGCCATATCCGCAGGATAAGCCACGTATTCAGCAAAAGCTCCATCTACGGGCGGCGTGGCCATAAATACCACATCTCGGCAAAGATTATATCTTCCGGTCTTGCAGTACCAGCATTTACCACAAGTACGCCCCGGCTCCAGTGCTACCCTGTCGCCGATCTTATGTGATGATACATCCTTGCCTACCTCTACCACTGTGCCGGCACACTCATGGCCAAGTATGATCGGCTTGTCCACCACATAATCACCTATACGCCCATATTCATAGTAATGAACATCAGAACCGCATATGCCTACATATTCGATCTTTACTAGTACCTCATCATCCTTTATAGTCGGTATATCCTCCTGCTCTATGCGCATATCCCTTATATCCATCATCCGCGCCACTTTCATTTTTCCTGTCATATTTTATCTCTCCTTTAATCGTTATATAATTCTTTATAATGCTCATAAGCATTTATAACCTTAGCCACATATTCCTTGGTTTCAGCAAACGGTATGCCATCTGTGCCCTTGCCCTTCTCGATCAAGCCTTGTTCCAGCCATTGCTTTACATTGCCGCGCCCCGCATTATATGCCGCCAATACCAACACCATATCATTGTCAAATTCTTGTTTTAAATCCTTGATATACCATACACCAAACCTTATATTCGTTTCGGGATCATTTAGCATACTCTCATGGTATCCGCTTACACCGAGACGCTGCGCTATCCATCGGCCGGTATCCGGCGTTATCTGCATAAGGCCCATAGCATGCTTATGAGACCGGGCCTCAGGCTGAAATCTGCTCTCCACGTATATAACCGCAGCCACCAGCCGTGGGTCTATACCATGTTCATATGCCATAGGCCATATATACTCATCATATTTCAGTGGATACATTATACGCTGAAAGTATGTCGAATGATAAACCAGGATACCGACAATAATAATTACTATAAAGATTAAAGCAATTATACGCCTCCTCCTCATTGCCCTCCCTCTCGCTGCAATGCTTCTTTAACCTTACGTTTCAAATCTTCTATACCATCATCATTTACTATAATGATATCGGCATATTCGGCCCTCTCATCATCGGGCATCTGGCTTTGCATACGCAGGCGCGCTTCTTCTATGGATATACCGTCGCGTTGCATTATCCTGTGCAAACGTATTTCTTGATCGGCAGTAATCAACCAAACCTCGTCCACCATTTCATGCCATCCCGCCTCGATCAATAAAGCCGCTTCTACAACCACCAATTCAACCCCTTTGCTCCTGGCATTATCAATACGCCGCAATACCTCCTGCACAATGAGCGGATGCACTATGTCATTCAATATATTCAGCTTTTCGTTATCATGAAAAACTATAGCTGCCAGTTTCCTGCGGTCGATATCAGCATTCTCATTTAATATATCTGTTCCAAAGGCCTCAACCACAGCATCCCACGCCTCTCCGCCTTTATAATACACCTCATGCCCCACTTTGTCAGCATCTATAACATAAGCGCCATTATCAGCCAGTATACCGGCCACAGTGCTTTTACCGCTGCCTATGCCGCCAGTCAAGCCTATAATCTTCATTTACTTCGCGTCGTACCAATTTTCTCCGACATGTATATCGGCAACCAGCGGTACGCTCATCTTCACCACGCCCTCCATCTTATCTTTAACCAAATCCCTTATCTCATCCACCTCGTCGCGATGTACCTCTACTATAAGCTCATCGTGCACCTGAAGTATCAGTTTGGAACGATATTCATTTTCTTTAAGAGTGTTATAAATATCGACCATAGCCTTCTTTATTATATCGGCAGCAGTACCTTGTATAGGCGTATTCATAGCAGCCCGTTCACCAAAGGATCGAACAGTACGGTTGGAGGATGCTAATTCCGGTAAATAACGGCGGCGTTTAAACATAGTGGTAACGTAACCATGTTTCTTGGCAAACTCTATAGTTTCATCCATAAATCGCCTCACACCACTGTAACGAGCAAAATATTGCTCTATATATTGTTTTGCCTCGCTACGGCTGATGCCTATATTTTTGGCTAGGCCAAAATCGCTTATACCATATACTATGCCAAAATTGACCGCTTTAGCCCTACCTCTCATAAGCGGCGTTATTTGTTCCAGCGGGATGCCAAATACCTCCGAGGCTGTGCGCGCATGAATATCCTGCCCTTTTAAAAAAGCATCTATCATGTTTTGATCCTGTGACATATGCGCAAGCACGCGCAGCTCTATCTGAGAATAATCGGCATCGAGCAACAGATAATCCGATGAACTCGGGACAAATGCCTTGCGTATCTGATGGCCCAATTCGGTTTTTACTGGTATATTCTGCAGATTAGGTTCTGTACTGCTTATGCGGCCGGTTACCGTAACGGTTTGATTAAACTTCGAATGGATCTTATGCGTTACAGGATCGGCCATATTCATTAGGCCGTCTATATATGTGGACTTTAGTTTGGTCAATTGCCGATAGTCTATTATCTTGGGAACTATATCATGCTGGAGTTGTAATTGTTTCAGCACTTCTATATCGGTGGAATAACCGGTTTTGGTCTTTTTACCAACCGGAAGTTTCAACTTTTCAAATAATATAACACCCAATTGTTTAGGCGAATTTATATTAAATTCTTCTCCAGCCAGCGCATATATTTCCTTAGTCAGCCCATCTATCATTCTTTCAAAATCATCGGCCAGCTCTTTCAGCATTTGAACATCTACAGTAAAACCATTTATCTCCATATCGGCCAATACACGCGTCAGCGGCATTTCTATATCGTAGAAAAGGGCATCCATTTCATTTTCATTTACCTGTGGTAACATGATATCCATCAAACGCCACAAGTAGCCTGCATGCGATGCGGCATCGTCATCTATTTCAAGATATTGTTTGACAAGGCGCTTTATATCGTAACTATTCTGCGACGGATCTAATAAATAAGCAGCTATCATAGCATCAAAGTCTATACCCTCGACATTTATATGGGATTTATTCATAGAGACTATCAGTCTTTTAGCATCGTATACGTGTTTATGTACTTTTGGATCGGATAAAACAGCGGCCACTACATCCGGCACTGATTGCTCGATAGAAATATTATATACTTTCAGCTCGTCCTCGGATAAGGACAACACATCGTTGGAATATACGCATAACTCATCTATATTGCTTAAATCTTTACCCAATTGTTCTATATTGTCATCACCGCCTACATTGTATACATCAGATCCAATCGGGTCTTTGCCTGCAAATGCTTCCTCGTTCTTCTGAGGTATTTTCGATAATAACGACTTAAAATCCAGCCTTTGGTACATTCCTTTGAGCTTACCTGCATCAGGGTCTTTGCAGCGACATTTATCCAGATCAACGTCTATAGGCACGCAGCATTGTATAGAACCCAGTTGCTTGCTCATGATAGCCTGATCCCTGTATTCTGTCAGCAGCTTTTTTAACTTGTCACCGGATACCTCATCTATATGCTCCAATACGCCTTCCAGACTGCCGAATTGCTTTATAAGCCTTAAAGCAGTCTTTTCGCCTATACCTGGCACACCGGGTATATTATCCGAAGCATCCCCCATAAGCCCTTTAACATCGATAAGCTGTTCTGGTTTTATACCGTATCTTTCGGCAATAGCCTGTTCATCATAAACCTCTACATCGGTTATGCCTCTCTTGGTTATAATGATTTTTACGTCAGGTTTGACCAACTGCAATGCATCTCTGTCACCTGTTACCAGCACCACTTCCATGCCTTTCTGATGCGCTATGTTTGTCAATGTTCCCAGTATGTCGTCGGCCTCATAACCATCCATCTCAAATATTCTTATATTCATAGCCGCCAATACTTCTTTTAAAATAGGCAGTTGGCTAGCCATCTCATCTGGCATACCGGTTCTCTTAGCTTTATAACCATCGTACTGCTCATGGCGGAAAGTAGGAGCCTTTCGGTCGAACGCCACAGCTATGTGCGTCGGTTTCTCCTGTTCCATAACTTTATAGAGCATTGTTAAAAAACCGTACACACCGTTGGTATATTGCCCCTCAGCATTAGTAAGCATCGGCAAAGCGTAGAATGCTCTGTTTAATAAACTATTACCGTCTATCAGCATGATCTTATCGCTCATAGTACTTCCCCTCTATAATCTGAAATATAACCATCCTGCAATCACTCTAAATATAGCTGTTATAATCATAGTAGCAGCAAAACCCAACGACTCATACAGCCATATACCGACCAGCGGCGATATCGTAGCAGCTATCTGTATCAACGTGGTCACAAATGCGATATAACTGGTACGCCCCTTATCCGGAACGATCTCTAATACCCTATTAAAAAATACCAAGTTAAAGCCCGCTGTAAAAACACCACCGATAAAATCAGCTACAGCCGCCAGCTCAAGGCTGTGGATGAAAAGCCAAACTAAAGGCGTCAGACCCAATCCCATAGCCGCTAAAGATAATACTGGTTTATTGCCTCTTTTATCAGCTAACTTCCCCCAATAGCGGAAAAATAAAACCGACGCCATAGAACCCGCTAAGGTATATATACTCATCCATGTATTATTAGCGCCAAGCACATCCACTTTATATACGGTAAATACCGGCCAAGCCATCATCCAACTAAAATGATAAAGCAACGTTGTAATAGAAAAGCGGCTAAAATTCGGCTCATGCAACGCTTGGTTCAAGATATCCATTATGGATAGCGAAACCTCCTGCGGCTGAGATACTTTTTCAGCAGAAGTAGCCTTATTTTCTCTAATAGAAATAAAATAGCGCCATTCAAATAAAGCCGCCAAAAAGGCTATAATAAATACTATTTGATAGCCGGTCGGAAACGGTATGACATCCAACAGCCATCCCCCTGCCACGACTACAACAGCGCCGGCGATACTTATCCATATATTTCTTACGGCAAACACACTGCTGCGTTGCCTTAAAGGAATAATGTCCGCTATAAATGATTGCCATGCAACGCTCATTATCGAAATAGGTAAATTCATCAAGGCGTATACAACTATAAGGCCCATGGGTCTTATATGCTCCGGCAAAAAAGGCACCAATGCCATAAGCACGAAAAAGAATCTGCCACTTAAAATCAGCGTACCTATGGCGCGTTTTTTATCACTTATCCTATCTATAAAAGCTGAGCCGGGTACAGTAACTATAATAGCAACCAATGCCGGCAATGCGCTTAAAAGCGATACCTCAAAATTGTTTGCCCCCAGCTTAATGGCAAAAATGCCCACAAACGGTATTACCAGATTCATAGCTATAGAACTGGCTATACCGTTATATAGGTTCATCCGCACATTATGGCGGAGATCATAATACACATGCCTTCGTCGCTGCAAATATGCTCCTCTTCCTTTCACCTGTTCATACCAAAGATATCACACATGCAGTTTAAAATCAAGCAAAAAAGAAAGGCAGGTAATCCCTGCCTTTTAACGGGGAGATCTTATTCTATCTCAAACGTCACTACTACATTGGCTTTAACTTCCAACTGACCTGAAGCTATAGGAGTAGGGGCCGTAGCGGCCAACGCCTGATCCTTAGCATATTCCACCCCGCCCATACCATATACCGGCTGATATCCTGCCGTGGCTTCGCTTACATTTATAATGGCCTTTACCTTCACGCCGGCGGTATTGGCCATAACGTTGGCTTTTTCCTTGGCTTGTTCTATAGCTTTAGCTATGGCTTCATTATAATATTTATCCTGTTCGCTTATAGTGAAGGCCACACTATCCATCTGATTAGCACCCGCTTGTGCCGCTTGATCGATTATATCGCCTAGCTTGGCAGTATCTTTTACAATAACATTCACCATGTTTATCACTTGATAGCCTCTAAGTGTCGATTTGTCATCGTTATAATCATACTGCGGAAATACGTTGTATTGCGAAGTCTTTATATCATCGTCGCTTATACCCAAAGTCTTCAGCTTCTTCATTACGGCATCCATCTTTTGAGCGTTTTGCGTCTGAGCTGTCTTAGCATCTTTGTCCTCGGTCTGTACACCCATATTTATAGTCGCTCTGTCCGGTTTGACCATCACTTTGCCCTCGCCTGCTGCTGTGAGTATAGATTTATCGATCTTGACATCATCCGCCGCATACGTTACTTTTGCTTTATCCGCCTCTTGCCCGTCGCTTGTACCGAATATAGCTACAGCTAGAATTATAGCCACCGCTGCTACGGCCACCGTAGCTATTGTCAAAAGTTTATTGTTCATAGCCCTTACATCCCTTCTAATTTTACGTTCTCATTCTGTTTTTTATAAACGTAATAACGCCCCATGCCACTATTCCTATGAGCACCAGATATGGAACAGCTCCGAATAAAAACACTATAAAGCCCTCAAAGAATCTGCCTATAGCATTTATGGAATCGACAAATGCTTTGCCTATACGTTTCCATATATTAGGATTATCTTCCGGTTCAGGCTCTATTTCAGCAACCTCGTAAATGTCGATTACAGCTGTAGAATAATCCACCATATCATCCCAGCGTTTGAGATCCCCTGTCAACCGTTCTATTTCTATCTGTGTGTTGGTCAATTGGTCCTGAATAGTAAACATATCCTGCAACGTTTCCGCTTTGCTTAGTAGATCCATGAGTTTCTGTTCCTTAATCCTGAGCATCTTAAGTCGTGTTTCAGTGTCGATATATTGCGCTGTCACATCCTGACCGCTCCTCCTGTCCTCCACTACTTTGCCATATCCGCCCATATCGCTGAGATACTGTTCAAAGGATTGCTGGGGTACCTTGACCTCTATATGAGCCGTCCTCTTGCCCTCACTGCGATTATTATATTCCGAGTTCGACACATATCCTCCCAACGCCGTGGCCCTGCCTATTATAGAATTAACCGTATTATCGAAATTTTCTGTTTCCAACGAAAGATAGGCTGATTTTATTATCTTCCTTTGTTGAGCATCGGCCGACGCTATCGCCAGATCTTGCCCAGTACCCTCTCCTGTATCTGTGGTTTCTTCAGTGGGCGCACTCTGATCGGCTTTGTAACCACTTTGAGGAGTTTCAGCAGAAGCTCCAGCAGCGTCAGATACAGCTTTCCACTCATCACCTGTAGAAACATCCGATCCTGAAGCAGCTTGATTTTGTGGTGGCTGCGATTCGGCTATTTCACCCGCATACTGCGCTGTTGAGGCGGTTTCATCCATAGCTACATTTCCATCGCCTATCGACGATACGCTTATAAATATCAGCAACGCTGCCGCTATAACGGCCGCCGCGGCACCGAACATGCCCTTGCGCCGTTTTTTGGCATCTTCCTCAACAACAGCCGTCATGCGCTGTTTGTAACCAGATGGCGGATCTGGAAATCCCAAATCCTTGCATGCTGCAGCGATATTTTTTAATTGCTCGTATTCCGCCATGCACTGCGGGCAGTCAGCCAAATGTTCGCTTACCGCTTTGCTTTCATCATCGCTTAATCCGCCATCAATATATAATGGTAATAATTCCTTTACTTTATCGCAATCCATTCGCTCACCTTCTTTCTATACCTTTAGACGCCGGCTTCATTAAAAAGTTCCATATAGTCTTTTAAAATTTCCTTAAGATTCAAGCGTGCCCTGCTTAACCTCGATTTAACGGTGCCCAGAGGGCATTGCAACACCTCTGCAATTTCCTCGTATGATAAGCCTTGTATATCGCGCATGACTATAATGGCGCGCTGATCGTCATCCAGTTTATAAAGGGCATTATGTACCGCTTCTTTCCGTTCATCTGCTTCGTATATCTCTTCCACAGGGGTGTTATCATCCGCTAAATCAGATTTATCAGCGATAGATACCTGTTTTATCTTGCGCCTGCGCAATTCGTCCATACACGTATTATAGGTTATGCGATATACCCATGTGGCCAGCGTAGACTGTCCTTTAAAAGCCTTAAGATTACGAAATATCTTTACAAATACTTCCTGAGATATATCCATAGCATCATCTCTGTTCCCCATCAGTCTATAGGCCAGCCCATATACTTTATCGCCGTATTCATCGAATAAAGTTTCGAAATCCGCCACCCTTTCTCCTCCCATATCATCAGCTCCTTTCGTCTTTAGATTAGACGTATAAAATTATAAAAAAGTTCCCTTATATAAATAATTTTACATCATGTTTTAACGATTAGCCAGCAATTAGCAAAAATTTTTATCTTGCATTTATACGGCAATTATGCTATCATATACTTCGTCAGCGATAATATAATGCCGAAGTGGTGGAATTGGCAGACGCGCCGGACTCAAAATCCGGTCTGGTTCACCCCAGGTGTGGGTTCGACTCCCACCTTCGGCACCAGAACTGCTCACACAAACTTATTCTTTTATAAGAAAAAAATAAAGTGCCATAGACCAGCGCGGGGGGGATTTGATTTCTGTTTTTTCAGGTCCCCCTCGATAAGGCATGGTTTGGTTTCTTATTTTGTTACTGTGAATTCTGTTTCTACTATTTTACCCCCGCCCGTTATGGTTGAGTACTTTCGGAAACTCCGAAAGCGCTTAAAATCTATGTTAAAGGCTCAACTGTTTATATCTTACCTCCAACATTCACCTTTGTTGGGCACTATCCCAAAAGCTGTATAGGGCTTTTTGGGCTTGCAATAATCTTATTTATTGATGACTAGATGTATGTATCAAAAATCCATCTGGTTAATTTTAACTAGAATGATCGGCCTCACGCATGCAAACTATTTATCCCCTTCATCTATGGCATAGGCAATCACGATAAACAGGCCAATAACGCCCAATACTAAACCGATAAACATCGTTATCGAAGTATCAGTAAATAAATTTAAAGTACTTAATAGAATTCCTAATAAAATCAAAGCAATTCCTATCAATTGTTTCTTCATCACTCAAACCTCCAAAATTGAATTTTATTTGATAATACATTATACC
>NZ_JAIHAU010000021.1 GCF_020054945.1 Mahella sp.
TTTTGACATCACTTTACGCTATCGACACCTCATCAGCGGTTCACTTGCGTTCATCTTCATAGAACCCACATGCCCATTTCATATGGACTTTTCCTTCGTTGCTCACTACCATAGCTTTTAACTACAGCAGCAGAAGGCTGTTTGGCAGGTCTGCCTGACCAGTCCCTGCCGGAGGGTCTTCCTCCATCTTTGGTGCAGCTTTCGCAGCACACCAGAACCGTATATGCAGTTTTCCCGCATACGGTTCTTCTAACACACATGTACTAGTGTACCTTTCGCTTATCAAGTCCAGATATTTACTGCAATCTTCGGTAGTTTGATGTAGTACTCTCACATCTGTTGGAAATCACTCCGTTCGATTAAATGCTTTTGCCTTCGGGCTTGCAATACTCGAATGAATGTCTCTTTGACGTATGCGAAGAGTACTTTCGGAAACCTCGAAAGCGCTTAAAATCTCTGTTAAAGGTTCGATTGTTTATGTCTTACATCCAACATTCACCATATATATCCCTTTCCTTCCGGTTAATTATTCTCTGCAACTGATTTATGTATTTTGTCCAGTTCAAAAAATTTTCTTTATACTTTTACCTATTATATCCCACATATAAATGTATCCTCTTCCTGTTAGGCTCTATTACGAAAGCTGTATGGCCTCTGTTGAGAATCTATTAAATTCCCAGTAGGTTTTCAAGAACCTTAATATAATCTAAATCGTTCTATATTATAGTTATATATTATATATTCGCCATTTATTTTATAATTCCTTCTTTTTTTTAAATTTTTTCTCTACCCTCTTGACATATCACCGAGTACTTTCGGAAACTCCGAAAGCGGCTTGACCCCCTAATTCCGGAGATCATGCACTGAATTCTTTGATTTTCACACCATTGCTCATGAATGCTTCATAAAACTTATTTGGAGCCATATATTTTATGCTCCCATGCCTCCTTCTCTCGTTATAGTATCTCATGTACTCATCTATAACGCCATATGCTTCCATAAAACTCTCAAACTCATACCGGCTATAACACTCATATTCTAGTATCGAGTGAAATGATTCTATATGCGCATTCATATTAGGCGTCTTTACTGGTATTCTCTCATGTATGATATCCAGCCCTTCTACCGTATCATTGAACAGCTTAGAAACAAATTGCGGGCCATTATCTGTCCTTATCTTTGGCAGATTGGTACAATCGTTAAGCCCTCTTACCGCTAACGCGTTTCTTAGCATCCTACAAGCATCTTTGGCTGTGCATGATAATCCCACGTAATAATCTATTATTGACCGGTCATATACATCTATAACCGATAATTGAAAGAAAAACCGATCTTCTCCTGCTATATATCCATATTTTATATCCATTTCCCATAGCTGATTTGAAGCGTTTACTGTGTCCATTTTAGCTAAATGCCTGGGATGCCTGGATGCTATTACCCTCTGCGGCCTCAATATCCCCATTTCATCACATAATCTATACACTTTTTTGTGATTAACCGCTATATTGTAATCCCTATTTAATGACATCGCAAGCTTGCGATAACCATACGGATAGCCATCAGAACATATTAGTTCACTTAAACGCTCTTTTATTTCTTCATCTGATATTTTGCGGCCATCATAAGTAAAAGAATAACCCGGTACAGGCCTGCCATGATGATTACTCTTATCCTCTTGGACTTCTCCTTTATCCTTTTGCTCTCTATTTTGTCTGTTTATGTTCTCATAATAAGTGGATGGTGCTAAACCGACAAAGTTCAGTACAAGGCTTGCCTTATACCCCTTGGAAATCCACTTCTCAGCCACTTTTACTTTGCCGGTTACCGAGGGTTTACTGTATCCCTCAAATCTCTTAGAATGGCAAGCTCAAGTTCTTTTTCACCAAGCAGTTTTTTTAATTGGATGTTTTCTTGGCTTATGGTTTCTAAGCGCTTTTCAGCTTCTGATAGCCTCTTATTTTGATTTTTAGGTAATGGTTTAATAGAACCCCTCTTTTTAGCAGCATAAGTCCAACCGTATATTGTTTTAGGAGATAAATTATGCCTGCGGGCTACCATAGCGACATTGCCAACTTCCTCACATTCTTTTACTATTTGCTCTTTAAATTCCTCACTATATCGTTTTTGTGTCATAATTATCTGCGCCTCTCAACGCTTATTTACATGTTATCATAGTTAATTGTCCAATTATTAGCCCAGGTTCCCATGCTTCTTGTCTCTTTCAACTGTCAAAGATGGAATTCTTTATCCATCATAAACCGAATATCGGGCTTCAAGGCGTCTGAATGCCGCGACCACCACCGATGTCATCAAGAGATATAGTACGGCCGCTATAATAAAAGCCGTTATGTTGAAATCCCGCGTAACTACTTGTTTAGCAGCCCTCAGCAAATCCCCCATGCCTATAACCGATACCAGCGCGGTATCCTTTATAAGCGATATAAACTCATTGGACACCGGCGGCAGCACCCTCTTTATGGTTTGAGGCAATATGATATGGCGCATCATCTGGCCATATGTCATGCCCAGTGCTCTGGATGCCTCTATCTGTCCGATATCTATGGATTGCATACCCGCTCTGAATATCTCTGCCAGGTAAGCAGCGTAATTTATAACCATGGCCAGCGACGCCGCAGTAAAGCTATCGAATTTTATGCCAAAGGTAGGCAAGCCGTAATATACGAAAAATATCTGCAACATGAGAGGCGTTCCCCGGAAAATCCATGTATATAAATACAGCAGTTTGCTCAAAGGCTTAAATTTGGATATTTCGCCCATAGCTACCAAAAAACCCAAAGGGGTAGCCAGCACGGCAGTGATGAAAAACAACTCTACCGTAGTCAGGCTACCCTGTAGTATAAACCAAGTAATATTTAATATATAATCCATGGCTTTTCGTGCTATTTAAGCACTATATCCTCTCCAAACCACTTTTTGGATATCTCGCTTGCTGTACCATCAGCTTTCATCTCATCCATAACCTTATTGAGCTGTTCCAGAAAGGCTATATCCGATTTACGCACGCCGATACCATACTGCTCTTCGCCGAAATTATCTTCCAATATATCATATTCATCAGGTTTTTTGGTCATGTAGTACCTGCCGAGGATCTCATCCACCACCACAGCATCTAAGCGTCCGGCCGACAGGTCCATCAATGCGGTAGCGTTATCCTGGAAACGTCTGATCTCTTTTAATGAATCAGCCGTTTTTTTATCTGCGGTTAGCGCTTCATCGCTGCTGCTGTTCATCTGGACACCGACCACCTTGTCGGCGAGATCCTCTTTGCCTTTTATAGGCGAGCCTTTCTTTATCATTATGATCTGCCTATTGCTCATATATGGTTTAGTGAAATTGATCTCTTTTTCTCTGCTTTCGGTTATGGTCAATCCGTTCCATATAACATCTATATCGCCGTTGTTCAGGCTCATGATGATGCCGTCCCATTCCACCGGCTTAAATTCCACGTCCACGCCCATGCGTTTGGCCGCCTCTTTTGCCAAATCAATGTCAAAACCCACTATTTCGCCTTTTTCATCCCTGAATCCCATCGGCGCAAAGGTATCGTCCAAACCCACCACAAACTTGCCGGCTTGTTTTATCTTATCCATCGAATCGTCCGTCGCCCCACCTGTGTTGGTACTTGTGCTGCAAGCTGCAAATACCATAGTAAGTATAACAGCTATCATCAACAGCCATAATGTTGATTTTTTCATTAAAAGCTCATCCTCCTGCATAATATTTTATTTAACATTAGCTATTATACTTTATCGTGGTAAACTTGTAAAGCGCGTGAACTACATCGCTACTAAATTGGCGATGATTCCCATCGTATTCTCTAAAATCGCTCCTTCTGCACCTTATAGTTGTTGTATCCGCCCGATAGGTTATACACCTCTTTAAAACCCATCTGCAGCAATACATTCTGCGCAGCGTTGCCCGTCACGCCGTTGTTACAATAGGTAACGACGGGTATGCTCTTGTCAAGTTTGTCGGCTTCGTGGCGAAGATCCGCAAGCGGTATATTTACAGCGCCTTCGATATGCCCTTCCTCATACGCCTCGGGCTCTCTGGTATCTATAATCGTTATAGGTTCCCCGGCCATCTGGCGCTGTATCAGTTGGTCGGGTGTCATAAGAGGGCGCTGGCGTTTTAGTATACCCTCCAGTATCATCCCGGTATACATGACCGGATCTTTTGTCGTGGAAAATGGCGGCGCATATGCCAGATCGAGATGGAATAAATCCTCCGCCTTTGCTCCAAACGTTATAGCCGTCACAAAAACATCTATGCGCTTGTCCACACCGCGAAGTCCCACTATCTGAGCGCCCATGATTTTATGCGTCGCCTTATCGGCCACCGCTTTTATAACCATTCTCGCGCTGTCCGGGTAATAATCGGCATGATCGTATTTTGTATTATGGCACACCACGACATCATAGCCCTGTGCTACGGCTTCTTTTTCGGATAAGCCCGTTTGCGCCACCGCCATATCAAATATCTTGAATATGCCGGTACCCAATACGCCGCGGAATTCGAGATCGCCTCCGGTCATCTGATCGCCGGCTATGCGCCCCATTTTGTTGGCCGTTGAGCCGAGCGGACGGTACAAGGGTTTTCCGTTTATCACCGAAAATGCCTCGGCGCAGTCCCCTGCAGCGTATATATCCGGTACATTTGTACGCATGCGCGTATCGACCGCTATAGCACCGGTAGGGCCTAGCGCTACGCCTGCTCTTTTAGCCAGCTCAACCTCAGGCCTTATACCTATGGCCATGATGACCATATCGGTTTCAATCTCAATGCCATCGGCAATGCGCACCCTATCGACCATGTCCTGACCGGACAGCCCTTCTACCGCATGGCCGAGATACAGCTTTACACCGTTTCGCTCAAGATGCTGTTGGACATATATGGCCATATCGGGGTCCATCGGCGTCATCACCTGCGACGCCATATCGGCCAAATCCACCGCTATGCCTCGGCGCACAAGATTTTCGGCCATCTCCAGCCCGATAAAACCACCTCCTATTATGACGGCGCGTCTAGGCTGTTTCTCTTGAATGAATTCGTTTATAGCATCGGCATTGGCAACATTTCTCAACGGAAATACGTTGGGTTTATCTATGCCGGGTATGGGCGGCATGATAGGATGCGCGCCGGTGGCTATGAGCAACTTGTCGTATCTATCCTCGAATCGCTCATTGGTGACCATATTCACTATACTCAAAGTCTTAGCCGCAGGATTTATGTCGGTAACCGAATGTCCGGTAAATACGTCGATATTATACCGCTGTTTGAAGAAGGCCTCATCGCGTGGCGTAAGCTTAGCGCGCTCCTTGACCACCCCACCTATGTAATAGGGCAGTCCGCATCCGGAATACGATATGTCCTTATCCTTCTCATATATGACTATCTCGGCGCTTTCATCATTGCGCCTCGCTTTAGCCGCAGCCGATGTGCCGGCCGCCACGGAACCTATGACTACTATTCTCAAGATTTTACCCTCCATATCTATTTATTCTTTCCTTCGAAAAACGACAACACCAATGAGACCACCGACAGAATTATGGCGGCATACAGCCAACCGCGATTATTATCCACCGGACAAACACCCGGTGGCAGACTTCGGTACGCCATATATAACGAAAACAATGCATATGCCGCAACCACCATAGCCAGTATAAAGAATATGTTGCTTATAATCCTGACTATATTATGTTTTATAGAAACCACTCCTTATTATACAAAATCAATATGGGCGATAATAATTATCAGATACTATTTATTATATACCAAATATAGCTATAGCACAAGTCACATAAATAGTGATGATCTGCGATTTTACCATTTCAAACATTGGATTTCCGGCGAAATTCGCTCGGTGAAAGGCCTGTATATTTTTTAAATAAATAAGAGAAATATTGCCGGCTGTTTATGCCTACCATAAGACACAAATCGGTCAAAGGAATGTCTGTTTTTCGCAGCAATAGTTTGGCCTTATCTATGCGCAATTTGTTGAGATGTTCCATGGGAGTATGGCCGATAGCCTGCTTAAATATCTTTTGGAAGTATCTCGTGCTTATACTCAAAGCCACAGCTATGTCATCTATCGAAATGTCCTCCGAATAATGCCTGCGCATATAATCTAAACTTTTATTAACATATACATTAGCCGAGCTATGATCAGCTATTTGGTCGGCACAATATATTCGCGACATTTTGAGCATGAGTTCCAATACCATAAGGGGTAAAAGAAGATTTTTGCTTGCATCATCAGACTCCAACTCCCGAAGGATATCCCAAACAGTCACATAAAGTGTCTCGGAATCGCTTAAATGGAAAAATTCATTGTCGCTACTCAAGAACTTTCTTATCTCATCAGATAATGTCCATAGATCGCTTATAGAACATAGCACATCATCGCTTGGACAAAATATAAATTCCATATTAGCCACATGGCAGTTCCTGCCCCTCTTTACATACAAGCGATGAGGTATGTCGCCGTTTATCAGCACGAATTCTCCCGCCGATAATGTCAAGCTATGCTCCATTATAGAGATCGTACATTTGCCCTTGCTAACATACATGAGTTCTATGCTTCTATGTTGATGCATTGGCATATCAAAGCCCTGTACAAATTCTACATCGTAATAATTTTGGAAATTAGGTACAACTTTTATATTATGCAATAACTCGTTATATAGATCATAAATCGATGCTGCCATAATCAATCACCTCAGCACTTACTAGTTGATATTATTATATCACATGACGCAATTTATTGCTTTTGATTTATCTAAAAGGACGCTATATCTTAAATCCGTCGATAGTGCCTTTGATATAATGAAACAAAGACAAATTATTGGTAGGAGAGTTTTTATGGCTTTTAAGGTAGCTTTTATCGGTGCCGGCAGTATCGGCTTTACACGCGGGCTTTTGCGCGATCTCTTATCGGTGCCGGAGTTTAACGATGTACAAATCGCTTTTACTGACATAAACCAGCGCAATCTCGATATGGTAACGCAATTATGCCGGAGGGATATAATTGAGAACGGATGCAAAGCCACTCTCACAGCCACGCTGGATCGCCGCGAGGCATTAAAAGATGCCAAGTATGTATTCAATGTGGTGCGTATAGGTGGATTGGAAGCCTTTCAGATGGATATAGACATACCGCTCAAATACGGTATAGACCAGTGCGTAGGCGATACCCTGTGCGCCGGCGGCATCATGTACGGCCAGCGCGGCATACCGGCCGTATTGGATTTCTGCAAGGACATACGAGATGTCAGCGCGCCGGATTGCTTATTGCTCAATTACGCCAATCCCAATGCCATGATAACATGGGCTTGCAACAAATATGGAGGTGTAAAAACCATCGGTTTGTGCCACGGCGTTCAAGGCGGACATCAGCAGATAGCCGAGGTACTCGGCCTGAAACCCGAAGAGGTCGACATCATATGTGCCGGTATAAACCACATGACCTGGTACATACAGGTCAAACATAGAGGGGAAGATATGACAGGCAAGCTGCTGGAAGCATTCGAAAAACACCCCGTATATAGCAAAACCGAGAAGGTCCGCATTGATATACTGCGCAGATTTGGGTATTACAGCACCGAATCCAACGGCCATTTAAGCGAATATGTGCCATGGTATCGCAAGAGACCGGATGAGATAAAGGATTGGATTGACTTAAGCAGTTGGATCAATGGTGAAACCGGCGGATATCTACGCGTATGCACGGAAGGGCGCAATTGGTTTGAGACCGATTTCCCCAATTGGCTAAAAGAGCCTCCGCTAGTATATGATCAATCTCACCGCAGCAAAGAGCACGGCTCTTATATAATAGAAGGTCTGGAAACCGGACGCACCTATCGCGGCCATTTTAATGTGGTCAACCACAATACCATCACCAATCTGCCTACTGATGCAATAGTGGAGGTACCGGGCTACGTAGATTACAACGGCATAAATATACCGCGTATAGGCGATCTGCCGCTCGGATGTGCGGCCATGTGCAACTCTAACATATCAGTGCAACGCATGGCTGTAGAAGCAGCGGTACACGGCGACGACATGCTATTGCGTCAGGCCATGCTGATGGATCCATTGGTCGGCGCCGTATGCAATCCACCCGAGGTATGGCAGCTGGTGGATGAAATGTTGGTGGCTGAGGCACAATGGCTACCACAGTACAAAGAAGCTATAGATAAGGCCAAGCAAAGGCTCTCATCCGGCAATCTGATAAAAACGAAGGATTACCGTGGCGCAGCTAGGCTTAAAGTAAAAACAGTAGAGGAAATGGCCCAAGACCGTAAGGCCGCCACTAAAAATGCCGCCGCTGCTGACAAGGCCGCTAAATAAGGTTCTTTAAACCAACAGTGATTCTTATGCAAACGATCCTTCATGGTCCGTTTAAACATATAGCTGCACGGGCAAGCGTGCAGCTATTACAAAAATGAAAGGGGTGTTTATCACATGCTTTCTTTCTGGGTAGCCTCTATCATCTCGGATATATAGTCTTCTAACATCTTTGGCAGCCCCAGTATCTTGACATCCATAAAACCTCTGGTTATGAGCGATATGGCCTCATCTTTTGTAAGGCCGCGCGACATGAGGTACTCCACTTCCTCCTCTGCTATCGGGCCTATAGCTGCTTCATGCGAGAGGTAGCTGCCCGTGGCCTCGGATAAAAGCTCGGGTACCGCATACATCATACCGTACGGCGACATCAATATGCCGCGGCAATCCAAATGAGCGCGGCTGTCATCCTGTTTGGATTCCAACGCGCCGCGCGCGTATATCTTGGAGCTATCATTGACGATGGCCCTGGATATGGCCTGCCCCGATGAACCTTCGCCCTCCAGTATTATACGTGAGCCGACATCTATACTTGAATCCTCCAGACCATACAGCAGTGAGTTAAAGGCCGCCACAGAGTTTTTACCCACCAGCCTGGCTGATGGGAAGGATTGTATCGAACGCACGGGTTTTAGCAAAACATAATTGTTTATAAAGACGCCGTTATCGCCCACTACTGCCGCGGAACGCGGGCGGACATGAAACTCCGGCGCCCAGTTGTGTATCATTGTAAATGTCAATTTGGCATCCTTTTCGACAAAGAATTCCGATATACCGAGGTGCAGCCCATTTTCCACTTTAGGCGCCAGAGAGCACCCTGTGATAACCTGCGCATCGGCCCCTTCTTCCACTACGATGATGTTGTGCACATTCTGCACTCTGGCATTTTCCTGAAGCATAAGGCATGATTGTATAGGTTTGTCGACCTTTTGGCCGGCAAAAACGCGTATAAAGTAACCGTGTGCGCTATGCAGTTCGGAAAAAGCCGTATATTTATCCTGATCCACCTTTGCGGCACGCCACCAATATTTTTCGCGGATCTCGGGGTATTTTGCCATGGCATCGTTTATGTCCATTATCTCCAGCTTATCACCATAGGCCTTTTGTATATTCCTGTATATGACCGTATGATCCAGTTGCATAAAGCTTCCTGAACGATTAGCCTCTGTAGGATCTATGCCTGATGCTATGGCAGCCTCTTGAATCTCGCGCGGGAGCTTGGATAGCTCGTCCACGGTCTCGCTTTCATCGGGTTCCTCAAAAATCGAAAGGTCTATATCCTCGCCATAAGTTGCCTTTTTATCCAGCGCTTTTACAGCCCTTTCTTTCAATTCGTCTTCATATCTCAGCTCTATTGACATTGCTCGCACCTCCCAAAGCCATGCAAGCGGACCTCATCGAATATATCCCTCGCGCCTCCGCTGCACACTATCCTGCCATCCATAAGTATATGGCCTTTATCGGCGTTCACATACTCTAGTATATAGCCCGTATGCGTCACTATAATGCCGGATACCTTGCGGCCTTTTACTTTATCTTTATGCAACAGTTCGTTTATCATATTGCCTATAAGCGATATGTTGTCCATATCCACGCCTGACTCGGGCTCATCCAGCAACACCATCTCCGGATTCTGGCATATAAGCTGTAACAGTTCGGAGCGTTTCAACTCGCCTCCTGAAAAACCGTAGTTTAAATCGCGGTCCATATGCTCTTCAAGGTTCAATCTCTCCGCCACGGCGGCGACGGCTACATTATTGCCTCTCGCATGTGCTGCTATATCAGCTATCTGGGCCAGCTTCACGCCGCGCACAGCCGGCGGCTTCTGAAACATCATGCCTATGCCGAGCCTGGCCCTCTCATCGAGGGTCATATGCGTTATATCGCGATCCTTAAAAATTATCCGCCCATGGGTCACTTCATATCTCGGCATGCCCAGTATACTCATCAAAAGGGTGGTTTTCCCACCGCCATTGGGGCCGAGCAGTATATGCGTCTCACCCTCGTCGGCTTGAAGGTCTATACCTTTTAATATAGGTTTCCCATCTACCGATACATGTAAATTCTCTATTTTTAACATTTTTATCATTCCTTTATAAAGATACAAATATCCTAAAGGGCATCTTATCAGGGTATCGATCAGATAAGATGCCCTTGCCTTATTTTTCAGCTTTCCGGGAAGAAGAAAGCGTTCATGTCAGACCAGCTTCTTTTCATCATCTGCTGATAACGATCATGGAAGAACCGTTTGTGCCCCTCTTCCCATTGTTTCAGCGTATCGAGAAGCTTTTTGGCTCCTTCATCGTCTACCTCTTTCTCTGCCGCTGAGTAAAATTCCACAAAGTCGCTCTCTATCGAATACGCCATACGTATTACGGCAAGATCGGACATATCGTCATCGCCCTCCGCCTCAGGCAACTGTTGAGCTTGGTTGCCGAATATCGACGGATGCTTTATATATTTATTGGTATCGACCACCCATGATATAACTTTGAGTTCGGAAGAACCGTATATCTCATCGTATTTATCCTGAAGCATTTGATGGTGGCCGTCCTCCATCTCCGCCAATTGTTCGAATATTTTTTTGGTACTCGGATTGGTTACCTGCTCTTTATAATACGTATAAAAATTTTGGCCTTGTTTTTCTAAACGTATGGCAAAACTCAATATCCTTTGCATCTTATCCATTTGCAATCATCTCCTTAAAGTTTTATTTAAAAGGATTCTCATCCTCATATAATACGGTGGATGGTTGATTTAGCCCTATATCATCAACACCCAGCATCTTCATAGCCGCAAACAATACCTTGCCGGTATGTTTAAAGGCTACGCCCGCGTGATGCGGATAACGCTTAGCTATCAACACATGCCTGTAGAAACGCCCCATCTCTCTGACGGCAAATACACCTATACTGCCGAACGACTTGGGATCCACATCTATAACTTCGCCTTGAGCGATGTAAGTCCTAAGTTGGCAATCAGCCGTGCTTTGCAGTCTAAACAGCGTGATTTCCCCGGGCCTTATCGTACCCTCCAATGTGCCGCGCGTGATATCGGGCTCCTTGTTCGGCTCCAGCGTTCGATGCATTATGAGCTGATACCTCATCGATGCGTTCACCATGCACCCTTTGTTGGTATTGCCGCAATGGAAGCCCATGAACAAATCTGTGGGCTTATAGCCTTCGAACTTGCTCTTATTATGCTCATACATATCTTTGGGCACAGTATTATTTATATCCAGCAACGTAGGCGGCATCTGCGTAGCACAGGTTATGATATACTCGCTCAAAGCGCCATATATATCAGTCTCACATGCTACGGGTATGCCCTGACCCGTAAGTCTGGAATTTACATAACACGGTACAAAACCGAACTGCGTCTGGAAAGCCGGCCAGCATTTGTTGGCAAACGCGGCATATTTCGACGCTCCCATATGATTATCCATCCAATCCCTCAGGGTCAGCTCATATTGTGCTAATTTAGGCAAAATACCGGGATAATTATTGCCGCCACCAAGCTCTTCCTGCATATCCTTTACCACATCAGGTATCCTGGGATCATCGGCATGTTTATTAAATGATTCAAAAAGATCGAGCTCCGAATTTTCCATTATTTCGGCACCGAGGTCGTAAAGCGGTTTTATAGGCGCATTACACGCCAGGAAGTCTTGCGGTCTTGGACCAAAACCGAATATTTTAAGGTTTGATACCCCTATAACGACCCGTGCTATATCCACAAAGTCAGCTATCATATCGGCTACTTCATCGGCTGTGCCGACCGGATATTCCGGTATGTAAGGATTAAGGTTGCGCAAACCTATGTTATAGGATGCGTTGAGCATACCGCAGTAAGCATCACCTCGGCCATCAAAGAGATCATTTTCGGTTTCCTCGGCGGCCGCCGCAAACATGACAGGTCCGTTGAATCTTTGTGCCAGCATTGTTTCAGGGCCTTCCGGACCGAAATTGCCCAAATATACAACCAATGCATTTACATCGGCCGCTTTTATCTCATCTAGTGCTTTAAGCACATCGATCTCGTTTTCTACAGTAGTATTTATCTCTACTATATCTATGCCCTTAGCAGTACATGATTGTACTACCGCACTCCTTCGCCTCTGACTGAGTTCTATAGGAAAGCAGTCTCTACTTACAGCTACGATACCCAGCTTTACATCAGGTACATTATTCATCAAAAATATACCTCCCTTTCAAAGTATCTTCGTTATATTATATCACAGCCAAGCCATATAGTACATATATTTAAATCATCCATAAGTTACCACGGCCTCGGTTTTACAGTAAAAAATCATTTTAAAAAACCCCGTAAACCGCAAAATCAAAGGCTTATCGGGATTATTTTTATCAACTCAGCGTTTTAATTCCAAGTAAAATTTATATCTATCGCCGCGATAATAAGAGCGCACATATTCTATCGGCACGTCGCATTCATCGTATACAACGCCGATAACCATTATCACAGGCGCTCCCTCCTCTATCCCAAGCATAGATGCGATATAGCTGTCGGCCAATGCAGCCTCCAATGTCTCTTTAGCCGCCAATGGATGTACGCCGAATTGCTGCTCCAATATATCATATAAGGAACAGTGCTCGAGGTCGGCCTTCTCCAATGCATAAAATCTTTTATAGCTGAAGTAAGAGACCTCAAACACCATAGGAATGCCGTCGGCAAAACGCAAACGCTCTATTTTCAGCGCCGGTTCTCCGTCTTCCAAATGCAATGCTCTGCGCACATGACTTATATCCTGATATACCACCTTGATATCCATGGTTTTTGCTCCGGCTTGCATACCGCGTTTGTGCATATCCTCGCTGAAACTTGACAATTGCATTATCGGTTGATCCAGCTTAGGTTCAGCCACAAAAGTACCCTTGCCGCGCAGACGATATAGCACGCCTTCCTTAACCAATTCGGATATGGCTTGTCGTACGGTCATGCGGCTCACGCCATATTCATCGCATAATTCGCGCTCCGATGGGACTTGCATGCCCGGTTTTAAGCTCCCCGCCTCTACAAGAGTCCTCATATGTTCCTTTATTTGATAGTATATCGGTATCGGCGATTCTTTATCTATATCACTTATATCGATTAAATCTATGAACAATCACCTCTTATATACCCAACCCCTTCAGGAATTCTACCGCCTGACGTATATCGGCTTCGGGATCGGCGCCGGTCTCACGTTCTATAGTAAAGAAACCTTCATACCATATATCATTCAGCGCTTTTACGTATGCCGGAAAATCCACCATGCCCTGTCCCAACGGCACCTCTTCAAAATAATCGCCGATACGGAAATCCTCTATGCCCCCATCAGCGAAAAAGCCGTATATGATCTCAGGATCGGTTTTTTTCTTCATTATACCATCTTTGGCATGTGTATGAACTATGTAGTCTTTTAAATTATACACGCCCTGCACAGGATCATCTCCCGTAACCATTACCAGATTGGCAGGGTCATAATTTACGCGAACGCCGCGGCTATGCAAGCTATCCAAAAAGTGCTTCAATGTTTCGGTTTTCTCCGGTCCCGTCTCAATAGCAAAATACGCGCCCACTTGATCTCCATACTCTCCCAATTGTTCGCAAGCCTCTTGCAATATCTTGTATCTGTCGTGATCTGGATCAGACGGTACCACGCCTATATGGGTGGTCACCACATTTGTTTCTAAATCTCTCGCCAGATCCATTATACGTTTTGAGCGCTCTATCCTTGCAGGATTATCTTCTTTTATGGCAAAGCCATGCCCCCCCATATCGCCGCACAGTGCCGAAACCTTAAGACCGTTGCCTTTTATATAGTCCAAAAGTTCATGCCGTGCAGAGAGCGATAAATTTTCCGGAGCCATTTCTCCTGATACCGCATAAATCTGTATGGCGGCAGCACCTACTTCATATGCTTTCTTTATACCTTCGCGCACGCCCAGGCGGAAGGAATCCACCATTACACCTATCCTATTCATAATACGTTTGCCTCCTCACTTGATTATAACCTCATGGCCAGTTCCGGCCGATTCATATATTGCATCCAATATTTTCATCAGCTCCACACCATCTTCGCCGGGATTCAAACACGGTGTACCGTTGGTTACGCAATCTACAAAGTGCGCTATCTCCTTATCAAATATGGGCTGAAAGTCATTTTGATTAACATCTATGAAAGGCTTTGTATCCGTCAGTACGTCGTTGCGTTCCGAATATATCTCAAATTCGGGTTCCATGGTAACGCCGGCCTTGCTGCCGTATAATTCCAAATAAAGCTTGTCGCGCTTTATATGCTGCGTCCAGCTATTTTCCACTATAAGCGTAGCCCCGTTGTCAAAACGCACAAAACCTGCCGCAAGGTCCTCCACATCGTTATAATCGCTGTAATCAGCCGATTTGTACTGTTGTATGCCTATTATATTCGAACGCGGCCCTACCAAATCATAGGTTGAACCCATTGCCAGCACCGCTTTGGGCTTATCCATCAGATAGCGCACCAAATCGATCATATGCACTCCAAGATCGATAAGCGGTCCGCCGCCCGAGCGCTTTTTATCAGAGAACCAGCCGCCAGGATTGCCTACGCGGCGTAAGCAGCCTGTCTTAGCATAATATATCTGTCCCATATCGCCGTTATCTATCATGCGCTTTAATATCTGCGTATTAAGTCCAAAGCGCCTTACAAAACCGACCATGAGAAGTTTACCGGCGTCTTTTGCAGTATCTACCATCTGCTGCGCCTGTATGGCATTCAACGCCAACGGTTTTTCGCATAATACATTCTTGCCGGCTTTAAGGGCTGCTATGGTAGCCGGAGCATGTACGTTATTCCAAGTGCATACGCTGACGGCATCCAAGTCCTCCTGTTTTAACATCTCATTATAGTCGGCATACGTATGAGGAATGTTATAATACTGTGCAAACTGTTTTGCTCTCTCTTCATTTATGTCGCAGTTGGCCACCACCTCAACATTGTCCAGTTTCTTATAGCCGGCCATATGCGTATGGCTTATGCTTCCATTGCCTATTATACCTACTTTAACCCTCTTCATCGTTGCTGTCCCCGCGCTCTCGCGCAGAGGACAATCCTCCTCTCGTTTTAATCTGCTTATATTATATAATCTAAGCTACAAAGCTGCAATCAAAATAATCTTTAGGCATAGATGACGCCGCTTGCCTATCCAGAATCACCGTAAGCTGAGGATGCAATTGCAATACCGAAGCCGGAACTTGTGGCGTTATGGGGCCTGTCAACGCTTTAGCAACCATATCAGCTTTGGCCTCTCCTGAGGCCATCAATATTATAGACCGGCTTTGCATGATGTTCTTTATGCCCATGGTAACCGCCTGTTTGGGCACGTCCTCTATAGAACCAAAAAATCCGGCATTGGCCGCTCTGGTAGTTTCGGTAAGATCGACCACATGCGTAGTCGTCCCAAACGGTGTGCCAGGCTCGTTAAAGCCTATATGCCCGTTTAATCCTATACCTAATATCTGCAGGTCTATTCCCCCATGCTCTTTTATGGCACAATCATAGCTTTTGCACTCCGCTCGCATATCATGCGCCATACCATCGGGTATATGCACGTTTTGAGGTAATATATCTACATGCTTAAAAAGATATTCATACATAAAGCGGCGAAATGATGCCGGATGAGAAGGTTCGATACCCACATATTCATCGAGATTAAACGTCACAACCGATTTGAAACTTATAATACCGCGTTCATACATTTGTACAAGATACCGGTATAGCTCTATCATCGTACCGCCCGTCGCCAATCCTAATGTAGTATCCGGGTATTTTATCAACCGATCCTCTATTATCTCCGCCGCACGATATGCCATTTCATCCTTTGTGTCGGCCACATATATCCTCATGTAACCCCTCCTTCCTCTGTCATATAGTTGTATAGTGGTCTATACCACTATTATAAAACAATCCTTTGTAAAAAGCAAGCGGGACCGTAAAATAAATCATAAAAAAGGGCCTATACGGCCCATTTTCTAAAGATAATCCTTATTAAGATTTCCACAATCCGTGGACATTGCAGTATTCGCGCGCTTGCAGATCGTCACCCTGCACGGCAAAGAAAGCTTCCGGTTTATCGCCTGGTTTCAGGAATTTTCTATAAGAAGCCCCGTCAACTATAAGCTCGATCCATTCGATATAGTGCTCGGGCAACATAGGATGCGGTACGCTCCCTACTTTGACCAATACGCCGTCAGCCGTTTTCTCTATTACCGGCACGTGTTTCTCGGTCGCCGCATCGGCCGTCTTTTCTTCCAACAATTCCATAGGCTTGCCGCAGCATACCAACGTGCCGCCGCCAACATGCAATACCTCTACGATATTACCGCATACCGAACATTTATAGACCTCTTTAGTATTTTTAACGCTCATTTTTCATACCTCCATTATTAAAAATTATCGCACAAAAGTTCAAAGAAAGACTGTGGATGTTTGCAAGCCGGACATACCTTCGGTGCTTCGGCACCTTCGTATATATATCCGCAGTTACGACATTTCCATTTGGTGGGACCGGCTTTGACAAAGACCTCGCCATTCTCCACGTTTTTAAGTAAGGCATTGTAACGCTCGTTGTGATGTTTCTCAACTTTGGCTACTTCGTGAAAGAACTCCGCTATGTCGTCAAAACCCTCTTCGCGGGCTACTTTTTCAAAACCCGGATACATATCGGTCCATTCATAGTTTTCGCCTGCAGCAGCCGCCTTTAAGTTATCAGCCGTATTGCCTATGCCATTTAAGAAACGAAATATGCGTTTGGCATGTTCCTTTTCGTTGCCGGCTGTTTCTTCAAAGATGCCTGCTATCTGCTCATAACCCTCCTTTGCCGCCTGGCTGGCAAAATACGTATACTTATTGCGTGCCTGCGATTCACCTGCAAAAGCCGCCCAAAGATTTGCTTCTGTTTTGCTACCTTTTAACTCCATCGTTTCATACCTCCGTTATTAAATTAAATTTGTTTGTTTAACCAAATTATATCACGCGCGCGAATGATTATCAAGAGATATTTATTATTTTATCTCTAGCACAGCCACATCACCAGCAGTTATATCGATCGATGAACTTACCTGACGACCCGAAATAAGTTCAACACCACGAGGTACAGTTATGGTTACATCGTGATCGTTATGATTAAGTATGAAAGCATATGCTGCATTCTCCTTATAGCGCGCAGATATCTCTACTCCCTTCGGCGGAACAATCAGCGGCTTTATGTGGGCATTTTGCAACATACCTGTCAAGAGGCTATCGTAGAATTCTTCATCGTCAAAGCACGTACCTATATAATATACAACACCATCGCCATGATGGTTTACAGTGGCTGCCGCATACTCGTCTATACCTGTTTCTTCATAGCGCACCAGCGCCGTGGCTTTTTCAGGTATAATCCAATCAGCAAATACGCTGCAGCTATATCGTTTATCGCCACAAACCACACGATAGCCGGTACGGTTATTTAAGGCTTCGTATTCCTCTATACGTATACCAGCCATGTCTTTTAAAAATCCCGGTAGTACCATATCATATGGCACATTCTCCACATCCTTAACACCGCTTCTGAAAGTTAATACAACAGTGCCGCCGTTTCTGGCAAAATCGTCGAGCTTGTCCGCAATATAATCGGTCATTATATAAGCTGTAGGTACTATCAAAAGTTTATAGCCGGATATATCGTCGGCGTCTAAGTTAACAAAATCAATGTTTATGCCTTGTTTAATCAAGGCCTTATAATACCTCATCATATGATCCACATAATTAAAAGCATTGCTATTTGGTTGTATGCGAAACGCCCATCTGTCATGGTATGACAAGGCTATGGCTACATCAGCCTTTATTTGCGATCCTTCTATTTGAGGAGCAAGTTTTTGAAACTCATAGGCCACTTGAGCCGCTTCCCGATAGCGACGGTTGGGCTGACCGTCATGCTGCAGCAGACCGTGCCAGTATTGTTCCTGACCATAACGGCTGGTACGCCAGCGGAACCACATAAGCCCATCAGCTCCGTGCGCCACGGCCTGATAATTCATACGTCTCATTTCTTTAGGTCTCAAGTTGCGGTCGTATATAGATGCGCCTGTCGGACCAGCGCTGGTCTCCATAATCCAGAAATTCTTATGCTTGAGGCTGCGCATTAAATCATGCGAGGCTGAGCCTCGTCTATACGACGCCATTCTGTCATCCCATGTCGAGCCATAGTTGTAATAATAATCCCATGACACAAAGTCCAGATCACTGGCTAATTTATAATAATCGAGGTTGTCGTAGAATCCCATAAAGTTATGAGTGATGAATTGATGTGGGCAAACTTCCCTTAATATATCGATCTGCTCTTTCTGAAATGAAACCACCTGATCGGAATAAAAGCGCATATAATCGAGTTCCAGACTAGGGTTGCTGGGCATGCGCCGCGGCAGCGGTACTTCGTCAAAGCTACGATAGCTATGGCTCCAGAACACCGTCCCCCAACTCTCGTTTAATTTATCTACGCTACCAAAACGTTCTTTCAACCAATCGTGCCATGCTGCTTTGCACGTATCGCAATAGCAATTGGGCTCACCGAATTCGTTATCGGTCTGCCATCCTATCACAGCCGGGTTATTCCTATAATGCTCAGCCATGGTACGCGTTATACGCTGGCTAAGCAATCTGTAAGATAAGCTGCTAGGACAGTTATCCTTGCGCGCGCCATATGGTATTTTATGACCATTTCTATCAGTGGCCACTGCATCCGGATATTTCAATGCCACCCACGCCGGCATGGAACCAGTCGGCGTACCCAATATAACGCTTATGCCATGATTATGTAGAATATCTATAGCCTTATCCAACCATGAAAAATCATATACGCCTTCTATAGGCTCCATCTTTATCCAAGCAAATTCAGCCAAACGCACAGCATTTATACCTGCCTCCTGCATCATCTCGGCATCGATCTGCCAGCGTTCTTCCGGCCAATGCTCGGGATAATAGTCAACACCTACATACATAAAAGCACCCCTCCATAAAACTTATATATTCTAATGGGATGATACTACAAATCCTGTACTATAGCAAGAAAGAAAATTGAACTTGCTTATTATCCATTTGCGTTATACAATATAAAACGTAAAATCAAAACTTGGAGGTTTTATTATTTATGGAAAAAGTAAAGGTGGGTATCATTGGAGTCGGCGGTATTGCCAACGGCAAACATATGCCGAGTCTATCCGCTTTAAGCAACGTTGAGATGGTAGCCTTTTGCGATCTCATTGAAGAAAGAGCTTTAGAAGGCGCAAAAAAATATGGCGTACCCGGCGCCAAGGTATTTACGGATTACAAGGATCTGCTGGCTATGGATGATATAGACGTGGTTCACGTATGCACGCCTAACAATGCCCATGCTCCTATAACTATAGCGGCATTAGAGGCAGGCAAGCACGTAATGTGCGAAAAGCCTATGGCCAAAAATTCCGATGAGGCCAGAGCTATGCTGGAAGCTGCTAAAAGGACCGGCAAAAAGCTAACCATAGGTTACCAGAACCGTTTCAGATCCGACTCTTTATACTTGAAGAAGATGTGCGAAAATGGCGAGTTAGGTGATATATATTTTGCCAAAGCCCTGGCTATACGCAGGCGTGCAGTTCCCACATGGGGCGTGTTCCTGGATGAGGAAAAGCAGGGGGGCGGCCCACTGATAGATATAGGCACCCATTCGCTGGACTTGACACTCTGGATGATGGATAATTATAAGCCGGTCATGGCCGTAGGCACTACATATCACAAACTGGGCAGCAAAGAGAACGCTGCTAATGCCTGGGGTTCATGGGATCCTAAAAAATTCACTGTGGAAGATTCAGCTTTCGGCTTTATAACATTTGAAAATGGGGCTACAGTGATATTGGAATCCAGCTGGGCTCTCAATACATTGCAAACCGGCGAGGCCATGACAGTGCTTTGCGGTACCGAGGCCGGCGCTGATATGCTGGATGGTCTGCGCATAAACGGCGATAAATACAGCAAAACCTATGTATTCAAGCCTGAACTCGGTGGCAAGGGCGTAGATTTCTATGAAGGGGAAAGCATTACCCCGGCGGGACTTGAGGCCAAGATGTGGATCGATAGCGTAATAAACAATACCGAGCCATTGGTTAAACCCGAACAGGCATTGGTTGTAACCGAAATATTAGAAGCCATATATAAGTCAGCAGCCACAGGAAAACCGATATATTTTAAGTAAAAAAGGGGCTTTATGCCCCTTTTTATTTATTGTACGGAAACATCGGCAAAGAATCTGCGTTCAGTCATTACCTCTCTTTTTAAGCCGCCTATTTCAAAACTCCCTTCCAGCCTTATGTCATCGGATGAGCTTCCTATCATTACCTTAAATGTACCCGGTTCAACGACCAGCCTCATGTCCTTATCATGAAAAGCCAATTGGTCGGCATACAATGTAAATGTAATCTCTTTGGTTTGGCCCGGCTGAAGGTTTACGCGTTTGAAACCTCTCAGTTCCTTAACAGGCCGAACGATGCTAGATACTTCATCGCGTATATAAAGTTGCACCACCTCGTCGCCGGCCATCTGCCCGGCATTAGTCACCTTAAAGTTTATATCCACTTTACTCGCTGACGTCGTTACAGCAGGCGTTATGTTGAGATCGCTATATCCGAACGTCGTATAGCTCATGCCGTATCCAAATGCAAAAGCCGGTTTAGTCTCGGTAGACAAATAATTTATATAAGAAGCTGGTTTCAGATTATAGTTTATGGGTATCTGCCCCACTTCGCACGGCAACGATATCGGCAATCTACCCGCCGGATTATAATCTCCAAATAATACGTCGGCTACCGCGTTACCACCTTCTTCGCCGGGATACCATGCCTCTATAAGTGCCGAGGCGTTATCGGCCAACTCCTTTGCGGCAAATGCCCTGCCATTTATGAGCACAACTATTACTGGCTTACCGGTATCTTTTATGGCTTTTATAAGCTGCATTTGAACGCCAGGCAGCGTTATATCGGTTCTATCATCGTTCTCGCCAGATGTACCTTTACCGAATATACCGGAGTTATCCCCCACCACCACTACGGCTGCATCCGCAGTTTTGGCGGCATCGACGGCTTCAGCAAATCCATCAGTAGATGAATCTACAATATCGCATCCCTTGGCATATGTTATACAGCAGCTCTCGGGCACTTTATTTTTGATGCCTTCCAACACCGTGACTATATGTACCGATGCTTTATCATATGAGCGGTGTGCCATAAATGCATAGTCTCCCAGCATATTGCGCGCATTATCGGCATTTGGCCCTATCACCGCTATAGACCCCATATCCTTACTTAAAGGCAATACATTATCATTTTTCAAAAGCACTATAGACTTGCGAGCTATATCGCGAGACAGCTCCCTTTGTTCAGGTGTTTCAAACAAGCCAGATACGCTGTCAACGTCTACGTATACATCGTCGAAAAGACCAAGCTCAAATTTAGCCGTTAAAACGCGTTCTACCGATTCATTTATCGTAGCCTCGGATATCATACCCTCTTTTACAGCATCTATTAGCGGTTGACCATAGCAGTCCATTTTAGGCAGTTCTATATCTATGCCTGCTTCCAATGCCTGAATCGCAGCCTCTTTTTTATCTTTAGCTGTAAAATGAACCTTCCTCAATCGATCTATGGCGTCGTAATCCGATACCACTATACCGTCAAATCTGAAATGCCCTCGCAAAATATCGGTCAGCAGCTCGCGCGATGCCGCACACGGTATACCATCTATATCATGATAGGCATTCATGACCGATTTAGCATTGGCCTCCCGCACCGCTGCTTCAAATGGGAAAAGGAATATATCCCAAAATTCTCTCGGCCCTATATGAACAGGTGCGCAGTTGCGACCGCCTTCGGAAAAGCTGTGGCCGGCAAAATGTTTCAGCGTGGCAAATACGCCTTTGGTTAAATCCTCACCCTGCAAGCCGCGCACATAAGACGTAGCCATGCTGGCCACGAGATAAGGATCCTCGCCAAATGTCTCTTCTACCCTGCCCCATCTTGGATCCCGGGCGACATCCAGTACCGGCGAAAGCCCCTGATGAGCGCCTGTCGCCCTCATCTGTTGCCTTATAACCCTTGTCATAGTTTCTATGGCCTCGATATCCCATGTGCTGGCCAGCCCTATAGCCTGCGGAAATACAGTAGCGCCGTCAGCCATAAAACCGCTTAAACATTCCTCGTGTACCATGGCCGGTATGCCTAATCTTGTATTCTCTTTCAAGTATTTTTGTATTATATTGGCCAATTCCGCAGCATGTTTCGGCGATGTATCGACTTTGGCCGGATCACCAAGCCCTCCGGCCACACGGGTTATCTGACCTATGCCGTTGGCAAGAAGTTGCTCGAGTTTTGCATCAGATAGCCGTTCACCACTATCATCTAATAAATCCTCTATCGGAACCGCGTTGAGCTGCGCTATCTTCTCTTCCAACGTCATTTTAGAAATGAGTTGTTTAATTTGCATATACAAGAAAATCCTCCTCTTGAACTCATTTTTAGTACAATTCATTGCAATAGTATTATATAAAAATACGGTCTGCAAATCTCGCCAATAATTGCTCATCACTTCTCATATATTGCTTTCTTATAAGCTGTAGGAGAACAACCTCTTAATTGTTTGAATACCCTATTAAATGTTTTCACACTGTTAAAACCACATCTAAAGGCCACCTCGGATATGCTGCTATCGTTTTTTCTCAAAAATTCTTCTGCCTTCCGTATTCGAAAATCCCTCAAATAATGTCCAAAAGTCATACCGGTCACACCTTTAAAAAAACGGGGGAAATAAAATACGCTGTAATTGACACTCGTAGAAATATCCTCTAAATTTATTTCGCTCTCATAATGCTCTTCCACATATTGAAATATTTTTTTTAATACTTCGAGTTGCAATAGCTGCTTAGTTCTTTCTTCTAATGAGTACCTTTCCAAGGGAACATAACGCAGTATAACTACCGCAAGATCGTACAATCGTGCTTTAACGGCCATATGATAGCCAGTTCGTTTACTCTGATATTCATTTATTAGGAGGATTATTTGCTTTTCAATCTCATGATAAACACACTCAATACTATTGCCGATGATTTTTTGTTTTCGGCTAATCAATGGATTTATAAATCTGCTACCGCTAATAACGTCAGAATACATGTCCAGTAAAGATAGCCCAAATTGAATAACTACTTCCTTATTCGATTGGCCGTTATGCAAAAAATAATGTATGTCCCCACTGTTAATAAAAAGTATATCTCTGGCGTTTAAAGTATATATTTCATTGTTCAGCCCTATTTGCATGCTCCCTTCGAGCATATAAACCATCTCTACTTCTTGATGCCAATGAGCTCCAAATTTTAAATCCTGGTCTATCCATAAACTAAATGGAAAGTCTAGATTCATAAAACGTTTTTGATGGAGTATAGACATATTTCCGGCTTCCTCTCTTATCCCAGCGTCCACGATAAATTACCGCAGGGGGCTCGCTACTTTAGTGGCGAGAGGAATGCGGCATTTCTCCTTTATGTTAAATATTTGATATTCATATCCATCGTTTCTCTGTAACAACTTTAAATACTTCGGGTGTACGTCAAAGCCGTTTAGTTTGAAACTCGGTCGATGGC
>NZ_JAIHAU010000022.1 GCF_020054945.1 Mahella sp.
TGACCTGTAATGCTTTATATGACTTGCTTTCGCAAGCCTTTGAGTCCCTACTTTCCACTATATACCCGTTTTTGTCCCCAGTTATTTATTCTATATAACAGCTCAAGGCAACCACATCCTCACATTACAATTTTTGAGTACTTTCTAAAACTCCGAAAGCACTTAAAATCTATGTTAAAGGCTCGACTGTTTATGTCTTACCTCCAACATTCACCTTTTTGTCACCGCTCAAATCCCTTATATTAGTCGTTCTTCCAGGTCATGATATCATCCTTCGTTTTCTTCTTTCCATATATAAGACTATCTTATAACATAAAAGTTGCATTTTTTAAAAAACTATTTCCCTATAATAAACAACGCTGAGACATTCTTACTAACTATTTCTATTTTACCTCTCTAAACAAATATTTGCAATATATCTAAAGATATATTTTGGCATTTTCATAAACACCCGTCTTTAGGAGTTAACACCATGTTTGTTTAGGAATAATTTATATATTTACGGCCTTGAAACCAGCGCAATTACGCGCTTTTTTTGTTGTCAAAAATAATTTCAATATGACATTATCATAAAATCATAATAGGGGGAGCAAAAATTTTATTTGCATTTTTATGCATTATTATGTATAATTATTAATATATTAACCATGTGTATTTTGGAGGACATAATAATGGATTTAAACCTTTACGAATATAAAGCCAAAGACGCTTTTAAGTGTAAGGACTTGCTATCGATACACGACCTTACACAGGATGAGGTATATCAGATTCTAAGCCTGGGCCTGAAACTTAAAGCTCAGTCAAAAGCCGGTATACCGCACCCCTTGCTCAAGGGTAAAACACTGGGCATGATATTTCAGAAATCATCAACGCGCACGCGCGTTTCGTTTGAGGTAGGTATATATCAGTTGGGCGGCTACGGACTCTTTTTGAGTAGCAACGATCTGCAACTGGGACGGGGTGAGACCATCGCCGATACCGCTCGTGTTTTATCACGCTATTTGGACGGCATCATGATACGCACGTTCAAGCAAAAGGATGTCGAGGATTTGGCTTATTACAGCTCTATACCGGTTATAAACGGCCTGACAGACCTCTTGCACCCGTGCCAGGTATTATCCGATTTACTGACCGTATACGAAAAAAAGCAAAGATTTTCGGGCTTGAAATTAGCATTCATAGGAGACGGCAATAACATGGCCCATTCGCTTATGTTCGGCTGCGCCAAAGTAGGTATGGATATAGCGCTGGCATGCCCCGAGGGTTACAAACCTGATGATGATATAGTCAAAGCCGCCAAGGCCGATGCACAGCTATCGGGCAGCCATATAACAATAATGACCGACCCTGCGGAGGCTATAAAAGGCGCCGACGTGGTTTATACCGACGTATGGGCCAGTATGGGGCAAGAGGCGCAAATGCAGGCGCGTAAAAAGGTCATGCAGAATTATCAGGTAAACGAGTCTCTCTGGCAATTGGCAAAGCCAGACGCTATATTCATGCATTGCCTGCCGGCTCATCGCGGCGAAGAGGTAACCGAGGCTATTATAGACGGATCGGCATCGGTCATTTTCGATGAGGCCGAAAACAGATTACATGCTCAAAAAGCCATAATGGCGCTTTTGATGGCGTAAAAGGAGGATTGTTATGGAAATTACAGTTAGAAAGGCCGCTTTAGAGGATGCGGCATCCATTTATGATATAATACAGGAGGCCTTCACAAAATATCAGAAAGACCTCAATGCGGATGCCAAAGTGGCCGCTTTATACGAAACAGTAGAGGATATAAAGCGCGACATAGAATGCAAATGCGTTTTGATAGCGTTTTTGGGCAACATACCGATAGGTACCATACGCTATGAGATAAAAGCCGACGGCACCGCTTATTTGAGCCGTTTCGGCGTGAGACCGGCTTATCAGAAGTATGGAGCCGGCACCGCTCTGATGAGAGCCTTAGAGCAGGATGCTGAAAAAAATGGGGCCACCGCCATAGTCCTCCACACCGCCTTAAAAATGAAACACCTTATAGACTTTTATCAACGCATGGGCTATTATGTGGCTTCCACATCCGACGATACCGGCTATATACGCGCTTTGCTGCGCAAACCGCTGCAACAACAAGCTGAAGCGATCAGTCCTTCATGATCTCTGTCTTATTTGGGCTGTTTCGACCTTCTGTCATAGGCGGCCTTCCCTCAAGTATGGCCAACGATATTTCTATATCCTTCACACATAACTTTTGCAATATGGTGCTCCACGCAATTTTATACCGTGCCGTTCAAACCATTCATAATAATCCTCTACATCGGCTTTAGCCGTTGCCGCATCGGCCTCAAGGCCGGCTATAGCATTCTTTAGCAGCATTTTCACTTTGTACCCGGTATCGGCCGATATGCTGTAACGCCATATAAACACCGTAAAATATCCGCCCTCCGATTGCCCTTTCCATACGAGCGGCTCCCATGGGTTCTTTGTCTCTTTATACCTGCAGGTATTCTCATCAAAACCGGCGTTGTTCAAATAGTCATTGGCAAAATCGTCCCTCAGCCACGTTTCTATGCTCTTGCCCAGTATATCATTTATCTGGGCTTCTATGCCTGCGCTTCGGCTACCGAAGTTGGCATATATAGCACTGTGCATGCATTCCGCCACATCGCACAGGGTCGCTATCCCGTCGCTGCAGCCGCTAATGATGCGCCGGGCCAATGTTTGAAGGTATCGGGCCACCAATTGATCATCCGCCGGTTCCCTCACAGACCGGTGCCTGCCGCCAATTTGCTCCGATATATGCCGGCGGTCGGCTGAGCTTATACCGTACAGGTCAAATATCGCCTCGTCTATGGCATCGGCCATTCCCCCAACAGATAAATTATAATCATGCAGCTTATCCCGAAATGCTTTGCAAAGCCCGTACATATCCGCCGTATTGCCCAGCGATAATTGCTCGGATATGCTATCGGTTTGGTATAGCTCGGACAGCACATCGTATTTATATAATTGCTTTTTTAATTCCAGAATGGCCTTTACCATTTCGGTCACCCTATTTAACGTCTCTTGGTCAGGCTCTTTAAGCGGTAGCCTGCATACATCGCCGACCTGAAAATTAACTGTTGGATTAAGCATGGTCATAAAATAGCATGCCAGCTTTGAATTCACAAACCCTAAGAGATAATAAAGGTCGATGCCTTTGGAGAAGATGCAGGAACCTCCCACATCGAATATCCAGCCCGGTGGCAGGTATCTCGCATTGAAATTATCGTATGCTATCAAGCTGAACGTTATGCCCTCGCGAAAGTAATATTCTTTATTCCTGATAACCGAACCTTTGAATTTCTTTATCTCGTTTCCGTTATCCGCCCAATCGATGACAAAATCATTCCGTCCAAGATACTTATTATAACCCCCTCCTTTAGCATACGGTATCCAGCGTCGGCCGACCTCGTCCGGTAAAACCTCCCACCGCATATATACGAATCTATTATTGCATCCTGTAGCCAGCCCTTGTTTGACATCGGCGTAATAAGGCGACAATGCCGGCACATCGTTTAATATTTTCAATATATCGGCCGATGCGTTATATAAAAACCTTTCGCCGTCCAATGACTTGAAAATACGTTGTTCCCTTACATACACATACCTGTCATCTATGTAGTATAATGCCTCTTTCTTATCTTTAACCCTTCGCAGATCGTAAAACCGGCTTAATCCCCTGTTTTCTGCATCATTGCGCGCTATGAGCACGGCCACGCTTACATTGGCATTTGCGAATACATCATTGCCCAAATGCACAAGTTTATCTATATATAGTTTATCCAATAAAATACGGCGCAATTTTTCAAACCTTTTTATGTATAGATATGTATCGGGCGTAATATAACCCAAATAGCCCTCGGGGGCTAAAAGCTCCAACCCTCGTTCAATAAACGCCGCATAAAGGTCGGTTTTGCTGTGGCTGTACCATTGAGCAATATTCCCCCTTAAATCATCGGTCATTTTGCGATTATTTAAATAAGGCGGATTGCCGACCACCACATCGTATAGTTGTCCCTCCAGCTTATCGTGGATGCCGTGCCGCGCCAGACTGCCCATATCGTGATCCGAGCAGATTATGTTTATAGCCGGCGCATCCGCGTCGGCATTCATACTCCTTGCCTTCATATAGAGGTTTAAACGCGCTATGCGCACGGCCATGGAGTCTATATCCACGCCGTATATATTTTTATCCAAGATACTGCGCGGTATATCTTCGGCGGGCACGCGGCCTTCTTGCACATACATATCATAAAATCTATCGAACGCGTATAATAAGAATGAGCCGCCGCCGCACGACGGGTCCAACAGCTTTATAGCTTCTACTCTTTTACCCGTTTTGTGCCAATAAGGCGTCAGCGTATTGTCTATTATGTATTTTACTATCCAATCATATGTATAAAACCGAGTTTTAGAATTGGGATCGGCGCTGTTCGCACAATGCCGGTAGATCCATGCCACTATATCATCCTTAAGCCAATCCTCTCTGCTTATGCCGCGCGACAGTATATGGGCAAGCTTTGGCACACAAGCGGTATAAGCATTGCGATCGCAAGCTTGAAAAAGAGGCTTGACCGGATCCGGCAAAGCCTCGATTATATCCCTCAAAGTCATCCGCCCGGCTATCAAGTCGTCGGCGATCGGGGGTACCAGCCCCCGCCGCTCCAACGCGATAGCCGCGCATACGGCTATAACCGCATCAATATCGCATCCGGCACTCAGCAGCGGTCTTATATCCTTTACAGCAGAATATATGCCGTTCAACTTTAATGCCTACTCCTGTTGTTCATCAAATAATACTTTGATGTGTACCGGCCCTTTTATATCGTCGCAATTAACCAGATACAACACATCGTCTTTACCATAGCCATACACTGTGCCGTTGACATATATGCCGACAGGCTCCTTAAGCGATACCAAACCGAATTGCCCGCCCTCGGCCAATATGACGTCCATAACCCCTCCTGTGACCGAAGCGTATTTTATAGCGGCCGATGATATATATTTATCGATTAACCCTAGTATAGCACGACCGTCATTTAACGGGACCATCTGATATAACGCTACGCCATTGTCGTTGAGCTCGAATGAAATCTCATCTTTTTGGCTTATAACCCGTGCCGAACGGCTGAAATGCTCATAGACGGCCACGTCGGGCATCGTCAATCCCGGTATATCCGAAGGTCTTACGCTGCCCCTCACCGTTAACCCTTCATTATTTATATTGAAGGCTGCTATTATGCCCGCATTGCCAGCCTTGTTCCATATTTTAAGCGGGGTAGGTTCGCTGCACGGATCTTTCATCAGGCAATCGGCCGTAGGCATCCCCGGACGCTTACAGCGAAGTATGCGTCCATTGGAAAGCATCAGCGGCTTTAGTACATCGCCGGATGTTTTGCCCACCGGATCGCTTATATATACAGGTCCACCGCTTATCGCCCTGAGCACCGCATTGTTGACAGCCTGCGGATGGGAAGTCCACCACATATCCCAGTCTCCCCATACGAAATTGCCGTATATATACGAATTATACGCGTTCTGCAGCGCATGCTCCCTAAAGTTGCCCTCGTTATTCGGCAAGAAATCATCGCTATTGCGCGATACAGCCGATGCCCGCCTGTGCCACAAATCCTCCTGTGCCATACCCATACAATTTATAATTAAACCGCTGAAATTAAGCCCCACAGATGCTTCCATGGCGTCATGCATACCGCTTGCCGCCCTTGCCGCAGCCATATTATACTTAACAAAGTTGATCAGTGAACTTTGATTATCCACCTTGACGAAATCCACGCCTTGGCTCGCAAGATACGAATGCCATGCGTTCCAGAAAGCAAATCCCTTGGCCGCGTCAGGATAAGGAATGAGTCTGCCGTCCTTGGTCGTATATATATTCTCCTTAAACTCCTTGGCCAATGCGCTATTTTTAGCTATTCCGTCCCAGTATCCGGTAAAGGCATGCCACACCCCTACCCAATTGACCCCATACTGCTCCTTCAACTTGGCTACAGTGCCGGCCAACCCCTCGGGGAATTTATCGTTATCCGCACCAAAGGACTTGAGCTTTCGATCCTCGGTCTCCGACCACCCATCGTCTATTATAAACCAGCGCGCCGGTATACCTTTATCATGGAACTCCCGGGCCTTGTCCAATAAACCCTGATGATTCACGTCATGGTAAAAAGCATCCCAACTGCACCAACCCAGGTATTCCAATTCCTCCGGATATGGTCGTTGGTCTATGGTTTTGCCCGGAATCTTAAGAGATTTGAGCCCAGCAAAAGACGATGTTTTAACCAGCTCAAACGGATCGCCATCCGATGCCAATACAAAAGCCAGCGTATCGCAGCTGTTGTAGCCCATATCATATGCGGAAAGCGCTATCTCTATGCCGCTGTCCGCGCCGGATAATTCCGCTCCGAACATCTCGTCGCATACGGGCAGGATATGATGGTACATAGCACCGTCTTTCCATACCAATGATTGGGTACGCGGTGGTATTTTCTCTATATTCGTATCAAACCACGGCCTGGTCCACCATGCCTTATGCAGGTAATTGGCCATGAGCCCTTCGACATTGCCGACGGCATCTATATGTAACTTCACACCGCCTATAGGATCTAAAAAACCCTTCTTCAGATCAGCGCGCACCCTAAACAGCGTGGCGCCGCGGTAGGCGCGAAACATCAAGCTAAGCGACAGGTCGTCGTCTCCGTACTCGGCCGTATCCGAGTCGAAATTTCTAAGCGGCAATTCGTATATACGGCCATCTACATTCACAAGCGGTTTTAAGCCTTTTAAAACCATCCTATCTTCCAACGTAACATCCAAAGTTTGGTCTCTATTTAATACTATATTATACATGCTGAATTTCGCCTCCCGACGTTATTATGCAATTATTATATCACAAACATGCCCTGCTATTATATTTTTTGCCCGCGTGTCCTAATAGGATGTTCGCACCAATTAAAATAGCCTGTTATTCATGAATAACAGGCTATTTATAATCCGATTATTTTTCACCGCATAACTTTAACAGATTGTCCCATTCCTTATCTACATAAGCCTGGAATTCGTCTATAAGATGACGGTTTTGCGGTATAAACATATGCTTAAACCTGCCTTGCGGCTTGAGCCAGTCCTCCACAGGGCGCTTATTCTTGGGCTTATAGCTCAGATGATATTCGCCGTTTACCACCTCATAAAGCGGCCATACGCACGTATCCACAGCTATCTCTATAAGCTCCATCATTATAGCGGTGTCATATCTCCAGCCTCTCGGGCATGGAGCCAATACGTTCAAGAATGCCGGCCCTTGTGTGTATATAGCCTTCTCCGACTTCTCATACAAATCTCTGAAATTTTTCATCGGAGCGGATTGCCCCACATACGGTATACCATGGGCCGCCATTATCTTGGTTAAATCCTTTTTATATTGCAACTTGCCCGGTATCACCGAACCCGCCGGCGATGTGGTGGTATCGGCAAACTTAGGCGTCGACGATGAACGCTGTATGCCGGTATTCATATAAGCTTCATTATCGTAGCATACATATACCATGTCATGCCCGCGCTCCATGGCGCCTGACAATGATTGAAAGCCTATATCGTAGGTACCGCCGTCTCCTCCGAAAGCTATGAATTTTGCATCATACGGTATCTTTCCCTGCTTTTTGAGAGAAACATATGCCGCTTCCGCACCTGACACCGTCGCCGCGGCATTTTCAAAGGCGCTGTGTATATATGAATCCTTCCATGCTGAATAAGGATATATGCTGCTAGATACCTCAAGGCAACCGGTAGCATTGGCTACAACGGCATGGTCCTCGGTCTTTAATGCGCGAAGTACAGTGCGCACTACCACAGGAGCACCGCAGCCGGCACACATTCTATGTCCGCCTGTAAACCTTTCGGGTTTCTGCGCTGTTTTCTTGAAATTATATGGCATACTTACACCTCCTATTCCCTTATGCCCAAATAGTTGTATAAATTGTCTATTTGTCCGCTGTCTGCTATTGTCTGCAAATGATCGTAGACCCGCTTTACATCGTAGACGCCGACGTCGCGGCCTCCCAGACCGTAGATGTAATTTATAACTTTAATACCATCGGCTTTACCGTACATAGCGCTGCGCACATCGACGAATATAGGTCCGCCTGCCGCCGAGAATCCCTCCGCTTTATCCATAACGGCCACCGCCTTGACATGCGATAATGCCTTGACTATCTCATCGGCCGGGAAAGGTCTAAACAAGCGTATCTTCAACAATCCGGCCTTCACGCCCTGTTCACGCAGCATATCCACCGTATCCTTGGCCGTACCGGCCGTAGAATTGGCTATTACTATAGCTATATCGGCGTCATCGAGCTTATACTCTTCAAACAGACCATACTGACGTCCTGAAATCTTGGCGAATTCGTTTTGTACGTCGATCAACACCTGTTTTGCATTTTTTATAGCCTCAGCCTGCTGGCGCTTATGCTCGAAATAAAATGCCGGCAGATCGAACATACCCATGCTTACCGGATGCTCTTTATCCAAAAGCGAATATTGGGGTTTGTATTCGCCTACAAAGCTTTTAACCAGGTCATCTTCAAGCAGCATTATATTTTCCACCGAATGGCTGGTTATAAAACCGTCATAGCATATCATGACCGGAAGCTGAACATCGGCATGCTCGGCCACCCTTATAGCCATTATAAGGCTGTCATAGGCCTCCTGATTGTTTTCATTATATATCTGTACCCATCCGGAATCCCTGGCACCCATAGCATCGCTATGGTCGTTGTGAATGTTTATAGGCGCGGACAATGCTCTGTTGACCGTCGTCATAACGATAGGCAAGCGCATGGAAGCCGCTATATAAAGCATCTCCCACATCAAAGCCAGTCCTTGGGAAGACGTGGCCGTCATGGTGCGTGCTCCGGCAGCCTCGGCACCTATGCAGGCGCTCATGGCGCTGTGCTCGCTCTCTACAGCAACAAACTCCGTACGAACCTGACCGTTAGCTACAAATTGGGAAAAGTATTGTGGTACCTCCGTAGACGGCGTTATAGGGAATGCCGCCACCACATCAGGATCTATCTGTCTCAACACATATGCCGCAACCCTTGCAGTGATCATAATCATATTTGATTTTACCGTCATCAGTGGGCATTATCGACGTATCGGGACAAGTTGGCCAGCACAAAAGGCAACCGGTGCACTTATCCTCGATTAAAACAGGGCGCATGGTACGCCAATCACCGGTAGTGAAAGCTTCGGCTCCGCCCGCCCACGGCGCTATACCTCCCGGCGTTATGTCGCGCCAGCTTATATCCTCATTTACTTCCTCTATTTTTTTAATCTCGCTCATGATATTATTACCTCCTCCATCGACCTCTTCAAAGCCCGCATATTCCCATCTATAACCTCGGGCTTGGTGGCGAATTTATGATGGAATGATTCTTCCATGCTCTTTATAAACTGCTCCTTCTCGACCAAACCGGTCATAGCCATTATAGCTCCCAGCATTGGAACATTGGGGAAATACCTGCCCAACTCCTCTTCGGATATCTTCTTGGCATCGACCGTACCCACTTTGCCTTTGTAATCTTTTAGGTAATGTCTTATTTCCTCCGGCGACTTAGGGGTATTTATGACTATGCCGCCTGTTTCCTTTAGACCTGCTGTAACATCTACCGCCGCAAGAAGTGTTTCGTCCACTACTACCACATAATCGGGTTCATAGATATTGGAATGCACCCTTATAGGCTCATCGCTTATCCTATTATAAGCTGTGAGCGGTGCGCCGGAGCGTTCGGGACCATATTCAGGAAAGCCCTGAATATATTTACCGGTGTTGAAAAGCGCCTCGGCCAAAAGCAACGAAGCCGTCTTTGCACCTTGACCTCCACGGCCATGCCAACGGATCTCTATCATCTTTCCCATATGATGTCCTGGTTTATAATCAAACCAGGTCCACACCTCCCTTATATATTGATAAACTATTAGTTTTAACAATGCAATTTTTATAAGTCAAAAATTTTATTTTAGTATCAGCTCCTATGTAGCCCCAACCTTTCATATTATAGCAGTAGCGTACAAGTAATGTCAAGGAAAGGCTAAAAGTCGCAAAATTCAAAACTCGATGCCATCGCAGCGATCACATTTGCCGCATTTAGGAGAAACCAGTTTCTCTCCAAAGTAATTCAATATGTAATTCCGACGGCAGACGGATGTTTTGCAGTAATTCACCATGCTTTCCAATCGTTCCATATCATATCGGCGTTGCTTGTCATACGCCGATACGTCGACCGGCCAATATTCAAATGATTTGCTCCTGTCAGGCAGCCTGTACGCCCTTTGCCAAGTACCTTTAACCGGCAAACGCTTTATGGCTTCGGCGCGTTCCAACACCTCCAAAGCCACATTCACCGCCGAGGCTGATACACCGTCGGGCAATGACGCTGCCGTTTCTTTTATCCCGAGTGTCACAACATCGCCGTCTGAACGGCAAAGCATATTATAGACGGCCCGTACAACCTTTAGATTCGGATAATTATTATTTATCATAAACTCCTGTAAATGTTTATCCGACGGCTTATAAAGCAGTATGCAGCATGCCGGCTGTCCATCCCGTCCCGCTCTGCCGGCTTCCTGATAATAGGCTTCCAAGCTGGCCGGCATATTATAGTGCAGCACAAAACCCACATCGGGCTTGTCCACCCCCATGCCGAAGGCATTGGTGGCCAATATGACAGGCAAACGCCCTTGCATGAAATCGTCCTGCACGCGTATGCGCTGTTGATCGCTTAAGCCGGCATGATAAGGAGCCGCAATAATACCGGCACGATTAAGCCTTGCGGCCATCATTTCGGTTGCCTTTCGCGTAGCAGTATACACTATGCCCGGGAATCTGAGCTGACCTATCGTATCCAAAATAAAAGCCTCTCTTTGGCTCTCGGACGATACCGCCTTTACTATAAAGCGAAGATTGGGACGTTCAAATCCCGTTACAAAACATCTGGGGCGCACAAGCTTTAATTGCCGTATGATATCATCTCTGACATACGGCGTCGCGGTGGCGGTAGTAGCTATAACCGGAGGCCGTCCGGTATATTCTATGGCCTGAGCCAGTTGCAGGTAATCCGGTCTGAAATCATGCCCCCACTGCGATATGCAGTGCGCCTCGTCCACCGCAAACAATGATATATGTACTTCTTTCAAACCTTCCAAAAAACGCTGGCTGCGAAATCTCTCGGGTGCAACATATATGAGCTTATAATATCCTTTTTGCAAACGCCTCATACATTCCTGCTGTTGAGCCATCGTCAGCGTGCTGTTCATAAAAGCGGCCGGTATACCGTTATGCCTCAAAAAATCCACCTGGTCTTTCATAAGCGCTATCAATGGCGATACCACTATGGCCGTACCGGGCAAAATCAATGCGGGCAGTTGATAGCAGAGCGATTTGCCGCTGCCGGTAGGCATGACCGCCAATGTATCCTTGCCGTTCAATACCGAGCGTATAACAGCCTCCTGCTGACCGATAAACGCGTCATAACCGAAATATCGTTTGAGGTAGATCAAAAGATTATCGGTTTCAACGGCCATGAATCACCGTCACCAACACCTGTCTTGGGCGCGGGCCGTCGAATTCGCAGAAATAAACGGCTTGCCAGCGGCCCAGCTCAAGTTTGCCGTTAACAACCGGCACTATTTGGGAACAGCCGAAGAAACTTGATTTTATATGGGCATCGGAATTACCTTCAACATGAGCATAATTACCGTATCTAGGCACAGCTTTATTGAGGTATTCAGCCACATCGGCCATCACGTCCGGATCGGCATTCTCATTGATGGTAACGCCGGCCGTAGTATGCGGCACATATATCATGCATATGCCGTCGCTTATATCGGAACGATCTACCAGAGTCTGGATCTCGCTTGTAATATCGATGAATTGCTGCCGTTGCGTGGTAACGACATCCAATTTCTCCATAAACATATCTTTTCCTCCAAATGATAAGCTCTAATCTACAAGCCTATTATACCCTCAGACAGATTTTATTGCAAACAGCAGTTATATAAAGAGCCGACGAATATTCGTCAGCTCTTTGTATGGTAAAAAGCATTACTTATGGGTATCAGACAGCAATTTGCCGCCGGCGCCTATGTTATCCATGCTATTCTCGCGTATTATTATGCTGAAAGCCTGCTCCGGTATGCCCAGCACCTCGTGGGCCGTCTGGGTCAGCTTGGCTATCAATTCGGCTTTTTTATCCTTGCTCATCTGAGGGCCATCGAATTGGATAAACGGCATATGTATCATCTCCTTTCGTTTTTTCCCGCCAAAGCTTATTATAACACCATAATCGCTACATTTTCCTCATTTATATAAGCTCTTCTTCCAGCATAGCGCATAATGTATGGTACACCGGCATATGAAGCTCCTGCACGTCCGGCGTGTCTATTGCAGGCACTTTTACGGTTATGTCGCATATACCGTCCATTTTACCGCCGCTTCTACCGGTAAGCCCCACAGTATCCACTCCGACTGCCTTAGCTACATATAACGCATCTATCACATTGGCCGAATTGCCCGATGTGCTTATACCTATCAGCACGTCGTGCTTATTGCCCAGGGCATAAACCTGCTGTGCAAAGATTAATGAAGCATCCACATCGTTGGCAAAAGCGGTAAAAAACGCATCTTGGCCAACAAGCGCTATGGCCGGCAGAGCTCCCTGAAGTTTGGAGGCTATATAACGCCCCCTTTCTCCGCCGATATCCTCTATAGAATGACTTATCTCATCGGGCAGAGGGCGGCTCTTCAGGAAACCTTTCATCAATTCACCCACTATATGTTGAGCATCGGCCGCGCTCCCGCCGTTGCCGCATACCAGAATCTTGCCGCCGCTCGCCAAATCCGCAGCTATGAGTTCAAAAGCCCTTTCTATATCGCCCCTGCACGCATCCAGCGACGGGTAACGTTCTATGAGGCGGTCCAGATGTTTTTTGGTATTCTCTTTCATACTATATTCTCCCTCCAATTCTCTATAGCTATCGACAGGCTGGCATAATCCCCTATGGCCTCGCCCAAGCCAGGCGTCATTATACTGCAGCACCGAGCCGCTATAGGCAACGCTTCTCGCTCTATTACTTTTTCGGCTTCGGGCTGCAGTATATCGCGGCAGCGGGCAAATATGCTGCCTATGATAATCCTCTCGGGATTCAATATATCTATTATAACAGACAATCCATATCCGAGATACTTACCCGATGTCCTAAGTATCTCTATTGCTAAAGGATCGCCGCCGGCAGCAGCTTTACCGACGTCCTCCGCGGTTATACTGTCGGCCTGTTCAACCGTGGGGCAAAATGCCACGGCCTTGCCGTTTTTAATGCTATCTTTTATCATTTGAGCAGCCAACTTCGCTATGCCGCCGCCGCTGCAAAAGCCCTCGAAAGAGCCCGCTTTACCGTAACCCATCGGTCCGTCCGGCGCCAACCGTATATGGCCTACCTCGCCTGCCGTATCGGTAATGCCGCTGTACAAGCGTCCGTTTAGTATCAGCCCTGCTCCCATACCCGTACCAAAAGTCAAAAATACCATATTATCGCATCCCACTCCGGCACCGAAGCGGTGTTCGGCCAAAGCACATGCATTGGCATCGTTTTGCAGATAAGCCGGTATACCGAAACGCCGGCTCATTATATCGACAATATGCACATTATCCCATCCGGGCAGATTAGGCGGCGACATGACGATGCCTCTGCGGCTGTCTAGCGGGCCACCGCAGCTTATGCCTATAGCGACCACTTCCGGTCTCATGAGCTGCTGCGCCATTGCCGTCAGTTTGTCCAACATTTGCTCTGGCCCTTTATCGGCTTCCGATGGTAATTTGACCTTTTGTATTATGCGCCCATCGGATGTGCCGAGTATCGCCGCGAGCTTGGTACCTCCTATATCCAACCCTATGAAATATCTTACCATCTCATCATAGCTCCAGCATATCGGTTTCGGTTATTTTCTCATCGCTGTTTAACGGTATCTTATACGTTTTGATCTCGCATACTCCAAAGTGCGCTGCCCATTCCCTGTCAAATGCCGGCAGCTTTATCACAGCATCGGTTTCTTTGCCAGCCGTTTCGTAACATCGCACTATTATAGCGTCCCTGTCTTCACTCAACTTCATCACCGTAGCCTCTACATTTTCAGCGTCTATGGAGATAAAGCCCTGCGCCCCGATCTGTGTGCCTTTATGCCATGTGTCAATCACCCATGGTATGGGAGCATTTAATTCATGGGCATATTTTACCGTTCGACTTTGCTGCCAATCGCCTCTATGCGGGTACAGCACATAGCGGAATTCATGGACGCCCTGATCGGTGTATTCGTATTCTTCTTCAGGATTCGGTTTATGCGGGTCATGTTGAGCGTATACAGGGCTTCGGAGCACCGTTATCCTCATATCAGTGCCATCTATATCATAGCTGTAGAGGCTGTCGGTCGCTATAGACAGCCCATAGTCTCCATTGCTGTCGGTTACATCTATCCATTGCTGACCAGGCTCTTCTTCGCCATCTGCGGGGCGTTGTATATAGCCGTAAGGTATCTCATACGCGGCCTGCGGTTCTTCAACATTAACCGGAAAGCTGATTTTAAGCATTTTGTATTTTTCATGCCAGTCCACCTTGACCCTGCATTCTATATAATCAAGGTCAGCGTACATTATGAAATCCTGCGTTAGCGTTGAACAGCCATATCGGTTTTTAACGCGTAATCTTGAGCAAACCGGCCCTTGCTCTATCACTTTTATCTCGGCATCGGCAAAGCGCCCTATCTCATCTTTGAATCTAAACACCCCATGCGACCATGTGTCGCTAGGATCGTATATCACCACCGGAAGAGCCGCAGGTCCGGCAAATACCTCTTTGCCATTTGTTTTATCGTACAGGCGTTTTATCCATCCCGTGCCAGCATCTATTTCCATACGATAGTATCGGTTTTCAATGCTATCCTTGGTTATAGCCACCGGTTTCGGATTCTGCTCTTGTTTGCCTAAAAATACCCTGTAAAGTTTATATCCCATAGGAGGCAGCTTATCTGTAAAGGTTATACGCAATCTCCCGTTTCCTACGGTGGCAGATGTTTTAATAAATTGTGATGCTATTTCTCTGCCATCGGCATCGGTTATGACCGCTTTGGGTATGCCATCCTCAAATTTTGTCCCTTGCATCTCGAATTCTATAGGAGCTTGCCTTTCCCACGAAAGCGGATTAAAAGCTATGAGAGGTATGCCTTCTCCTTCGGTATTTATATGCCTTATAACGGCATTTACAGCATAATTCAGGCTTTCGTCGGCCAATTTGAGCGATTGTCCGAAGAAATCCCTCGCATCTTCGTAAGCTTCTTTTATAGATGATCCCGCCATAATATCGTGAAACTGATTGAATAGCACATTATGCCATGCTTCTGTTAATTCCCGCTGCGGATACGGCGCATTGAACATGGTATGGGCTATGAGGCTGAATTCCTCAGCAGTCGTCAATAGCTGCTCGCATCTTCTGTTCATTGCTTTAACCCATGCATTTACAGAATAGCAGCCGCTAGCATGATGCTGCAGGTCGTCGGTTACCGTCGGCAATGTCGGATGGTAAGCTCTGAGGGTTTCAAAGTATTGATCGGGCGAGCTGAATGCAACACGAGGCATATTAGGATCGGCGGCCATCTGCTTTATCAAGGCTATATTCTCTTTTGTAGGCCCGCCCCCGTGATTACCTACGCCGTAAAACTCCATCATATCATTTACGCCATCGGGAGCCATATCGGCTATCCGCTTGGCCATTTCCTCTATATGGGTACTGCCTACATTATAGGAAAACGGTATACGATATGTAAGGACACAGCTTCCGTCGGCGCTCTGCCACCAAAATACATCGGGTAACCCGGGCTTTTCATTAGGACCCGGGCGCATAAAGACATAGTTATCCATGCCGCTCTTCTTCAATATCTGCGGCAGCATAGCGTTATGACCGAATGAATCCACATTATAACCTGTCTTGGCCATAACACCCAGCTTTTCCCTGAAATACCGCTGGGCATAAAGCGCCTGGCGTACAAAGGATTCTCCTGAAGGTATATTGCAGTCGGGCTGCATCCACCATCCGCCCGCTACCTGCCAGCGACCATCCTTCACCCTCTGCTTTATTTCTTCAAACATATCGGGATCAGCCTGCTCTATCCATTTGTATACAGCCGCTTGTGCGCATGTGAATATAAAATCCGGAGTCTCGTTCATGCGGTCCAAAGCGGAACGGAATGTCGACCATGCCGCTTGAAATCCTTCCTGCCACCGCCATAACCACACAGGATCTATATGGGCATTGCCTATCATATGTATCGTTATAACTCTCTGTTCCATTAATTTACCTCCAAAACCTCTACTTCTCATTAATCCATCTTATTTTGAATTTAGGGTCATTTTGAGTACATCTATCGGTTGTAACCGTTATTTCCCGCTCTTCGTCGGGCATCAATACAAAGTAATTTGATGAAAACCGCACGAAATCCGATGGATTTTCTCCATACAAAAACACTCCCATCGCGGTTACCGGCGAGTCATTCCTTAAAACCCACACATTTCGGTCAATATCCGCCTTAACCGCTGTAATATTCGCCGGCGGCATATCCTTTATTGCTTTAAATGGATGTTCGCTATCGACGGTGAAAATATATGTGTTCTCGCCCATTATACCATATTTATTATCCGATAATTTCGCTTTTACAAAGAATATATTGCCTTCACAACCTTGTATCTTCCAGCTAATCTCATCTATAGGTATAACCGGCCCGTCCCCTCTTTTATCCCAATCCGCCGCGAAGAGCAGATTGCCATGCATGTCGGTTATCTGCGCGCTTACTTTGAGATCTTTGGCTTCATCGCCGTCACATGTCACATAAATATACCCATTGAATACCTCGCCGGACGCATAACAGATTCTATCATATTTTAACGACACATGGAATCCCGAGTAGGCATTTTTTATCCAATAGTATGCCGGTTTCGGCGTGCCATCATATTCTATTATCGACGTATTGGCATTGTTCGGATAGGGTTCATTGCCCATCCAGATGATGAAACCGGAGGAAAAAGGCTCCCTTCTCCTGGTGGCTTCAACCGCATACCTCAATGCCTCGGCTTGTATATAGCGGCTGGCCTCTATGTATCTTGGGAGTTCTTCCTTGGTCCATTCTCCGAAAAGCTCGGTTAACTGTTTTATTTGTATCCACCATGCACCGCGATGCATCCATAATATATTGGTTTCATCGGGCGGCCACAATTCGTATCCACCCTTGTACTTTTCCAATGTCTCCAACCTTGAAACAGCAGGACAGCCGGTTTCCGAACGGAAGAGCGAATCATCCCCGTTAAAGAAACGATAATGAGCCGGTTCACCCATGTATTCCCATGGACCATGTATATCATGATGCACATTCTTGCCGAAATTTTCCTCGCTGGCTGCAAAAGTAGGCCCCGATGGGCTGGTGGGCAAAAAGTATTTGCCCGGATCCATCTTGTTTACCAATTCTTTAAGCATCTTTATGTTTATGTGATTTTCATTTACAGGTACATTGTTCTCCCACGTGAGCTCGTTGCCGCCGCACCATATTATATGGCTGGCATGATGCCTTCTGCGTCTTATAAAAGTAGCGGCTGCCTCTTTTAATTTCTCCAGAAAATCCGGATCATCCGGAGGCGTATTATTGAGCCCGCTGGACGATTGCGGGAACTCCTGCCATACCATTATGCCCATTTCGTCGCAAATATTATAAAATGCCTCTTTCTCGAGGACAGCTCCACCCCATACTCTCAGTATATTGCAGTTCATGTCCTTAAAACGCCGCAAATAATTTTTATAATCTTCCTCGCTTACCGCTCCATAAAATGGCGATATAGGCACCCAGTCCACACCTCGCAAAAATATGCGTTTCCCGTTGAGCAAAAGTGTGTATGGCAGAGCGCTTTCCGGCGAACCTGGATTGTGCACGAACTCTACGCGCCTAAAACCCACCCTTTTTAAAGCATCGTCACATATGACGCCTCTTTCATTGCGGACAATGAGCTCGATATCGTAAAGCTGCTGCTGTCCGAAGTTATTAGGCCACCATAATTTTATATCATCCAGCTCTATTCGATGCTCCACTCTTTGTCCTTTTGCCGCTAATAAACTATTATGAAATTCTTTTTCGCATATCAATTCCCCGTCAAATAAGACTTTATAGGTGAACGCATATACCCCCGAAACATCTGCATCCACCTCCACGTGCGCATTTACCACGCCTTTTTTTAAATCATCGTCTACCGATGTTTCAGGGAAAAAATCCGTTATACGGGCATAATCATATACCTTTATGTAAACATCCTCCCATATGCCTACGGGAACTATACGAGGACACCAGTCCCACTGGTAGTTAAAGCGCGATTTCAATATTTTTATCCTGTCAGAATATCCTATCTGGCCATCCACTTCAGGAGTGATATAAAATACAACCCTCAAAAAGTTGATTTCATCTTTTTTCACGATAGCCGTTATATCAAATTCATGTGGGATGAACATGCCGGAAAACTTCCCGAGCGGGATGCCGTTCAGATATACCTCACCATGATAATCCAATCCATCAAAGCACAAAACATACCTTTCCCCCTGCTTATCCGGCGGAATGACGAATTCTCTGTCAATAAACCATTCTCTATTGTTGACCCATTCATCGAGGTCGCTATCCAAACCATAATTGGGGTCCTTCAGTAATCCGGCTTTTATAAGATCGAGTTGGACGGCTCCCGGTACGCTGGCTTCTACCGTAGGTACACAACCTTTTATCTTGACGCCGGTCTCCATAGATCTTATCTGTCGCCACTGATTCTTCCAAAATCCCGTAACTCGCCATTTATCACCGTTTAGTAAGATGTTTTTGCTCATGTCAACTAACAACCTCCTATTATCGTATTTGAAAACATTGACCTATTGTATCCATTGAAACTTGCGAGTGCCATCTTTGCATAATGTATCCAGTTTAAGCAACCGCTTTCTATATCATATATTATATATCCGTTTAGGATTTTCTTTGAATATCATATCTGCGAACCTCTTCGCTTCATCTATATCGAAATAACCGTCTTTAATTTTTTCTGCCAGCACATGCGACACAGTCTCTCTTGCCACAATAACATGAGCAAATGTATTTTCCACATGCATAAAATCCCCGCCGAAACCTATTATTTTATTTCTAGGTATCATCTCTATTGCATCCGATAGCATTCTAGCGGCTTTTGACGGGCTTATTATATAAATCCATGAAAAATCCGCTATCGCATTCGGTATATTTTTGACTATAGAGAAATACTCCTCCTGATAAGGAAATCCGCCGTGCAGAAGCACAAAGGTAGCATCCTTATGTGCAGAAAGCACAGGGATAATGTCAGAAACCCTGCCGTCCGCAACGCTGTAAGGCCCCGCGCAAGCAGAAGGCTCCACATGGCCGGTATGAATTTGTATAGGAATGTCGTGTCGTTCCATTATATTTATTATATGATTAAATATATAATTCTCAAAATTAAACATGCGGCCGGAGCAAGTATCAAACTCCCTTTTAGCTTCCTCAAAAATATAATCGTGCAAATTTAGATCACGCCAGTACGGTATGCCGAATTTTGCCGCCACAATCCCATGATCTATGCATTTCTGGCAATAATCATCCACATACTCGACATAATCGGAAAATCCGTATTCTTTCTTGCCATGTTCAGCACGCCTCCGATTAACCAGTTTTATATGATCAGCCCTCATTAAAAAGTCTAAATACACCATCGGTTTAAGAAAATCGGGGTAATCAAAGCTTCCGTCATCTACAACAATAGCCTTTTCGATGTTGGCCCTTTCCACAAGCACTTCTTTATACCAGCCGTCATGCTGTGAACGTTCTTCAACCATTCTATCCAATTCGGGGAGGGTATTTCTATCTATTTTATCTATGCCGTATAGTTCTTTTGCAAATAATGGTATCAGTTTGGCATAGGTTGTATTCGACGTATTCTCAAAGTATCGCAGGAAAATATCATATTTTTCGCTTTTAGGCACTGTATTATCGCTAATCAATACATCTAAACCGGATGACACCATATCGGACTCGAAATAATGCAATAAACCGAAAAAGTCGGTCTTTTCCCGTTTTCTTCTATCGGGATACACCAGATGCTCATGGGCGTCTATTATACTTAAATTTTTTATATAATCACGAATTTCCTCCATAATAACTCCCAAAATGCTCTAATTTATTGAAAATATTCAATCTATCTCCCATTTCCTCTTTCACAGAAAGTACTTGGAAGAATCCACGGGGCAGAAAATCATCTGCCCCATGATTTGTTAGGCCTATCCCCCATATTTAGTACCAATGTACCGCCATCAACAATGTCTTCATGAGTAAACCATGGCTTATTCAATGGCTTGTTGTTTAACTCGGCAGACTGGATATATTTGTTTTTATTGGAAACATTAATAGCCTTTATTGTAAAGACTTTACCATCATCCATGTGAATTTTTATTTCTTCGAATATCGGACTTCCGATATCGTAAACAGGCTTGCCAGGACACACCGGATAAAAACCCATTGCAGAAAATACAAACCATGACGACATAGCACCGCCATCTTCATCACCGCATATACCCAGTGGGCCATCACCATACCATATATCCATTATCTCCCTTGCAAGACGCTGTGTTTTCCATGGCTGCCCCGCATAATTGTACAGATAAGGGATGTGAAAACTCGGCTCATTCCCCTGGGCATATTGGCCAATCAAACCTGTAGAGTCCGGAAATTGCCCAAGAAACCTATATTTAGGTTTACCATATTGTTCTGTAAATAAAGCATCCAATCGCTCGGCAAATTTTTCTTTACCGCCCATGAGGTCAATGAGGCCATCGATATCGTGTTGTACGTGAAATGTATATATCCACGAATTACATTCTGTAGTATAATCCCTTCCTCCTAAACCTCCACCTAATTTAGGATCAAAATCCTCGACCCACTGACCATCGGCATCCTTTGGAGCCATAAATCCTATCCGTTCATCATACAAGTTTTTGTAATTTTGCCCACGTTTTGTAAAATACTTATAATCTTCTTCTTTATTCAATACCTTTGCCATTTGAGCGACGCACCAATCGTCATAAGACCACTCCAGTGTGACAGACACAGCCTGACGTCTCTCAAAAGGATGGACATCTTCTACTGTCTCTTTTTCTCCTTTGGCCAACGACGGGAAAAAGCCTTTTTCAAGGTATACCTCATCGAGTTTTGTAAGCGGGCCCTTTCTCCATGGTAATTTTGTGCATTCCATAGCATTCTTTTTCATGGCTTCATAAGCTTTTTCTGCATCAAAATTTCTATAGCCCTTCATATATGTATCTGCTATAAAAGCCGCTCCGTGATTGCCGACCATTGCATTAGAATCTCCTTCCAGCTGCGGAAACGTCGGCAACCATCCTGTGCTTTCGTATATACGAAGGTATGATTGTATCATATCTATCTGTCTTTTGGGATCAATAAGCAACTGCAAAGGATGCATGCAGCGATAGGTATCCCATATGCCATCATTCACGTAAAAATCGTAACCTTCACTGTTATGAATTTTTTTATCGTAATTGCTGTAATATCTGCCGTATTCGGTCACATTCACCATACGAGTCATAGCCCTGTAAAGCGCGGTATAAAATATAGTACGCTGTTTTTCGTTTCCACCCTTAACTTCTATGGCGTTTAATGCTTTATTCCATATCTCTCTGGCTTGACTTTTAATGCTCTCAAAATCCCAATCGGGTATCTCAGCTTTAAGATTTTGACATGCTTGCTGCACATCTATATAGGACAAACCTATTTTTACTTCGATGCATTCTCTATCCGATATTTGATAATTCGCAGCAAATCCTGCTTTTTCTGCTTCTAACTTAAAGGTTTTTTGCTCAACAATTTCTTCTCTTTCTTCTTTACGGATGCTATATTTTTCAAATGGCCTGGAAAACTCCATATAAATATAGCGCTTCATACCGTTTAATATCCCATATCCTTTTACTATTCTAGAATCTATTACCTCAATTTCTCCCATGTCCAATGCATTGATAAGTATGTTAGAATTTATTGAGGTGGGAAAAGTAAAACGATAATATATAGCATGATGTGTAACAGTGTACTCGACAACGACATCATAATCTTCCAGCAAAACAGTATAATAATAGGGAGTCCCTGTTTCAAAGTCGTGATCAAATGACGATGCGCATTTGGAAGGTTTGATATCTTGGCAATTTACTGTAGGCATAATTGTACATGCGCCCACAGGAAATCCGTATATTTTATCAGCCAAGTATACATCCGCTACCCCCGGTGTAAAGACAGGGGAGGCTTGAACCATGCCATGCGGAAGCATTACGGTGGGAGATGTAGCAGTAAGTAAATGGCCTATAGATCCGATATACGGATTAACGTAATCAATAGGATCCTTATTGATCCCGATTCCCATTATATACACTCCTTTACTCATTTTATTAAGATGTAAGAATTTTTTCACAAAGATATCCAAATTGCGTGAAATCCGGAGTAGTGGTTCCTGCCTCTGCAACTATATAAATATACCTATGATAAAACAGAATGAGGATGAACCGCTCAACGAGAGTATATCACAATGCCACGGCCGTTGACAAGAATATTTTGCCCCAACTATGCCTTCCCACCCAGTGATGATATAATAGGTATAAACAATATTATCAGGAGGAACATCATTATGAACCACGAAAAAAACCCACCCGCTTATAAAGACGTTTCCTTATCATTTGAGGACCGGGCAAAGGATCTCGTATCCAGAATGACGTTGCCCGAAAAAATATCTCAAATGATATATGACGCACCGGCTATACCAAGATTGGATATATCGGCATATAATTGGTGGAACGAGTGTTTGCACGGCGTGGCCAGAGCCGGCATAGCTACGGTATTCCCTCAAGCTATAGCGATGGCTGCTACTTTTAATGCTGAATTAATATACAAAGTAGCCGAGGCTATATCCGATGAGGCCAGGGCCAAGCATCACGAGGCTGTGCGGAATGGCGACAGAGGTATATATAAAGGGCTGACCTTCTGGAGTCCTAACATAAATATATTCCGCGATCCGAGATGGGGCAGAGGCCATGAAACCTACGGTGAGGACCCATATCTGACCGGCCGCATGGGAGTGGCGTTTGTAAAGGGCTTGCAGGGCGATGACCCAAAATATCTTAAGGTAGCGGCTACACCGAAACATTATGCCGTACATAGCGGCCCCGAAAGCCAGCGCCATTCTTTCGATGCCAGAGTAAGTATGAAAGACCTGAGGGAAACCTATCTGCCGGCATTTGAAGAATGTGTAAGGGAAGCCAAAGCCGCTTCAATTATGGGAGCATATAATAGGACTAACGGCGAACCATGCTGCGCCAGCAAGACACTGCTTAAAGATATACTACGGGATGAGTGGGGCTTTGATGGATATGTCGTATCCGATTGCGGCGCCATCAGCGACATACATATGCATCATAAGGTCACCAAAACCGCTGCCGAATCCGCCGCGTTGGCAGTGAATAACGGCTGTGAACTAAACTGCGGCAAAACATACGAGTACCTGTGTCATGCCGTTGAACAGGGGCTCATATCCGAAGGAACCATCGATCAGGCTGTTATCAAGCTGTTCACAGCGCGCATGCGGTTGGGTATGTTCGATCCGCCGGAAATGGTCCGATACGCGCACATACCGTACGATGTCAACGATTCACCGGAGCATAGGGAACTAGCTCTGGAAACCGCCAGGCAATCCATTGTTTTGCTAAAAAACGAAGAAAATATTTTGCCGTTATCCAAAAATCTAAAAACTATCGCCGTAATAGGGCCTAATGCCGATGACCTTGATGTACTTGTAGCAAACTATTTCGGAACACCATCCAAATATGTAACGCCATTGGAAGGTATAAATAATAAGGTATCGCCTGATACAAAGGTATTATATGCTAAAGGATGCGAGGTTACCGGTAGCTCTGTTGATGGCTTTGATGAAGCGGTAAACATCGCTAAAATGGCTGATATCATCATTATGTGCCTTGGCTTGTCGCCCAGAATAGAAGGTGAGGAAGGCGACGTCGCCGACTCAGACGGTGGTGGCGACAGATTGCACATCGATCTTCCCGGCATGCAAGAGCAATTGCTGGAAACAATATATAACACCGGCAAACCAATAGTGCTTGTCCTATTGAACGGCAGCGCAATAGCTGTCAATTGGGCACATGAGCATGTACCGGCTATAATCGAAGCATGGTATCCCGGTGAAGAAGGCGGTACGGCGATAGCCGATGTTCTGTTCGGCGATTACAATCCGGCAGGGAGATTGCCTATAACCTTTGTACGTTCACTGGATGATCTTCCTCCGTTTACCGATTACAACATGAAAGGAAGAACGTACCGGTATTTTGAGAAAGAACCTTTATATCCCTTCGGTTATGGCCTGAGTTATACGAGTTTCAAGTACAGCAACCTGCGGCTAAGCGCCACGCGATTGCCTGCAGGCAGTAACCTGGACATAAATGTAGATGTGGAAAATACAGGCAAACTAGCAGGCCACGAAGTAGTACAACTTTATATAAGCGATGTAGACGCATCGGTTGAAGTGCCAATACGCCAACTGTGCGGCATACGGCGCATAGCTCTCGAACCGGGGCAAAAGCAAACCATCAGTTTCACCATAGAACCGCAGCACATGGCCTTATTCGATTATGAGGGCAAACGCATATTAGAGCCCGGCCAATTTATAATTGCAGTCGGAGGGCATCAACCCGATGAACGCAGCAAATCGTTAACAGGCAGCGATGTGCTCACAAGTGCGTTTGAAGTCATATAAATACTGTTATCAATGCGTTATGGGAAGGTTTATCGCCTCTTCCATAACGCTAGAAACAATAACCTCTACGCCGCGTTCCCTTATTGCTCTCAACACATCTCTATCGGTTAAATCGCTGGTGACCAGCACATCGATATCATTAAAATCTGCAAAGGCTATCAAGCCTTGCCTGTCAAATTTGCTGTGATCTGCTACCACAACCCTCTTGCGGCCGGCCGATATCATGGCACGCTTGACCTCCGCTTCATATATATCCGAACTAGTAAACCCTTTGCTCAGGGATATGCCCGATACCCCTACAAAAACGATGTCAGCGTTATAGTTGTGCAGCTCCGCTTCGGCCTTAGGGCCTACCAAGCTCATGGACTTTTTTATAAGCTTGCCGCCTATCACTATTACTTCGGTTCCATCGTCTTTACCGAATTCTTGGGCTATATCTACGCTATTGGTCACTACAGTTATGCCTTGTCTGTCCTTTATATATCTGCTAACGGACCATGTGGTAGAGCCGGCATCTAATATAACGGTATTTTTATCAGCGATCAGGCCTGCTGCATCGCGTCCTATGGCATCTTTTTCATTAGAAAATTCAAACTTTCGTTGCTGTACCGGCGGTATGGCCATAATGGCATTTTGCAATTCCTCAACCAGTACAGCCCCTCCGTAATTCTTTTTTATAAGCCCTTCTTTTTCGAGTTCGTTCAAATCGCGGCGTATAGTCTCTTCAGATACATTAAAATAACGAATCAGTTCGGACACTTTAACGCTCTTATCCCGCAATAGTATCTCCTTTATTTTTTTACGCCTCTCATCCACCAGCATCTATAATCATCCCCTCAAATTTTATCGCCTCTTAAGGTATTCAACGGCATTTGAAAAAAAGTCATCGCTGCCAAAACTGCCGGATTTAAGTATAAGGAGCATCGGCTGCTGTGACGTGGACATGCATGAAGGTAATCCCGGCTGTATCTCATCCAGTATAATAAGACCGTTTACACCCAATTTATCACACACCGCCGCCGAGGTTTCACCTCCCGCTATGAGTATCCTGTTCTGACCGGAACGTGCTATAACGTCTGATGCTATTTCGGCTACCGCCTCGGACACCATGCGCGACACCTCAGTCAAGGATAAGCCTCTATTAATGCCCGTTTCTTTTGTAGCGGCCACCTTATCCTTATCGTTGCCCGAATAAATGACAGCGTCGCGTCCTCTCATTATCCTGTCGCTTACAGCCAAGACCAATCGCTGAATCTCATCTTGCCTTTCCGCATCATCAAAAAGCCTCATCGTGTTCAGTTCAAAACAATCGGCACCCGCGTTGCAAAAATACCTCACCTGTCTGGCCGTCTGCGGCATAAGGCTACCGGCCACGCACAGTATACCCAGACCTTCTTTACGCGGCACTTCGGCCGATGTAAGGTCGGCACATGCCGGACCCCAGAAAGTCGGCAGCTCTTCCGCCAATGCCGAACTGCCGCCGAACATGACCTCATCGCTGGTCGCCTCGGCTATTACGTGCAGATCGTGCTGGCTCAACACATCGAATATTAAATAATTATACCTCGGCCTCATACCGTCTATAGACCTTTTCAACGCCTCTGCTCCCTCAGCTATCTGCCTATAGTTTATAAGACCAACATTTCTTCTTGTCTGTTCCTGCAGTATTTCTATTATATTAGATTTCAGCATAGGATGCACAGGATCGTTTCTGAATTCCGATTCCTCAAGGCGTTTGCCATGAACGTAATGTATTCCATCCTTGGTTATCCTACCGTTTTTAGGAAATCCGAGAACTATTATGCCAAAATCCATGCCCAACGCATCCGACATAGCATCGAATTCCGCCCCCACATTACCGCGGAAAACCGAACACGTCTTTTTGAAAAAATGATCGCAGTTCATATCTTTAAGCAGCCCAGTGGCATAAAAGACCTTTTGATAAGCCACATCCGCATCATCGAGGCGAGAATCCGTATTCAATATAAGAACATCGGGAAGGCTTTTTATATCCGATATACGAAAAGCATCGTAGCGGTACACGTATACCAGATAACCGCTTTTAGCAAACATTATACCTATATCGTTGGCACCTGTTATATCATCGGCCACTACACCGATCATTCCCGATCACCCCGTATACAGTTAAAATCCGCGGCATGGCCCTGACTGCCCAAAAATTGTTCTATCTTCTGTATCACTGTTTCCTCCACAGCCTCTGCGGCCTTGTTTAACATCTCATTATCCAATGCCGACAACCGCGCATCAGTGAGCGATGTATCATACCCTAAGCTCTTCAATAATGCCGCTTCCAAGTCGGTGGCTATATTGACCTTGGATACCCCCCCGCCATCGAGATGTATGGCCCTCATGATCATATCAGCCGGCACACCCGATGCACCATGCAGTACCAGCGGCACCTTGACCGCCGCCCTTATAGCTTGCAACCTTTGGTAGTCTATATTCGGCTGCTTACCCTCATAAGGGCCGTGAGCGGTACCTACCGATACGGCCAGTGCATCCGCTCCGGTTTCTTCTATAAAAATTTTAGCCTCTCGCGGGTCGGTATATAGTTGCCCATCACTGTCAGTTTCAATGAAATCAGTAGTGGATATCCTGCCCAGCTCGGCTTCGACAGATACGCTCCTATCATGCGCATATTTTACGACTTCGCGCGTTACAGCGATATTCTCTTCCAACGGCTTATCCGATGCATCTATCATAACCGATGTAAAATCCGCTTCAATAGCTCTCTCTATGATAGCAAAATCCTTGGTATGATCCAAGTGCAATGCTATGGGTATGCCGATGCCCTCTTCTATTATAGCAGTATAAAACTCATGCGAAAATTTGTCGATAGCCACTTGATATTTATTTATCTCCTTTTGAGATATCTGAATTATCACAGGCGAGGCACACTTTTGGCCCGCCCTTAAAATGGAGCGGATCATAGTAGTATATCTTGCGGAAAATGCCCCTACGGCATAACCTTCCCGCGAAGTATATTTCAATATTTCTTTCAACGCAAAAACATTTGACAAATTCATCCTCGTATTCAATTACAATTTTCCTCCGTCTTTAGGCTTTGAATATCAAGTACAGCTTTAACTCGTTGCATAGCCAATGCGGGACTGGATAAAAATTTACCCTGAATTTCTATGGGCAATGACGGTATAACGCGTGCCATAGACGCCTGCGCTAAAACCACTATATCGACTTTATCAGCCAGTTCCTTTAGCATCTTTATTAATATGGCATCATGCACATCTTTGTGCCCTGCCATGAGCTGCTCATACGCACCATCGGCCAAGGCGGATTGCAATTCTATATCCTTGCCCGTCTCTCGCGACTTCTCTTCCAATAATGCCAAAGTCGGCCTCAGCGTAGTGGGCAGCGTAGCCGCCACCCCTATGCGCCGCGCTATGCCAACAGCTTTCTCGGCCATAGCTTCATCGATTCTGATTACCGGTATCGATACCATTCGGAGAGCTTTTTCGGTAAGCTCACCTACCGACGAGCAGGCATTGAGTACACAATCCGCACCCACATCCTCGGCAAAAACAACATACTGCAGCCAACGGCTCTCCACCGCGCTCAGATCGCCGCCGTTTTTCATCAATTGAGGCAATATAGAATCATCCATAAAATTAACTACTTCACAGCCCGTTATTGTATCTTTCGCCAAAGCAGTCAATGGCTCCACAGTGGCAAAGGACGTATGAATAATGGCCAGTTTCTTATTAATCACAAAATTACCTCCTTTAGCTCTTCATACCTGCTGTCAAATTCATTCCTTCTATAAAATAGCGTTGGAACACAAAAAATATAGTAAGGACCGGCAACAGCACCAACGTCGAGGCAGCCATCAGATAATGCCATTGTGTTTGTACCAGCCCACGGAAATTCTGTAGGCCTATCTGCAGCGTATACTTTATCTCATCGTTCAAATAAAGCAAGGGCCCTATCAAATCGTTCCATGCCCCATTAAATGAGAAAATAGCCACCGTGGCCAAAACCGGTTTTACCATGGGCAACATAAGCCAAAACCATATATAAAAATGATTGGCTCCATCAATCTTAGCAGCCTCCACCAGTTCATTCGGTATGGTCATATAAAACTGCCGAAACATGAATATAAAGAAGGCGCTGCCAAAAAACGGCGGTACTATTAAAGGCAGATAGGTATTAATCCATCCAAGCTTTGAAAACAAAACATATTGCGGTATCAGCGTTACAAACCCGGGTATTATCATGGTAGCCAATACCACGCTCATAAAGGTTTCCCTTCCTCTGAAATGGATTTTAGCAAAACCGTATCCGACAAAAGAATTAGACAGTACGCTGCCCGTCACGCTAAAAGCGCATATAAGCAAAGTGTTAAGCGCGTACCTTGTAAAAGGGGCTGTATGCCACGCTTCTATATAATTCTCCCAATGCACCTCATGCGGGTAGAAGGTCGGCGGATACTGCATAATCTCGTCCATCGACTTCAATGACGTCGAAATCATCCACCACAGCGGCAGCAATAGTATTATACTGCCGGCCAGCAATATCACGCTAACAATAATTTTAGTTCTGCGCTGCTGCACATGACGGCTGACATAATATCTATCGTTCATCTATTGTCGCCCCCTTCATAATAGACCCAGTTTCTAGAATATTTCAGGTTTAAGGCTGTAAATATCATAACTATTACGAACAGTATCCACGCCATAGCCATAGCATAGCCCATATCGAACACCTCGAAGGCCTTATTCCACATATGAAGGTTATAGAACAGGAGCGAATTCATCGGCCCGCCATCGCCGCTCTGAGACATGACATAGCCCTCTTGGAATATTTGAAATCCGCCTATAAGGCTGGTTACCAAGTCAAAAAAGATCACCGGCGTGATCATGGGTAATGTAATATAACGGAACTTATGCCACGCATTAGCCCCATCCAAATCGGCCGATTCATACAGTTGTGTCGGTATGCCCTGCATGCTGGCAAGGTAGAGCAGCATACCACCGCCTACGCTCCACATCTTCATAATTATAATTGCAGGCTTGGTCCAGGCAGGGTCAAAGAGCCACGCCGGCCCTTCTATACCTATCAATCTTAACAGCGTGTTGAGCAAACCCGTTTCCGGACTTAAAATCTGCATCCACAGCATATATACAGCCACGCCGGACAAAACTGACGGCATGTAGTATATCGTCCTATATACCCTGGTACCCGGCATTCGCTGGTTCAGCAAAACCGCCATCAATATAGAACCCGCAGTGGTAAGCGGCACCATAAATATCACATAATAAAACGTATTATAAAGCGAGATCCAAAACAAAGGATCCCCGGTGAACATCCTTTTATAGTTGTCAAGCCCTATAAAATCCATACGGGATGTAACGTTATAATTTGTAAAACTGCCGTACAGTGAAAACAACAGCGGACCGAGCACAAAAACAACAAACCCTATAAGCCAGGGCAATATAAATATATAGCCCTGAACCTCTTCCCTCTGCCTTATGCTCGACGTTTTTCTATTCAATATGGTTCAATCCTCCTTTATCAAAAAGTGGAGCGGCGACGACCACTCCACTTTTTCTTTTTTGCACAAGCTACTTTTTATTGCTCTTTACTAGATTCTCGATATCACTCTGCGCCTTGCTCAATGCGTCTTGAACGCTGGCCTTGCCTAAAACAGCAGCATCAATTTGCGGATTCAACAGGCTGACGAAATCCGGAGCGAAAATAGGCGTAGGCGTTATCAATGTTTTATCCATGGCCTCCACTGCCACTTTATATACGTCTATGTTCTGAAGGTCCGGGTGATCGGCTGCATTTTCATTGGCCACCATATCCAGACCCCATATGGCCCAATAGCTTTGAGCATCCACATCGGTAAGGTATTTGATAAACTGATACGACTCTTCGGGATGCTTGGCGCCATACGGTATTTCAACCGCAAAGCCTCCGCCCCAGCTCCAGTGACCAGTCCCTTCTTCTCTCTCGGGTATAAGAGTCACACCATACTTTACGTTTTTGCCGTAATCCCTTAATTGGGTATAGAAGTTCATGTTCTGGACCATCATAGACACTTTGCCTGCTATAAACGGATCAGCCTGCTGGCTGCCGAATTCAGCCTGAAATGCGTTTACCGTCTTTTCGCCCAAACGGTTTCTCCAATTGACTATCCATTCCAACGCTTGAATCTTTTCAGGGGTGTTGACGTAAACGTTGCCATCTTTATCTATGAAATTTTTGCCGTCGCTATTGAGCATCCATATGTCAGCGCCTACCCCCCATAAAGGATAGAAACCTATGCGCGTATATTTGCCATTTTCTACCTTGTCCAGTTTCTTGGCGTATTCCTCCAGTTCAGCCCAAGTCTGCGGCGGGCTTTCCGGATCCAGGCCTACCTCGGCAAAATGTTCCTTATTCCAGAAAAGAAGCCGTGTGTCAGTATTGAACGGGAGTCCGTAAGCTTCGCCGTTGAATAGCACTGCCTCCCAAAGTTGCGGGAAAAATCGGTCTTGTATATTTTCGCTTTCCTTGGCCAGATACGGGGCTAGATTGGTGTTCTGCTTTTGATTGGCCCTATGCGCTACGGTATTGATATCGTTTATTATCGCATCGGGCGGATTGCCGGCGGCTATAGCAGCCAGATTTTTTGTCCAGATATCGCCCCATGGCACAAACGTATACTTTACCTCAATGCTGTCTTGAGATCCGTTAAAATCGCTGACTATTTTCTCAATGATAGGACGCCGCGTTACCGATCCCCAAAACGACCAGAAATCAAGCTCAACCTTCTCCTTAGGCGTATCAGCAGCTTGTTCTCCGTCATCCTGCCCTTGATCAGCAGGCGGTGTCGGTTGCTCCGATTGTTCAGAATTTGAACAACCTGCTAAAATCATGCTAAGGCTCAGCAATAGCACCAATAATAGTTCAAGGAGGAATAAAGGCCATTAGGGTTGATTAAATGCCGGTATTGCTCGTCAATCTTCATTTATCGAGGTATTGCTTTGAATATCATTGATTTTTATAATTTAACTCCACACAATCATTCAATTATATTTGTGATTATGGCGTATTTAATAAAAATGCGGAAGAAATCCTTCTTCCGCATTTAGGCGCTTATCAATCGTTCTCAAGAAGTTCGATCATAACCTTCAGATCTGCCGTGCTGTCTATATAAGCATAACGACCACCGGTATACTCCCCCTTTTGTACCAGCGGCATACCGATCTCCGCAAGCTTATTCACCCTCCCTTGCATATCTTTTATAACAAAAGCTATATGGTGTATGCCTTCTCCATGAGTATTTAGGAATTCTCGCCATGTAGACGGCTGGTCGTCCGGCTCTATGAGCTCGATATCAATGCTATTGGACATGTGCAAGAATGCCAGTTTAGAACGGGCCTCGGTAGGTTGGCCTTTGTATTGCGCCAATGTCTTGTCATATGTATCGGTTAAAGTTATCTTCGGTACTTCCATACCAAAAAAGTCTGCAAATTTCTTTGCTGTTCGTTCTATATCGTTAACAATAATTCCTATCTGTGCGACAGCAGTCGTCCCCAAAATTCCATCATCCATGCAAAAACTCCTCTCAATTTATTGAATCAGGCAGAATGCCACGTTGATTGCACCCTACCTGATATTTGCGTTGATTATAAGAACCGCTTGTCTTGATTCAAGCCGCTTATCCTTTCCATATCCTCTTGGGATATTTCGAAATCAAAGATATCGGCATTCTCTTTTATATGTTTCTCATGAGTAGCCTTGGGTATGGCAACGACATCTTTTTGAATATCCCATCTCAACACTATTTGGGCGGGCGTCTTGCCGTACTTTTGTGCTAATTCCTTCAACAGCGGTACGCTATTGACATTGCCTCGCATTAATGGGCTATAGGCTTCGATCTGTATATTATGGGATTTGCAATAATCATATAATTCCGGCCTTGTATTAAGAGGATGATATTCCACCTGATCGACGGCCGGAACTACACCGCTGTCTTTTATTATATCCTCCAAATGGTTGACATCAAAATTGCTGACCCCGATAGCGCGAGCTCTACCGGATTTATAGATATCGACCATGGCTCTCCACGCAGCTATGTATTTATCGCCAACCGGCCAATGTATCAAATACAGATCCACATATTCGAGCTGCAATCTCTGTAGGCTTTGCTCAAAGCCGTCCATTATCGCGTCATAACCCTTCGCTTGGTCTTCATTCCACAGCTTTGTGGTTATGAAAAGCTCTTCCCTAGGTATGCCGCATTCCTTTATCCCCCGACCCACACCGCTTTCGTTGCCGTAAATAGCGGCCGTGTCTATACTCCGGTAGCCAATCTTTGTGGCTATCTTTATGGACGATGTGGCCTCTTCGTCGGTCATCTGCCATACCCCTAAACCAATCCATGGCATATTCACACCGTTATTCAATACGGTACATTCTTTTATGTTGTCCTTCATCCTTAGTCCCCCCTATGTAATATTCATGTATATTTATGTGTTTATTTTAGCACAAAATCCTAGATAGAACAAGTGCCCTGTTTTGTTATATTATAATTTTATGATAATGTCATATTGAAAGTATTTTGATATAATGTCATGTATGAGGAAGGAGATATTCAATATGACGCAACGAGAAATGACTCG
>NZ_JAIHAU010000023.1 GCF_020054945.1 Mahella sp.
TAAATGGTCGACAAGAGAGGTGAACGTCAAATAAAAGTAAATATATGGTTCTTCAGAAATAACCAGGCACAGATCATAAAATTTCATGCTTCACCCCTGATTGCATGGCAAGAAGATGAGCTCATATATGCAAAAGATGATATAATAAAATGTAAATGTATTAAAGGAAAAGGGGTTTTAAGATGCAATAAAATCGATGCATTTACAATTAAGGGCGAATGGTGTATTATAAAAAGTGAGAGAGGACGGTCGGATGCTATGCAACCGGAGGATGCTCAGGCGCTGGTTCAACAGATGGCGTTATTGGTGGATTTATATACAGATATAAAAGGTATATTGCTGCAGATGAATGCTGACAATTATGCAGGCCGCACAGCGTCGCTGCGAGATGCGCAGGCCAGGCAAAGGCAGGTCGGACTGGATATTAATCAATTGCGTCAGATAAACGAAGATATAATGAAATCATCGATGCATCTGCAGGAGCGCAATCAATTGCTGGAGCGCACTAATCAAGCACTTGAACAAAAAGTGGCCGAATACGAACGGTTGCTCGATAGCCTCAAGACCGAAAATACCGCGCTGAAAAAGCAGATATTGGAGCAAATAAAAACTAAGCAAGCTTAATTTGGTCTGTTGTGCGGCTTTGATATGATAAACTATAAATTACGCGATAGAAGGGAATAATGATGCCCGAGATTATGACTGATGAAAAACAGATGAATAATTCGTTGCCTCAGCCCAGGCCATGGTGGAAAAAGACCTTGTCGCAGGCAGCTATATTCTTGATAAGCCTGGCTATAGTACTGGGTGGCTTGACACTGGCCGGATGGGAGCTGTATCAGCATTACTTTGGGCCTATGGATCCCGGCAGCGATGAAATAATAGAGGTAGAAATACCGTTGGGATCGTCTACCACTAAGATAGCCAACATATTGGAAGAAAATAAATTGGTCCGCAGTGCTACCGTATTCCGGTATTATGTTGATTTTTCCGGTAATTCCGATAAGCTCAAAGCTGGCATATACAAGCTCAAGCCGAGCATGACTATGAGCCAGATGTTGGAAGAAATGCTTACGGGCAAGGCCATGGCGGCTACCAAAACGTTTACCGTAGTGCCGGGCTCTACGGTAGAGGGTATGGCCAATAGTCTTGTCAAGCAAGGCCTTATAAAAGATACCAAGCGCTTTTTGGAGCTGGCTAAAAGCGATGAATTCGATAGCTATTGGTTTATAGCCGATATAGAAAATGCTGATAAACGCCGCTATAAACTTGAGGGTTACTTGTATCCCGACACATACCAGGTATATGCCAACGCCGATGAGGAACAGATAATAACAAAAATGCTGGATCAATTTGAAAAAGTATTTTCGGAGGAATATAGACAGCGCGCGCAGGAGCTCAACATGACCGTGGACCAGGTGGTAACATTGGCCTCGATTATAGAAAAAGAAGCTGGCGCAAAGGATTTTGCCAAGGTATCAGCGGTCTTTCACAATCGCATAAAAAAGGACATGCCTTTGCAGTCATGCGCCACGATAAGTTACGTAAAAGGGCAGACGATATTGTTTGCTTCTAGCTCCGATATCAAGATAGAATCGCCTTATAACACTTATAAATACAAAGGTCTGCCTGCTGGCCCTATATCAAACCCAGGCAAAAATGCTATACAAGCTGCTTTATATCCCGAACAGTCGTTCATTGATCAGTATTACTATTTTGCCGTGAGCGACCCAGATACCAAAGAGACGGTGTACAGCAAGACGCTGGAGGAGCACAATAAAGTGGTGGCTAAGTACAGAGATGTGTGGTTGGAGTGGCAGAAGGAGCATTCGGACAATTAAATCGGGAATATATAGCATCCCTTTAGGCCATAATATGGATATGGCGAAAGGGATGTTTTTTTATGGATGAAAAAAGCATAAAGCGCATATATCGCATCGGTATAGGCGTGTTTATACTATTCGCGCTGCTTATAGTAAGATTGGGCTCGGCGCAGCTCATAACCGGCATGGCCTACGCCGAGAAGGCTGTAAAGCAGCGCACGGTGCGTATAGCTTTATATAACAGCAGAGGGCGCATATTAGACCGTAGCGGCATACCATTTACCGATAGAGAAACGACTAAAAAGCTTATCGTGTTTCCGGCTATGGTACAGGATGACAGCGTTTATGAATACATATACTCCGTTACGGGGAAAAAACGCGATGATGTAAAAAAAGCCGCCGATAACCGCTCTTATGTAGTGCTCGACGTATTGGATGATACAACGGCTATACCGCAAAATGCCGGCGGTATATTGCTGGTGGAAGTTCCGCGCCGTTATGGGCAGGACATGCTCGCGTTGCATGTCGTCGGATATACAGACAAGAGCAATAGAGGCGTTCAAGGCATAGAGAAGGCGTATGACAGCTTATTGAAAGGTACCGGTTCATACAGCATAAACGCCGTGGTGGACGCCAAGCGCCGTATGGTACCCGGGATAGGCTATACCGTCATAGACGAACGCAGGGGCGCACAAGATATAACGCTTACGCTGGACTACCATATACAAAAAATAGCTGAACAGGCCATGGACAAGAATAAAAATACAGGGGCGGCGGTGGTGATGGATGTGCATACCGGCGATATACTGGCTATGGCTAATCGGCCGGCGTTTGATCCGTATAATATAGAGAAGGCTGATGGCGATGCGCTTTTAAATAAAGCTTTGCTTGACGTATCTCCGGGATCGGTCTTTAAGATCGTGGTAGCAGCAGCCGCGCTGGATACAGGAAAGGCTGATTTGGATACCGAATTCAAGTGTGACGGTTATGTGGATATAAAAGGACGTAGATTTGGCTGCGATGTGCATAAAGACGGAGCCGGTTTTTTGGATATGAAACAGGCGTTTGCAGTATCATGCAACTCATATTTCATTCAACTGGCACAACTGGTAGGGGGCGACGATATAGTACGCTATGCCCAAGCCTTTGGCCTTGGACATGTCATAGATGGTATACCCGATCAACAGCCGGGGTTACTTCCTGGCAAAGAAGAATATGCCGGACCGGGCATAGGTAATCTGGCCCTTGGTCAAGGCAAAGTAGAAGCCACACCGTTGCAGATAGCCGCTATGGTGGCTACTGTGGCCAATGGGGGTATTAAGCCTGCCGTGTCGCTCGTAGAGGGGCAGGGCAGCGGCCAATCAGCGCGCGTCGTATCGCCGCTTACGGCCTATAAGCTTATGACGTTGATGGAAGAGGTTACCATAAACGGCAGCGGGAAGCGCGCATATTCCGATATGGTAGGTGGTACGGCCGGCAAAACAGGTACGCCCGATGTGGGGCCTTACGCATGGTTTGCCGGGTATTTTCCGGTCCATGCGCCCGAGTATGCCATAGTCGTATTGACTTATAATGACGGATATGGGGGTCAGATGGCGGCGCCTATATTTAAGGATATCGCCGAAGGTATCTATAAAATTTATAAATAAAATGGTACATGCACATATCATAGGTATCGCTCATATACTTTAAAGTGACATATTTATCGGTGAGGGGTGCATTACCATGCTATTGAGCATTATAGGCGGCGTTATCCTATCGTTAAAAGAAATACTGTTGCTGACATCATATGTGTCGAATAATAATTCATTTCCACAACCGTTATCCTACGAAGAGGAACAACATTATCTCGAGCTATACGAACAAGGCGATCAACAAGCTAAAAATATACTTATAGAGCATAACTTACGTTTAGTGGCTCATATAGTAAAAAAATATAACAATGCGGTCAAAGATCCGGAGGATCTGATTTCAATAGGCACTATAGGCCTTATAAAGGGTATAACCACATTTGACTCGAATAAAGGTACGAGGCTGGCCACCTATGCGGCCAGATGTATAGAAAATGAGATATTGATGTACGTTCGCGCATCCAAAAAAGAGAAAAAAGAGGTATTCCTGCAGGAACCCATAGGTACCGATAAAGAAGGCAACGAAGTGACGCTGATAGACATACTGGGTACCGATGAAGATACTATTACCGACCAGGTATCGGATAAAATGCAGATAGCCAAGCTCTATAAAAAAATGGGCTCGGTACTGAAAGACCGCGAGCGCCTTATACTGGAGCTGCGCTACGGCCTTATCAACGGCGACGACAAGACGCAGCGCGAGATAGCGCAGATGCTCGGCATATCGCGCTCATATGTTTCGCGTATAGAGAAAAAAGCCTTGAACAAGCTGAATAAAGAGCTGCGAGCCGAAGGATGTCATTAAGCATCCGACGACAGATACCAATGCAATGCCATAGTTTCACCGCATCAGTTACCGAGTCTGGCCATATTCCACATCGCACAAATCAAAAAATTCATTTGAATATAAAGGGGATGGATGATAAAATTATATAATAAAACGATGAGAGGTTATAAAGTTTGGCTAAATTACAACCTGATTTACACGTTAAATCCATATACGATATCGACTTGGACATGTTAAAAAATCGTTCAATATACTGCCTTATAATGGATATAGACAATACGCTGACGCCATGGAACAGCAGCGATATAAGCGACGAGCTTGGAAAGTGGGTGAAAGGGGCCCGTGACGAGGGTTTTAAGATATGCCTTTTATCCAATAACGGGCCTAAACGCGTGGAAAGGCTGTCGGTCAAGCTCGGCGTATCTTATATATACAATGCCGCCAAACCGCGGCGCCGTTCATATCAGAAAGCATTGGATATCATGGGGGCGACTTATGACCATGCGGCGGTCATAGGCGACCAATTGCTGACCGACATACTGGGCGGCAAGCGCATGGGTATGTTCACCATACTGGTGGATCCGATAGATGAAAGGGAATTTATAGGAACAAAGATTATGCGCTGGCTGGAGAAGGTGCTATTCAACCGCCGGCCTTTCGGTAAGGGGGAGACGCGGCCTTGATAGATGCATCTACGCGATTGATAGCGTTAATAGGCCATCCGATAGAGCACAGCCTGTCGCCGCGCATGCACAACCGCATATACCGGCATATGGGTATAAACAGCGTATATGTGGCCTTTGATGTGTCGCCCGAGCATGTGGGACAAGCGGTGGCGGGATTTCGCGCGCTGCAGGTGAGGGGCTTTAACGTCACGGTGCCTCATAAGCAGGCCGTCATGCCTTACCTCGACGCCGTCGATCAAACGGCGGCCGCCATAGGCGCCGTCAATACCGTGGTCAACGATAGCGGCGTCCTGACCGGCTATAATACTGATGCTTCGGGATTTATGCATTTGCTCGAGCATCGCGGCGTCGATGTGAGCGGCAAAGATGTGCTGCTGCTCGGCGCCGGAGGTGCCGCCAGAGCGGTGGCGGCGGCGCTGGCTATTAATGGCGCGCGCGTGGTTGTGGCCAACCGCACGCCTGCTAAAGCCGTTGCTCTGGCCGATGCCATAAACGAGCATATGGGGCGCAAGGCGTGTTACGGCATCTCGGTGGAGGATATAGGCCAAACGCCGCGCCCGTATATGCTGGTAAACGCCACATCGGTTGGTATGTGGCCGCATATTGAAGCATGCCCGCTGCCCGACGATTATGATTTTGCAGGTATAGAGGTGGTATATGACCTTATATACAACCCTGGGCTGACATTATTGCTGAAAAAGGCACAGGCGCATGGATGCATGGCCGTTAACGGACTGGATATGCTCATATGGCAGGCTATAGAGGCTATAAGGATATGGTTTGGCGTAGATGTGCCCTATAGCCTTGTTATGAATGAAATGAAAAACATAGAAAATTTTACATAGAACATATTGTGATTTAAACTTTGTTACGATATAATGGTAATGGTGAGAATGTTGTAAGAGCGTTATATTTTCATTATAGCTTCGTATTGTAGCATGGATATAGGGCTTTTGCACTACATAATCGTTTGAGCATGGGGCTTGCGAGGTTCGCTGTTAAAAATTAAGAAATTAATAAAAAAAGAAAGGGGATCTTAATTGATAAGGGATAATAAGAAAAGGAAACGCAGGGGCTTTACGCTTATAGAGCTGGTAGTGGTCATAGCCATACTGGGCATACTGGTAGCCATGGCGGTGCCACAGCTGGGAGGCTCGAGGAAAACGGCGGCGATAACGGCGCATAACGCCAATGTCAGGACGCTGGAGAGCGCCGCTATGATGTATATAGCCGACCATGGTAATCCGACGAGTAAAGTTACGTGGAACAAAGATGGTGGAGGCTGGGATCCTTACCTCCAGGAATGGCCTAAGGCGCCCAACGGCACTGGTTCTAATGATGTGAATGGTAAAAAGGTAGATGGTGTAAACTATGAGGTGACAATTGATAAGAATGGTACCATAACAGTTAAGCCGGCTAAGATATCAACACCTTAATCTAATGCCCGCAGTCCCATGCACAAATGATACCAAGTATATTTGAGATGTGTGAAGGAGGGGAAAGCAATGCGCAAGAAAGGTTCCAAAGGCTCGGCGCTGATGCTGACGGTGATGATATCGCTGACGCTGCTTACTTTGGCGGCGGGCATGAGCTTTTATGCCGTAGCCGAGGTAAAGCAGACGGCGCTGCAGCAAAAAAAGCTGGACGCATATTATGTGGCCCGCTCGGGTGCCGAGGCGGCGGTGGGGTGGCTGACCTCTCTGGACAGCGATCAGGCCGCAGACCTTTCTTTCCCTATCCAGTCAAATGAAACGCCGTTCGGAAACGGTAGCTTTCGCATAGCAGTAGAGGATGCCGGCGATACGCTCCTCGTAACGTCCACAGGCAGGGTGAAAGATACCAACGGTTATATAGAGGACGAAATGAGCGTGGCGCTCGATAAAGTAAGGTCCTCCCATACAGCCGATATAGAATACGCCATATTCGCGCGCTCCAACATAACCACCAGCGGGGGCGGTAACGTAAGCGGCGATATAGCTGTCGCTTCGGACGCCAGCAGGGCTATAAGCATCAGTGGTAACCCCAGTCTGCAAAACTGCGTCATACATATACCCGAAGGGGCAAACCCAAATGTGGTTATTGACAAACCTAACTGGTATGATTTGCCTCCTGTTGAAACCGATATTTCCGAGGATGGAGCATATGAACTTCCCACCTCGCCTTCACCCATAGCTTTCCCGGTCTTTCCGAACGACCTTCCGGCCAAGGAGGGTATTGAGTTGGGGAAGGATCAGAAAGAGCGTACTATACAAGGCAGTGCTTTGTATAATTATATTAAGATAGCCTATAAGGGATGCATGCTGACCATCGATGCGCAGTCCGATACCGTTATAAGGATAAAAGAGCTTAACATATCCAGTGACGGTAAGATAAAGATAACGGGCGGGGGAAGAGTGACTCTGTATATAGATAGTTATACGGGCAGCGGCGGCTTTTTTATAGAAAGCCAGCATCCCGAAAATGTAGCGATATACTGGAGAAATAGTTTCCAACCGTCGGGACAATCGACTATAGATGGCGATGTTCATGTGGAGGGGAATGTGAATATATCAGCCGGAGTTACGGTAAAGGGCGATATATATATGAGCGGTTCAAACGTCAGCATAAGCGGCGGCGCAAATATAGCCGGCGATATACGAAGCGGCAATGCGGTTGTTAATTTAAGTGGCGGCGCTAAAATAGGAGGGGATATATATACCTCAGGTTCAAAAGTCGGCCTTAGCGGCGGCATATCGGTAGGCGGCTCCATATATGGCGGGAATACCGATATTATATTCAGCGGTGGCGCTACTGTGGAAGGCAATATAGTGACCGCCGGCGATACGGTGAATATGAGCGGCGGCACCGACATAGTAAATGGCGTGCTGTACGCGCCGGCGGCTACGGTGAATATGAGCGGCGGCGCGGCCATAACCGGCGGCTTGATAGCTGATACGGTGAATATGAGCGGAGGTCCTACTATAACTTATAATACAGATGTCATATCTGATAATCCCGTTATAATAGGCGGCTCCGCAATAAAATTTGAGATGAGGTACTGGAAATGAAGGCCGCTCGTCAAGGTAAAGGCATGACGCTGGTAGAGGTGCTTATTTCGTTGGCCATACTGGGCGTACTGCTCGTAGTGCTGGTCGGCATACTCTCGGGTGGTCTGCTCAATATTACCAATGCCGGTCAAAAGACATCGGATGAGTTCACCGCCCACGAGCTTATGCAAAAAGCCATAAACGATCCGAATTTTTCGGACAGCAGGGTGACGGTTAGCCGTAACGTATCTATTAGCATAGATGGCTGCAATGCCTCGGTCACCGGCCGCAGTATAACCGTGACAGTGGGCGACGTAACGCTTACTACTTTTGTGGCGGATGGAGGTGGATCATGAGGCATAAAGGCTTTACCCTGGTAGAGGTTCTGATAACGGTGGCGCTTTTTAGCGTGCTGGTTGCGGTGGTATTTTCAATGTATTTTGTTGGTACCAAAACTTTTACCATTGCTGCCGATCAGAGCTTTGCCCAAAAATATGCCAGGACGGCGGCCGATTTCATTTCAAAAGAACTGCGGACGGCTAAAGACATATCAGCCGATGCCGGAAAGTTTTCTGGTCAAGATTATTACATATTGCAATTAAAAGATAAAGACGGCCAAAGATATCTTGTAAAAACCACTCGCACAGCAAGCGGTCAAACCAGCGATGCGTTTATCGTTCCATTGAACCAAATAGCATTTTCAGCAAACAATTCAAATATGGTAAATATTAATGTAACAGCTAGCGATGGCAGAGATTATGATATAAATTTCAGCATAAGATTGGAAAATATCAGTGCTGTATCTATCCAGCAGGGCAGCGCTGTGATATACTATAGTATATATTAACTCAAATGTAAAGGGGGAAAGGCTTTGATAAATTTTGGGCGCGTTGTGGCCGTCGATATGGGCGCATCGTCGGCTAAAGCTGTGATGGGACGGGCGACGGCCAATGCTGTTGCTGTAGACGGTTATGCGCGCATACCGCTGCCTGCGGATTATAAAAGCTTCGATGCCATAAAAGATAAGGATGCCGTAGTGCGGGCCATGAAGCCGGCATTGGCTGATGCCGGCATAAAAGGCGGCAAATGCATCCTTTCCATATCCACGTCGGATATCATAGCTCGGCCTATGGTATTGCCGGATATGCCCGAGCAAAGCTTACGAGAGAATATAATGTACGAATTGAACCAATACGTTCCCGTTGATACCGAAAGGTATGCGGTGGACTACAAGGCGGTGCGCGAAACCGAAGGTGAAGGCTCGGCGGAGCGTATGTACATAATAGCTGCCGCTATATCCAGGACGCTGCTGCAGGATGCAGCAGATGTAGTGCGCCGCCTCGGCTTGAGCGTATATGCCATAGATCTGGATTTCAATGCGCTGGCCCGGTTTTTTGCTTTTATCGACAGGGCTGACGGTGCGGCTGGCAGCGACGCTATGGTATTGGATATAGGGCATGAGTTTACGCAGGTTATAATATATAACGCCGATAAGATATACATAAACAGGATCATAAATCATGGCAGCTATGATGTCGATATTTTGATTGCCAGTGCGTTGGACAGCGATCCCGACGATGTTTCCAACAGGAAATACAACCCTTCACCCGATAACCGGCATGAGGTGTATGATGCCATCATAAATGTATTTGAGGATGTTGCGGCGGAGGCTATACGCATAATGGACTATTTCAACGCAAGGTACAGGGGGCATACAATAGAACGGGTTTATCTAAGCGGCGGGGGAGCGTATATAAGCGGTATATGTGAATACATGGGACAGGCTCTGGGTATGCCGGTATCGCTGCCCGAAAGCGGGCAGTGGCTTAAATTGCGCCATGGCGGAGACAGTTTCAATATTCCGGATTTCGCCACCGCTTTGGGTTTATTGCTGAAAGGGGAGTGAGAGATGAAGGATTTCAACTTTATGCCGGCGCTGTCGATGAAGCAACCGGTAATAATAAGTACCAGGGCATTCATAAGCATAATAGTGCTGGCAGTGGCGCTGGCAGTTGCCATAATATATCCCTATTACCGCACATCCGTTTTGGAGCAGCAGTTCATATCCATACAACAGCAGATCGAGAGGACCGGGGCAGCCAATGCCGTCCAAAAAGTGCTGGCCTCGAAGCTTGAGAAACAGATGGCCATAATAGGTGAAATCAATAAATCCAATATATCGTATTCGGAAGCCGAAGCCCGCCTCCTGTCTCTTATACCGGACGGCGTCATCGTCGACAATATAGACTACAGCGGTGCCGATGCGCAATTGAGCGGCACTGCGCCCGATATAGAGAGTATAATAAAGTTTATGGAGGCGCTGGACGCATCGGAGTACTATATAAACAATACATTTGACAGCATCGATGGAGGCCAGGAGAGTGGTACGTATAATTTTAAAATTTCAGCGCGCATAGGCGAGAAAAAGTGAGGTGGACGATATATGCAGCTTAGTAAAAGAGAAAGAAATCTTATAGCGATCGCCATAGCGCTGCTCATTTTTGCCATATATTATAACATTATACTGCTGCCGGCCATGGATAACTGGGCGTTGCTGGAACAGCAGATAGCCAATGCAAATAATGAGCTGGAAGAAGCAGCGAAAGTTGCCGATGTAGATGCCTATAAAAAGATACTTGCAAGAGAAGGCGGGATAATGGGCACATATTTGGATAATCCTGAGGCATTGAAACATATATCCAACATAGCCGCGGCGCACGGGGCTGTTATAAATTCAATAGCGCGCTCTGAAGCTCAGGGCACTGCAGACAGCGAATATAGCACTGTATCTTTTAACATGAGCATTTCAATGCCGCAGCTAGCGACGGTGGAGTTTTTGCATGATATGGAGAGCGATTTGCCGTATGTTCACGCTGTGAAGGATGTGAGCGTAGATGCGGCGCGGCAGGCTGAAAGCGGCCTATCCGATATGTCTTTGACCGTTGACATATACTATTCTGCTAAATATGGGGTCGACGATGTCCGGTAACATATATTTAACAGGTTTTATGGGTACTGGCAAGACCACCGCAGGCAAATTGCTGGCTGAAGAGCTGAATATGGATTTTGTGGATACCGATGAATTTATAGAGCAGAGAATGGGAATGACTGTGCCTGGGATATTCAGAATATATGGCGAGGCTTTTTTTCGACAATTGGAACAGAATGCATTGATATCGGCAGCGGGCAGAGAAAGCGTGGTTGTATCCACCGGCGGGGGCATGGTGCTGTGCAGCGGCAATATCGATATTATGCGCCGCACAGGCGTAATAGTATGCTTTGAGGCATCGGTTGATACAGTCATGCGCAATGTTGGCGGCGGCGAGGGGCGCCCCTTGCTCAAAGCCGGGGATGTGCGCCGAAGCATAACCGATCTTATGGATAAGCGCAGGGAACTTTATCATCGCGCTGATATCGTCGTATATATAGATAATAAAACACCCCAAGCAGTAAGCGATGAAATAATAGCATCATTGAGACAAAGGGGATTTTTCGCATGATATTTATAAACGAACTATTAAAGGAGGCTGTGGAGCGTAAGGCGTCCGATCTCCATATAACGGTCAATATGCCTCCCATCGTTAGGATCAACGGCGAGCTTGTTCAATTGCCTGGCGAGCCGTTATCGCCCGCTGATACCGAAAGCCTGGCGCATCAGATGACGGGCCAAAGACAGTTGGAGCAGCTGGCAGAAAACGGTGAATGTGACTTTTCGTTCTCGGTAGCAGGATTGGGACGGTTTAGAGTAAATGTTTATAAACAGCGTGGTACGTACAGCGCCGCCGTACGCGCGTTGCCCGCCCAACCTCCGGATATCGGCAGTCTGGGTTTGCCGGATGTCGTAAGGCAATTGGCTGAAACCAATGTGGGAATAGTGCTGGTGACCGGCCCCACAGGCAGTGGCAAGTCGACGACGCTGGCGGCCATGATAGATTACATAAATGAACACAGGAGCTGCCATATACTTACCATGGAGGACCCTATAGAATACCTGCACAGGCATAAAAAGAGCATAGTAAATCAGAGGGAGATAGGCAGCGATACCAAAAGCTATGCAGCGGCTTTGAGATCGGCTTTGAGAGAGGACCCTGATGTGATATTGGTAGGGGAGATGCGCGATCTCGAGACCATATCCATCGCTATAACGGCGGCTGAAACCGGCCATCTCGTGCTTTCGACATTGCACACAATAGGCGCGGCCAGAACCATAGACCGTATTGTGGATGTTTTCCCGCCGCATCAGCAACAGCAGATAAGGGTGCAATTGTCCATGGTTATACAAGGCGTTATATCACAGCAGCTTATGCCTAGAGCCGACGGTACCGGCAGGGTGGTAGCGGTAGAGATTATGGTGGCCACGCCGGCTATACGCAATCTCATACGCGAGAATAAGACATATCAGATAATAAGCGCCATGCAGACGGGTTCCAGACTCGGCATGAGGACTATGGACAGCGCTATACAGGAGCTTTACAACAAAGGTATCATAACCAAAGAAACTGCAGCCATGCATTTTGTGGAAAAGAATATTATGTAAGGTATAAAGGAGGCGATGATATGCCCAGGACACAAAAGAAAAAGCTTGGGGATTTGCTGCTGGAAGCCGGCCTTATAACCCAGGACCAGCTTGAGGCCGCTTTGGATATACAGCGTCAAACCGGCGATAAATTGGGCGATATACTTGTACGGCAGGGCTTTATCACCGAGCGTCAGATGTTTGAGGTACTGGAATTTCAGCTTGGTATACCCTATGTTGATCTGGACAGGACCTTTTTAGACATAAGTGTCGTGCGCCTGGTACCTGTGCAAGTGGCCCGTACGCATAACGCCATACCGGTAAGGATGGACGGCAATATGCTGTGGCTGGCTATGAGCGATCCATTGGACATCATAGCCATTGATGATATACACAGGATAACTGGCAAGGACATTGTACCCATGCTGGCCGATGCCAAGGCTATAGAGAGGGCTATAGAGCAGTATTACGGTGACCCGCATGCCGAACAGGCCATAGAGGAATACAAAAGGGAAATAGCAGCTACGGCCCAAGAAGTCATGAACGACATGGATACCGCCGAGGCTGAGACCGCGCCTATAATAAAGCTGATAAATTCCGTTATAGAGCAGGCGGTCAAGATAGGCGCCAGCGATATACATATAGAGCCTATGGAAGATGAGGTGCGCATACGGTTGAGGATAGATGGGAGGCTTCAGAATTATCTTACGGTGCCCAAAAGCTTTCATGCACCGGCCATAGCGCGCATAAAGATCATGTCCGATCTTAATATAGCCGAGAAACGCCTGCCGCAGGACGGCAGGATAAATATGAATGTGCTCTCGCGCGATATAGACCTCAGGGTATCCACTATACCCACCGTAAACGGTGAAAAAGCCGTGATGCGCGTGCTGGATAAGACCAATTTCCTCATACCGAAGGACCAATTGGGCTTTGACGAGAGGCATCTGTCCGAATTCGACGAGATACTGCGCGCGCCGAATGGGATGATACTGGTAACCGGTCCTACGGGCAGCGGTAAATCCACAACATTGTATACCATGTTAAACGAGCTCAATGATCCGGCGTATAATATAATAACCATAGAAGACCCTGTAGAATATATGGTAGACGGCGTAAATCAGATACAGATAAATACAAAAGCAGGGCTTACGTTTGCCAGCGGTCTGCGATCCATACTGCGACAGGATCCCGATATAGTAATGGTGGGTGAGATAAGGGATAACGAGACGGCGGAGATAGCCGTAAGAGCCGCTATAACCGGCCATGTCGTGCTATCGACGCTGCATACCAACGATGCGCCCGGTACGGTAGTGCGGCTTATAGACATGGGCATAGAACCTTACCTCGTATCATCCTCGGTAGTGGCTGTGATAGCACAGCGTTTGCTCAGGCGCATATGCCCGCAGTGCAAGGAGGTCTATGAGCCGCCGGTTTCCCAAAGGAGGATGCTGGGTATAGGCGATGATGTGCCTGTATATCATGGCCGCGGATGCCCGCTGTGCAACGGTACCGGCTATAAAGGCAGGCAGGGCGTGTTTGAGATAATGCGCCTGACCAGGGCTCACAGGGATGCCATAGCTCGGCGGGCTACTACGGATGAATTAAGGGAACTTGCCGTGGCCAACGGTATGACTACGATTAAAGATGAGTGCGCAAATCTCGTATTGAAAGGCGTCACCACTATTGACGAGGCCATAGCCACGGCATACGGCAGCGATTAAAAACGGAGGTGGAGCGACTATGCCTTTGTATGCTTATAAAGGTGTGAATATTGACGGAGCTATGCAAGCAGGGCAATATGAGGCTGTGGATAAGGATGCCGTTATGGTTATGCTGAGGGAACGCGGCTATTATCCTGTGGAAGTAAAGCCCATAAAGGATAAAGGGTCGGGCGATTGGCTGACCGGTCTGCAGCGTGTTCCGCTAAAGGATATATCGGTATTTTGCAGGCAGTTTTCAGCGGTTATAAAGGCAGGCATACCGATAGTACAGGCTCTGGATATAATGCATGATCAGGTTACCAATAAGAGCTTGAAACAGGCTCTGGCCGAGATATACCAAAGCGTTCAGGTAGGCAAAGCCTTATCCGATAGCATGAGGGATTATCCGCGTGTTTTTCCGGCCATGTTAGTCGAGATGATAAGGGTAGGCGAAGTCAGTGGTACGCTGGACACATCGCTGGAGCGCATGGCCGATACGTATGAGAAACAGTATAAGCTGCAGCAAAAGGTGACCAACGCCATGATATATCCCGCTGTCGTATGCGTGGTGGCCGTAGCCGTCGTTATATTCATGCTTATTTTCGTTGTTCCGACATTTGTGAGTATGTTTACCGATTCGGGCATGGAGTTGCCGCTGCCTACGCGTATACTTTTGGGGTTGAGCGGGTTTGTGCAAAGCTATGCTATCATTTTACTGCTTGTTATAGCGGTATTGGCGCTGATATTGTTTTATTATATATCCACTGATGCCGGACGACGCTGGTTCGATGGCTTAAAACTTAAAGTACCGGTTGTAAAGGACTTTATGATACGTTCCATAACAGCGAATTTTGCGCAGATACTGAGTACGCTTTTAGCCAGCGGTATAGATATAAATCAGGCCCTCGACATAGCAAAAGGCGTTATAAAAAACAAGGTGATAGAAGACCATATAGATAAGTTCATAGAGGATGTCGAGCAGGGCGTGGCATTGGCCGATACCATAGGCAAGGCGGGGATTTTCCCCATAATGCTGGTGCAGATGACGCGCATAGGTGAGGAAAGCGGCTCGTTGGATGCCATGTTGGCTCAAACGGCGCAATTTTATGAAACAGAGGCCGAAAATGCCGCCACGCGGCTTACATCGCTTATAGAGCCGGCCATAATCGTGGTGCTCGGCCTTGCCATAGGGTTTATCGTCATATCTATAGCGTTGCCTATGTTTACCATGATAAGCACTGTGCCCGCCGGAGCATGATGATATGGAATATGTTATTTTGATTTTTATATTTTTATTAGGCGTCGTCATAGGCAGTTTCCTGAATGTATGCATATACCGCGTACCGAAAGGATTGTCGATAGCCTATCCGCCTTCATATTGCCCGAAATGTGGACAAAGGATAAAACCCTATGATCTTATACCCATCGCAAGCTATATTATATTAGGCGGCAAATGCCGGCATTGCAAAGAACCGATTTCTATAAGATACCCTATAGTGGAGATGCTGACCGGCGCTGCTTTCGTCATATCCGCTTTGGTGTACGGGTACAGCATGCAGCTTGTGTATTCGCTGGTGCTGATATCCTCGCTTCTTGTTATATCATTTGTGGATATAGATGAGGGTATTATACTGGATGCGGCGCTTATACCCATAATGGCTGTCGGAGTGATAGCGGTCGCCATCGATCCGTCGGTAGCATGGCAATTCGCTGCTTTGGGCGCATTGGCCGGTGCAGGCACGATAGGTGCGATTTATATTTTGTCGCTTATTATTCTGAAAAAGGAGGGCATGGGCATCGGTGATATCAAGCTCATGGCCGTCGTCGGCCTGCTTTTAGGCTGGCAGCGCACGCTTTTGGCTTTCTTTATAGCTATATATATAGGGGCTATAGCAGGGATTATAATGATAGCCCTAAAGAAAAAGGATATGGCCAGTGAGATACCGTTTGGTCCTTTTTTATCGATCGGCACGGCGATATCATGGTGGTTTGGATGTCAATTCATAAACTGGTATCTTTTTTTGGCGTAATATGTTATAATTTGCACATGAGGTGCGATAAAGGGTTTACGTTTATAGAGATACTGTGCGTTTTGGCTATAATGGCCATAATATCAGGTATGGCGATGCCTGATATCAACCGTTGGCTGGACAGGGAAACAGTGGAATCTTCGGCAAGGCAGATTACTGCAGCCATACGAAAGACCCGGCAGGTGGCTATGACGCACGGTAAAGACATGAAACTGGAATTATACAGCAACGGCCGTTATACTATAAGGGAGTATGATGTTACAAAGCCCAGCCTTGAGACAGAGCAGTTAAGCGCGCGGCTGGATGATATCAGTTCAACATTTCCCGATGATCTCTATAATATAGAAGTCGTAGGTTTTAATGCATACGGCAGGCCTACGGGAGGCGGCGGTACTATAAAGCTGCGCGCCGGGCAAGAATGGGTAGAGGTAAGTGTATTGCCGGTAACCGGCAGAGTGAAGGTGTACAGATGAGAGAGTATGGCGGATTTACCCTGTTGGAGGTCATTATCGCTATGGCTATACTGGGCGTTATAGTAATTCCATTTTCAGGTATATTTGTTCAAAGCACCAATGTTCAGGCCAGAGCCGGTGATATATCCAAAGCCGGGTATGTAGCCCAAAATGTCATCGAGGATGTAAGAGCCGGTATAGTGGTAAATACCGGTCAGCGGGACGGATATTATATAGAAGTACAAATAGAAGATTATGTTAACAACGGTGCCGCCATTGCTGATGAGAATAGCGTGCTCAAGAGGGTCGATGTGAAGGTATATGAATCGGAAAATGCAGGCGAGCCCTTGGCTGTAAGGCAAAGTATAGTGGCGGTATCCAGGTAAAGATGGATGAGTACTGAAGATAGAGGATTTACGTTAGTAGAGGTTGTAATATCAGTAGCTATAATGGCTATAGTGATCGATACAGCTTATATGCTGCTATTGGGCGGTCGTATATCATTTGAGCGTGTATCGGCGTATGCCGATGTCGAGCAAAATGTACGTTTTGCCATGGGGGATATAATGAGGGCGTTGAGAGCATCCGACGAATCGCAAATAACGGTTGATGATTCAGAAGATTGCATAACGGCTGGTGAAGCTACTTTTTACAGGGATGGGAGTTCGCTGTATGAAACAATAGACAGAGTGCCCAACGAGATGGCATATTATATAAAGAGTTTCGATGTGGAACAAACGGGCAATACTATAAATATCGTTATATGCGGCGATGATGGAAAAGGCCATAGTTTTTCTATGAGCGGCTCATATACGATGAAGAAATAGATGTCATGCGGCAGCATAAGGGCTCGGCTTATATAATAGTGCTTCTGTTGGTATTGGTGCTGTCCGTTTTAGCCTTGAGTATCATGTCGATTGCTATGTCGGATTACAGCATAGCTAAATCGGACGATAGCAGCCACGATGCCTATTACATCGCTGATGGCGGAGCTACAGCGGCGCTATACGAGCTTAAAACGCAGGTAAAGGAGGTTTATGAGCGATTAAAACAAGAGGCCGAAACCCAAGTGGATTTACCTGCGGAGCAGTATATAGAACAGCATTTTTATGATGAAATCCCGACAACATATAGCATGAGGATAGATTTTGACAATGGAAAGGATCGCTACAGCAGCATTGAGGTCCGGTTCAACGGCAGCGATAATACATATACTATACAGTCTCGCGGCTATGTAAGAAATGCTGTGAGCACGGTGGAGGTCAAGGCCGAGGTGATTCTTGATCAAACGTCAGTACTTATAGAAGTGAATGAATGGAAAGAGGTGCGGTGATATGGCGCATGCTATGAGAAATTATATGGAGGATGTGGTGAAGCATACGTTGAAGCTTATTCTGCCGGACTTGGATGTGTGCAAGTGTGAGATATGCCAGATGGATATGATGGCATATGCATTAAACCATTTGCCGCCCAAGTACGTGGTGACGCCTGAAGGCGAATTGTATTCAAAATTGGCCGAGTTGATGCAGCAGTCTGAGGTGGACGCGGAGGTGGCGCTTATAGAGGCCGCCAAAGTGGTCTCGAAGAATCCGAGGCACGATAGGAAGAAAGGATAATATTATGGCAGCAAAGTTTGGGCCGGCAGGCAATTCCAAGAGTTTTTACGATCAAGGCAATTCATCCAGCATAGATATGCCGCGATGGCTGGCCGATATGGGCTTGGATGCATACGAGTATCAATGTGGCCGAGGTGTCAATATAGGACAAGCTACGGCCGAGGCGCTGGGGCAGCAGGCGGAGATGTACGGGATAGCGCTTAGCATACATGCGCCGTATTATATTAACCTGGCATCGGACGATGCCGAAAGGATAGAGAAATCCATAGGCCATATACTGAAGTCGGCCAGGGCGGCTAAATGGATGAGCGCGAGCCGCATCGTTATTCATCCGGGTAATGTAGCCGATGGCCGCAAGCCATCGCTTGAGCGGGCTAAGAAGGCATTGGCCGAGGCGTGGCGTCGGTGCAAAGCCGAAGGGTTAGACGGCGTGCATTTGTGTCCGGAAACCATGGGTAAGAAGAACCAATTGGGGGACTTGGAAGAAATTATGGAGATGTGCATGGTGGATGACAGCTTTATACCCACCATAGACTTCGGCCACTTAAACGCGCGAGATGCGGGGTGGATCAAAAGCATAAAGGAATACGAGAGCATATTGCGCGTTATAGAGGATAAACTCGGGCATGACAGATTGGATCATATGCATTGCCATTTCAGCCGCATAGAGTATACCGAAGGCGGAGAGAAAAGGCATTGGACATTGGATGATGCGCAGTATGGACCTGACTTCGAGCCGCTGGCCGAAGCATTGTGCCGTTGGGGCATCTCTCCTACCATAATATGTGAATCCCGCGACGTAATGGCTGAAGATGCCAGAAAGATGAAGGACATATATATCAGTGCATGCGATAAGATGTAAGAAACCTTGACATAAGAAAGGAACAGGCGTGGCCGATAGCTTATTCTATGCGCATGCTTATGTCCAGCGCGTTTACGGAATGCGTCAGCGCACCCGATGATATTATATCGATGCCTGTAGCAGCCACATCTGCGATGTTAGATTCATCTATATTGCCCGATGCCTCGAGTATGGCTCTGCCGTCGGTTATCTCAACAGCTCGGCGCATCATATCTAAAGGCATATTATCCAACAGTATTATGTCGGCATGGCATTCTATCGCTTGCTGCAGTTGCTGCAAATCCTCAACCTCTATCTCGATTTTCATGGTATGGGACAGGCTGCTTTGGACTTTGGACAGCGCCGCTTTTATACCGCCGGCCAGCTTTATATGATTATCCTTTATCAATACGGCATCGGCCAGATTATAGCGGTGGTTTATACCGCCTCCTACGGCTACGGCATAGCGGTCGAAATATCTTAATCCTGGAGCAGTCTTGCGTGTGTCGGTCAACTCGGCTTTATAGGGCTTTATCATATCACTCAGGCGGCGCGTATATGTAGCTATGCCGCTCATACGCTGAAGCAGATTCAAACATAGCCGCTCGCCTTTTAAGACAGGGTTCATAGGCCCTTTTACCTCGGCTATTATCGTCTGCGTATCTATGAAAGAACCGTCCTGTACTAATGGGATGAATTGTATTGTGGGGTCGAGAGCATTATATACCGTCTCGGCAACGGGCAGGCCTGCTATTACGCCGCTTTCTTTGGTCTTTATATAGGCATGAGCGGTTACCTTTAAGTCCACCAGCAAATCGGTGGTTATATCACCCCAGCCCAAATCCTCCTCAAGATATCGTTCAATGTGTTTTTTGGCTATAAATCTGTCTATAATCGGTATCATATGCTATATTTTCTCCTTTGATTATTATGTGATGTTTTAACATATCATTTTTAATCGGATAATCGGTCCTGTAATGGCTGCCACGGCTCTCGCAGCGGAAAAGAGCGGCGCGTGCCATAGCATATCCCACGATTATCAAACTTTGTAGCTCATATATATCTGTTCTATCAGCCGATAAGCCCAATATCCATTCATATTGTTCAAACCAGCCTATAGCTTTGTTTAATCCGGTTTCATCTCGTTCTATGCCGACGTATCGCTCCATTACGGCTTGGAGTTGGCGGCGAGTCGCCGCTATTTCATCGGGCGTTAAGAACGTTTCAGGTAAGCGCTGATGCCGCCGCCTAAAGCGCCTGTGCTCGGGTATAGTGTTTAACGATGAGGCGTGTTCTACCGCACGCGCTGCGAATACCAGGCCCTCCAACAATGAATTGCTGGCCAAGCGGTTAGCGCCGTGCACGCCGGTACATGCGCATTCTCCGCAGGCATAGAGCCTTTCTACATCCGTTTGCCCAAAGCTGCCGGTCTTTATGCCGCCCATTAGAAAATGAGCCGCCGGCGACACCGGTATATAATCCGTGGATATATCTATGCCTACTTCAACGCACTTGGCATATATAGTAGGAAAGCGGGCGGCGAAATATGCTTTATTGATGCTCGTTACATCAAGATATACGTAGGGCGTATCATGTTTTTTCATCTCGGCGTATATAGCACGTGCCACGATATCCCTGGGCGCTAACTCTTTAAGCGGATGATAGCGCTCCATAAACCGTTCGCCGCGTATATCGCGCAATATGCCGCCTTCGCCTCTGACCGCCTCGGATATGAGAAAGCGTTGACCGTTTTGCTCGTATAAAGCGGTGGGATGAAATTGCATAAATTCCATATCGGTCAATGCACAACCCTTTCTATAAGCCATGGCTATGGCATCTCCTGTGATGAGCGGGCTGTTTGTGGTATTAATAAAAAGATTGCCGGCGCCACCACCTGCCAGTATGATAGCTTTGGCCCATAGGATAACGCGTTGCTCGCTTTGGATATTCATAATCAATACGCCATAGCACTTATTGTTGCCGACCAACAGGTCTAGGGCGAGATATTGATTGTATAATGCCACGTCTTCTATTGCATTGGCTATATTGATTACGATGGCCTTTCCCGTATAATCGCCGGCGTGCAGTATGCGTCGATGGGAATGGGCGCCCTCCATTCCAAGGGCATATCCGTTTTCATCCGTGTCGAAGGGCACGCCTAAATCTATCAGTCGTCGTATGTGTGTTGGAGCCTCGTTTATCATAAGGGTTACGTTTTCCTCGTTGCATAAACCGTCGCCGGCTGATAACGTGTCCGCTATATGTGAGGCGAAACTGTCATCGTCGTTCCATACGCACGCTATGCCGCCCTGCGCCCTGTATGCGTCTGAACTGTCGAAGTCGCCTTTATTTATAAGGGCGACGCTGCCATGCTGTTTGGCCAGGTGCGCGGCGTATAATCCAGCTATGCCACCGCCTATTATTATATAGTCGTATTGTTGCTGAGGCAATGACTCGGAGTCGAAGTTTACGCAGTATGATGCTACATTCATAAAGCCAGCATTCTTTCTATTGGCAATAAAGCACGGGAGCGTATATCATCGTTTACCGTTACACGCGGACTCATGGTTTCCAGTGCCTTGAGCACATTGTCCAATGATGTTAGTTTCATGTTCGGACACACTAGTTTTTGGGAGGCCGGATAAAAGCCTTTATCCGGGCAAAGCTGCCGCATGCGGTGTATAACCCCGACCTCTGTGCCTATGATAAATTCGGGCGCATGGCTGTCGCATACATGCGTTACCATACCGCCGGTACTGCCTACGAAATCAGCCATGTGCACTACGTCGGGACGACACTCCGGATGGGCGAGCACTTCAGCTTCGGGGTGCAACCTTTTGGCTGCCGATAGCTCTTCTGCCGTAAGCCGATCGTGTGTATTGCAGTAACCGTTCCATAATATGAGATGGCGTCCGGTTTGCTCCATAATGTATTGCCCGAGGTTTCTATCGGGTACAAATATGATTTCCTTATCGGCCGGGATGGAATTGACCACTTTTACTGCGTTGGCCGACGTACAGCATATATCGCTTATGGCTTTGACATCGGCTGTGGTATTTACATAACTGACCACCGCCGCGTCCGGATGCCGCTCTTTCAGTGCAGCCACGTCGTCGGCGTCAGCCATATCAGCCATGGGGCAGCCGGCCTTTATCTGGGGCAGCAGCACGGCCTTATCCGGGGACAAAATATATGCCGTTTGAGCCATAAAATGCACGCCGCAAAATACGATCACATCGGCATCGGTAGTCGATGCTCTGCGGGCTAATTCCAATGAATCACCCACGAAATCGGCTATATCCTGTACCTCCGGGCGCTGATAAAAATGCGCCAGTATAACGGCGTTGCGTTCCTGTTTCAGCACGCTTATCCTGTGCAAGACGGTTTCATCCATTTGCCATACCTTCTTCATGTTAAAGTACTATTGGTTTTATTATATAATAACACGTTTTCGCTTGAATGTCTATACAGATGACAAGACATATATAATAACTTCAATCCGTAATATATGACCAAAACGAGTGACATAAAGCGATGCAAATGATATAAAGCCGGAGAACGCCTTAAAATATTGCGTAGGCGTACTCAATGAGTGTAGCGCAGAGCAAGCGTAGGTCGGGCATGGACGCCCGACCAGCCGGCACTGAGCATGGACGCGAATTGCCGTATAATGTTAACATAGTATAAGCTGATGATGAATCGTTCACTCGTTTGAGAATGGAGGTAAATTTTTTGATAAAATCATCTACATGGAAATTGAGCATGAATTTCCTGGCCACTCATGCCGTACTGGCCATAGCTTTTTTTGCATTTTTACCGGCAGTGTTGGGATTGGTCAATCTTTTAAGCGGCAATTTGGGCACAAGCACGCCGCCGGCAGATATGTCGCAACAGCAGGGTGATGCAGATCAACAACCCGCTCAACAGCAACCGGGCGCCGGTGATAACGCTGCTCAGCCGGATACGCCCGATATACAGCAGCCTGTCGGAGAGCAGCCGGAGTCCGGTGCAGATAACCCTGCTCAACCAGAGAATACCCTGCCGGATCAAGCCGGAACCGCTCAGCCGGGTGAGGTATTGCCTGCGGAGGTTGAACGAAACCTTACGGCAGAGTTTATAGCCGGCCTTATCACAGGCGCTTTATACCTTTTTATAATGGTGTTAGTGGCTCAGGGTTCCGGCTTTGCGGATAGGGAGCGCATACTATATAATGGCTTTATAGCGGGTGCTATAGCATCTATACCCGGCCTGGTGTTGACCATTATATTGACGGTAAGCGGGGGCGATGTGGCATGGATAAAGGCTGTGCATCGCATATGGATGAGCCCGTATATTGAGATATACAGCACACATGAGGATATCATGATAGCGCTGGCGTATGTAACGCTGCCTCTTATGCCTATAGCCACCGGTATAGGCTATTTGAGGGGCATAAAGAAAAAGGATGAGCTTGTAGCGAAATTAAAGGCTACGGCGCCAAAACCTGATAAAATATAATAGAAATGGGGTTATGTTATGCTGCAGAAACTTATGATAGAACAGCGCATAATAGAGGCGGGCGTTGTCGCCGTTGTGCGCGCCGAGGGCGTTGAGAAGGCTCTGAATATAGCCGATGCTTGCATGCAGGGCGGCATATCGGCTATAGAGATCACTTTTACCGTACCAGGTGCGGTGGAGGTTATAAAAGAATTGAATAGCCATTATGGGGATAGGCTCGTGCTGGGAGCCGGTACGGTATTGGATGCCGAGACGGCCAGACTGGCAATAATAAATGGCGCTAACTATGTGGTGAGTCCATCGTTGAATATCGACACTGTTAAATTATGCAATCGATACCAAATACCATGCTTGCCGGGCGCTATGACTGTAAAAGAGGCTGTGGAGGGTATGGAGGCAGGGGCCGACATTATAAAAATATTTCCCGGTGAATTATTTGGGCCGGATATTATAAAAGCCTTTAAGGGACCATTGCCACAGGCATCGTTTATGCCTACTGGCGGTATAAGCCTGGATAACGCCGAGAAATGGATTACAGCAGGGGCGGTAGCTCTTGGTGTGGGAGGCGCTCTGACCGGCAGGTCTAAAGACGGGGATTACACTGCTGTCACTGAAACGGCACGCAAGTTTATCGATATAGTGCATCGGGCGCGCGGCAAATAGGAATATGGCAGATTTTTCATCGATTATAGATCAGATAGTCATATTGATGATATTGTTGGCCGTTAGCTATATAGCGGCCAAGGCTAATTTCATAAGCTCATCGGATAAAGATGGCATATCGAACGTCATGATAAAGATAACGCAGCCGGCGCTCATTATAACCACGCTAAGCGACTATGATTTTTCTGCTCAGATACTCATGGATGGTTCGCTTATAGTATTATTTGCTATAATAGCCTTGATTATATCCTTTGTTTTGGGATGGTTGTTGTCCGGCAGGTTGAATATGCCCGATGAGCGTGCCGATGTATTGAGGTTTGAGCTGATGTTTGGCAACGTGGTGTATCTCGGATACCCGGTGCTGTCAGCACTTATGGGCGACAAAGGTATATTCTACGGCAGTGTTTTTACTATAGCCAATGATACGGCCTTGTGGACGCTTGGTTTATGGTTATTGACGCGCCGACAGGATGGTCATACCAATGGCTGGAAAAATCTTTTTAATATGAATACTATAGCGTTTTTCATAGGCCTGGTAATGTTTTTGACAGGTATAAAGCTGCCACGTCTGGTGTTTGCCGCATTGAGTCCTCTAGGGAAAACTACTATATATCTCTCGATGATATTTATAGGAGCGGCGTTGGCTGAGCTCAATATAAAGGAGGCTGTCACCAACAGCAGCACATTTGTACTCTCTATAGCCAAATTGGCTGTTATGCCGCTTTTGCTGTATGGACTGCTGACGTTATTGCATGTAAACGATCTAGTGAAACTGGTAGTGGTCGTGCAAGTGGGTATGCCGGCCTCGGCGCTGGGACCGGCATTAGCCCGTCGCTATGGTGCGGATTATACCTATGGAGCTCAATGCGTGTTGGTGTCCACATTGATAAGTTTGGTAACACTGCCGGCGCTCATATGGCTGCTCAGTATATAAGCGAAATTATAGTAGCATATTTTGGGCTGTGCTGAAAACATGCGGTTCGAGCGGCGATGCTCTCTTTATAGCGTCCAATATAGGCTCTAATCTTTCATAGAATACTATTACTATATCGCCCGGTTGCGCCTGACCCATGGCAGCACTTATAGCGTCGGTTTCCGATAATATGATGTTTATGCTGCTTTTTGGCATGCCTGCTCTCAATGCCCCTTGCTGAAGCAGGCGGCTTACTTCGCCCGTTTGCCTTCCTCGTAGTTCTATATCCTCTTTTATTATTATGCGATCGAATCCATGCCCTGCTATGCGGCCCATCTCGATAATATCTTCGTCCCTTCGGTCACCCGGCGCCCCTATAACGCCTATAAGCCTGGCGGGATTCATTTGTTTTAACGCGCTTATCACCGATTTGTAGCTTTCGACGTTGTGCGCGTAATCGACTATAACCCTGAAGTCGCGGACGTTGAATATATTAAATCGCCCGGGGTTTTGCAGCGAATCGCTGTAGAATGTCCGCAGCGCCTTTTCCATAACCGATACGGGTATCTTTATACCATAGCCGGCTGCTATGGCTGCCATGCTATTCTCAATATTGTAGGTAAGCTTTCCTTCCCATGTGGCGGGTATCTCATCGATAGCTATAACATTATATATGTTTTCGCCGTCGAACAATACTATATAATCGTCTTTTAGATATACCGCAGGTCGCCCGTTGTCTATCTGATGCTGTATCAGGATGTTATTTTGATTAAAGGAGAAGTAAATTAGGTTGCAGCGTACGCGCCTAGCTGCTTGTACCGATATAGCGTCATCAGCGTTGAGTACGGCATAGCCGTTGTCCTTAACAGCTTCCACTATAAGGGATTTGACATGCAGCATATCCTCCAATGTGTGTATACCGTCTATACCCAGGTGATCGCCGGTTATATTGGTAATGACACCCACATCGCTAAGATCATAACCCAGTCCCGAGCGTATTATACCGCCTCGTGCGGTTTCCAATACGGCGGCTTCCACCGATTTGTCGCTTAATATTATCTGCGCACTGGCCGGCCCTGTAGTGTCGCCTTTCATTATGCACTCATCGTTGATATATATACCTCCCGTTGTGGTCATACCGACATTAAGACCCTGAGTACGCAGCATATGGGCGATCATGCGCACGGTGGTGGTCTTGCCGTTGCTGCCTGTAACCGACACGATGGGTATTGACGAGCGTTGCCCTTGAGGGTAAAGCATATCTATTATGGCTTTGGCGGCATTTCTCGGCTTTCCTTTATAAGGATAGTGATGCATGCGTATTCCGGGTGCCGCATTGATCTCGATGATGGCGCCATTTACGCCGTCTAATGGAGCACCTATATCCAAGGCTGTTATGTCTATACCGGCTACATCTAGGCCTATAATTCTGGCAGCGCGCAATGCCAGATCTGCGTTATAAGGATGAATTTTGTCTGTACGATCTATCGCTATCCCACCGGTACTAAGGTTGCCGTTGGCCCTTAAATACACCTTTTGTCCGCTTTGAGGTATGGAGTCTATGCTTAAGCCATTTTTGTCTAGATAGGATGTTACCTGTTCGTCTATTTTGATCTTAGTGAGCGGACGTTCATGATCATCGCCGCGCCTTTCGTCACTGTTGATCATATTTACCAGTTCGATTATAGTGTGATGGCCGTCGCCTACGACGTAAGGCGGTATTTTCTCGGATACGGCTATTACCTTATCTCCTACTACCAGTACTCTATAATCGCGGCCTTTTATATATTTTTCTACTATTATCTCTTGGTCGAACAGGCTGGCGCTTTTGAATGCTTGCTTTACAGCCTCGGGGTTATTAAGCTCTAACCATACGCCTTTGCCTTGATTTCCCCCTTTAGGCTTTACTACCACGGGATAGCCGATGCTTTCGGCTATCGATATCGCTTCGTCCGCTTCTAAGCAGCTTTGACCAATGGGAACGGGTATGCCGATATCTGCCAATATGGATTTTGTGATCATTTTATCACAAGCTATATCAACAGCGATACAGCTTGTATTCTCGGTTATAGTGGCTTCTATCCGCTTTTGATATTTACCGTAGCCTAATTGCAGTATACTGCCATCGCCTATGCGCATTATCGGTATATCGCTTTCTCTGGCGGCATTTACCAGAGCTTGCGTGCTGGGACCTAGCTGTGCGCCGACGGCCTTGGCTTTTAGCCTTTTTAGCCTGTTGTCGGTATCGATGGTTTGCTGGTTTATCAATGCCTCCGCGATGTCTATTGCCAACCGCGCGGCTTCCAGACCGACACATTCGACATCATATGCGAATACTATGAGATATTGTGAAGTTTCATCTATGCAGCGGGCTTTGCCAAAGGTTACGTCGTAGCCCAGGCAATGCTGTATCTCCAATGATAGATGTTCTATAACATGAGCCAGATAAGTTCCCTCATACAGGCGTTCCACGAAGCCCCCTTCGTGGCCCCGCGAGCACCTATGCTGCCTCAGGCCGGGGAACATTTCAAGTAAACGTTGATTAAAACCTGTTATATCCTTGGTAGCAATATTATCGAAGTTTTCGAGATCTATTACCAGTTTTATGACAGGTTTATGGCTGTATATATTTCTGCCTTTATATGCTTTGAGTTCACAGATGTGCAATGCTTGTCTCCTCCTGTTTTGTATCATAAGCGAACGATGGCTGACGTATGTTCATATCGAACCTGTAGCTTGCCGGCAGGATATGCAATGTTACATTGGTTAGAGCCAATGGTTGATCAGGTTTTAGTTCCGATACATTGGTGTAGTCGATATGTATACCGTCCAATACCGTTACGGCTCCGGAACCTATGACGCGGAAACAGCCATTCGGCATAACGTGTATGGCGGTATCTTCATCTATGCCTATGCCGAGCATATATGGATTTTGCGCTATAGCCGACAGCAATCTGCCTATCCTTCCCCGTTGCGCAAAGTGTTGATCTATTACAGCGTCTTTTAATAATCCGAGCCCGGGTGCCATTTTCAACGTACATTTTCGGGGTGAATCGTCATCTTCACCCGATACTATCATAGTTTGACTCATTGCCGAAGCACCGGCGCTGGTACCCGCTATGAGCAGTCCTTCCTCATAGGCCCGCAATAGCGCCTCATCTACCAACGTGCCGCCTAGTATACTGCTTATGCGAAGCTGATCACCGCCGCTAAAAAAGACACACCTGGCATTGTATATTGCATCGGCATATTTTTGTTCATTAGCGTCCTGCCTGTCGTTTATATTCAATACTTTTACATCTTTTACTCCCAATTGATCGAATATATCTATATATTCATTGCCAACCTCTTTCTGGTATTCGGTAGCGACGGTGATGATAAGTATAGTGCTGTCGTTGCCACCGCTTAATGCCACGGTTTCTTTTAATATTGTGCGGTCACCATATTTATCCTCGGCGCCGCCTATAATGATCAAATTGCCTTTGACCTTTTTGTCCATATTCATCCTCCAATGCATATACTATATTTTTGCTGTTTAAGGTCATGTTTATTCATTTATGATTGCTACTGTATGACGTGTATGATATAATAAAAGCAAAATTATGCAACAGTTTGTCTTAACGATAGGAGATGAATTTATGGGTGTTACTATTAAAGATGTTGCTAAAGCAGCCAATGTATCGCCTTCTACAGTATCGCGCGTTGTGCAAGATAGCCCGCGCATAAGCGATGAAACTAAGAAACGTGTCAGACAGGTAATGAATGAACTGGGCTATTTCCCGAATGCAATGGCTCAAAATCTGGCTAGCAAGAATACCGGCAATATAGGTATAATGTTGCCCAAGCCAAATGATGAGGAATTCAACCATCCGTTTTTTCCTGAAGCATTGCGCGGTATAAGCGCGGTATTGCGCATGCACGATCGCGATATATTGTTCAGCCCTGCCAGCAATGCAGTAGAAGAGCGCAGAGCACTTCAACGTATGGTGCTAAGCGGCAAAGTAGATGGTGTTGTACTGCTATCATCGCGTATTTCTGACGAATTGATAACGTGGTTGTATTCGATAAACTTCCCATTTGTGGTGATAGGCAACCCTAGGCCATTAGGATTGGAAAGAATATGCTGGGTAGATAACGATAATGTGGAGATAGGTAGGATGATAACTCAATATCTCATAGATAAGGGCTATGAAGATATAGGTATTATAACCGGCGATCTAAGATTTGTAGTGAATATAGACAGATTGGAAGGGTATAAGCAAGCTATGGAGGCTGTTGGCAAATCAACTAGCAGGGCTTATATGGCAGAAGCCGATGTTTGTGAAGATGGGGGCTATAATGCTATGTTGAAAATACTGCGCAACGGTAAACCCTCAGCTGTTGTTACCGTAGATGATATGTTCGCCATAGGAGCTATGCGAGCTTGCCGAGATAGGGGATATGTTATACCAAATGATATAGGTATAATAGGTGTTAATAATATGAATGTTGACCAATATATTACACCACCCTTGACATCCGTAGAAGTATACGCATATATGCTTGGGAAAACAGCGGTTGAATTATTGCTGAAAAGAATCGAAATTGGGTCTGAATATAGCGATCACGTTATTATTCATGGAAGGCTTGTGGAAAGAGCTTCTTGCTAATGTTATGTCCTTAATATAACTTGCAAAAAGGTGGGCTTTCGCGGTGGTAGCTCATCAAAGCGTCCAAACCAAAAAAAACTGCTTGACAAGTATGCAAAGTATGCATATAATAAAAATGTTAGCGCAAATATTTGTATAAACAATTTAAATTGTGTAATATTATTTGCGCAAATTTGCACATTCTGTAGCATAAAATTACTATGAAGAATCTCGAAAGCTGATGGGGATTTAGCGGATTTCGAGCATAATACTACAGCTGTGGTAGTAGAGCCTAACGGAGGGCTAAGGCGTAGCGTAATGCAACACAAATTAGAGTTATTATATATTGGAAATAACATAATTGTGTGATCGGTCTCAAATGGATGTTGGGGGTAAGACAAATATAAATAGTCGAGCCTTTGACATAGATTTTAAGAGCTTTCGAAGTTTTCGAAAGTACTTAACAATATTTTTAGGAGGTATAAAAATGAAGAGGTTTTTAGTAGCTTTATTGGCGGTAGTTTTGGCTGTTTCATTGGTGGCGTGCGGTGGTTCAAACCAGTCGCAGCAAGGTAATGAAGGCAGCCAGGAAGGTGGTCAAGAGACTCAGCCAACGGAGAAACAGAGCGTTGAGATTACCGTATGGTCACATCTCACTGACCAAGAGATTGAAGAGGTGCAGAAGGTTGCTGATAAATGGTCGGCCGAGACGGGCAATAAGGCAAAGATCTTGGCTGATACCAGCGATTTCCAGGCTTTTGCTACGGCGGCAAACAGCGGTAAAGGGCCAGACATTATGTTCGGGCTTCCCCATGATAATCTCGGTACTTTTTACAAAGCCGGCCTATTAGATCCTATACCTGATGATTTGATAAACGATAGCGATTATGTGCCGCTGTCAATACAGGCGGTAAGTTTTGACGGAAAGAAGTATGCTGTGCCTCTGGCAATGGAGTCCTATGCCCTTTTCTACAACACTGATATGATAAAAGACCCCCCTAAAACATGGGACGAATTTATCAATGCTGCGCAGCAATATGGCTTTATGTATGACATAAACAACTTTTATTATTCATATGCTTTTGTGAGCGGGTATGGGGGATACGTATTCAAGAATAATAACGGAGCCTATGATATTAACGATATTGGTCTTAACAATGATGGTGCAAAGAAAGGATTCGCCACTATATCCGACTTGGTTAATAAGTACAAGTTTATGCCGGCTGATATAAAGGGCGATATAGCAAAGGGCAATTTCCAGAACAAGAAGATAGGTATGTACATCTCAGGACCATGGGATGTGCCAAGTTTCGAGGATGCGGGTGTAAACTTTGCCGTTACTTCGTTGCCAAAGCTGGAAAATGGGAATGACATGAAGCCCTTCGTGGGTGTGCAGGCTGCATTTGTGAACGCCAATTCCAAGAATAAGGATGTGGCGTGGGACCTTATGAAATATTTGATTAAAAACACACCTATTCCGCTGTTTGAAATCGGCAACAGAATACCTGTTGTCAACTCCGTATTAAACAGTGATGAAGTTCAGTCTAACGAAATAATGAAGGGGTTTGCAGATTCTGCTTCAAAGGGAGAACCTATGCCTAATATACCTGAGGTCCAAGCAATGTGGACACCTGCTAATAATAATTTAACACTGCTTACATCAGGTAAGCTTGCTCCTGACAAAGTTGCTGACCAGATTGTGGCACAGATGAAGGAAGGCATTGCCACGATGCAATAGAAAAAGGTAGAGGAGGTATTATAGTGAAAAGAAAAAATAGTGGAGACGGATGGGCAGCATATGCCTATCTGTCTCCCGCCCTTATTTCAATAGCTATATTGAGCCTATTTCCAATAGGATATACGGTTTATATTGCATTTACAAACTTTAATCTCAACCATTTTAAGAACTATGAATTTGTGGGTTTTGCAAACTTTAAATATGTGATTACGGGGCCTTTTAAGGAGATATTTCTCTCCGTTTTTTTGTGGACACTAGCCTTTGCGGTTCTATCTACTATACTTTGTTATGTTGTGGGACTTATATTGGCTGTACTTTTGAACAACAAGAATATGTGGGAGACTAATATATACAGGGCAATACTAATTATTCCGTGGGCACTTCCTGGTACTATAGCAGTGCTGGCATGGTCAGGCCTTTTAAATGAGACATATGGAGGATTAAATATGATTCTCAGTATGCTCAATATATCGCCAAGGCCATGGATGACTGACCCTAATTGGGCCAGAGCAGGTATAATTATAGCCAACTTATGGTTAGGGTATCCATTTATGATGAACGTATGCCTAGGCGGCCTACAAGCCATACCGCCCGAGATGTACGAGGTGGCTGATTTGGACGGGGCCACATGGTGGCAGAAGCTGACTAGAATAACCATTCCCATGATTATGCCTTCATCGCTGCCGCTATTGGTTTCTACATTTGCATATAACTTCAACAATTTCGGTACGGCTTATCTTATTATGCAGGGCATGCCGCCCAGGCCGGACACCCAGTTTGCCGGATACACAGATATACTGCTTACATCATCGTATAAGATGACTATGCAGTTCAACAGATATGACCTCGGAGCTGCCCTAAGTGTAATCATATTTTTAATAGTTGCCGTTATCAGCATTATAAATATGAGAGCAACCCACGCCTTCGAGGAGGTGGACTAAATGCGGGAACCTGTAGCGACAGTCTCAATGAAAGGGAATGACTATAGAGAAAGATTAAAGCCTGGAGATAGGAGGCTGCTTTTGATAAGCAGAATAATAATATGGGCTGCGATTATAGTAGAAATCTTTCCTGCATACTGGGTTTTAATGGCTTCATTAAGCCCTGGAGATGCGTTTTTCACAGGGAGCCTTTTGCCTAGGGAAGTGAGCTTGGACAATTATGTTGAGGTTATAAATGATACTGATTTCCTTATATGGGTGAAAAACAGCATGATACTCTGCACAGGAGTTTCTATAATCCAGCTCTTTATGACGACGACATCGGCATATGCCTTCAGTAGGATGAGGTTTAAAGGAAGAAAATACGGTCTTATGACCTTGCTGATACTTCAAATGTTCCCGACCATAATGGCCATACCAGCCATATACAGTATATTAGCAAGAATAAATCTTCTGGATAGTATATATGCGCTAATGATTGTTCTAGCAGGAGGGAATGCCTTTAATATATGGCTTTTGAAGGGTTATATAGATAGTATACCAAAAGAATTAGATGAGGCGGCTAAGGTGGACGGGGCTACACTCTGGCAGACATTTACAAAAATTATATTACCCCTTATTCTACCCATGCTGGTAGTCATATTCCTATTTAGCTTTATAGGTGTATACAGCGAGTTTGCTATTACCAGTATTGTTATCCATGATCCGGAAAGCTATACTGTAGCTCTCGGTCTTCAAAGGTTTATAGTTAATCAGTTTGCTGCCCATTGGACTCTGTTTGCTGCAGCGGCAGTTATGGCGTCAGTACCTATAACCATAGTCTTTATGCTGTTGCAGAGATACCTGCAAGCGGGCCTGGCGGCAGGAGGCGTAAAAGGTTAAGGAGGTAATTTATTTAATGAACCTGGCGTGCGTATGTCACAGAGCAGCAATGCCTATGGCATGGCCAATCGGCGAGAATGAACTGCGAGTGGTCCTTAAGGCTTGTAAGGATGACCTTAGTGGAGTTAATGTATACTATGGCGATAGATATGCCCCTTTAGGCAAGGATGACAGGCTACGTATGGATAAAGAGGCCTCGGATGGACTCTTTGATTACTTTACAGCAAGAATTCATACAGAGACAAGGAGAGTAAGGTATATATTTCGTCTTAGAAGCGACAAAGAGATAGTATGGTACACTGAAGAAGGTTTCAAGAACTCCAGGCCGCGTTCTGGCTATTTCCAGTATCCATATATTTGCCTTGCTGATATCATCAAAGAGCCGAGTTGGATAAGGGGAAGGACCATGTATCAGATATTCCCGGATAGGTTCCATAATGGTAATACGGGTAACGATCCTAAGGGATGCCTTAAATGGGGCGTACCGCCTAAGGCGGACTCGTTCTTTGGTGGAGACCTAAAAGGGATAACAGACAAGCTGGATTATCTTTCGCATCTGGGAATAGGAATAATATATATGACACCAATATTTCGTTCGCCATCAAACCACAAGTACGATACTATTGATTATTATGATATAGACCCAGCCTTCGGTAGCAAGAAAGACCTCAAAATGCTGGTATGCGAGGCCCATGCGAGGGATATAAAAGTTATTTTGGACGGTGTGTTCAATCATTGTGGCAAGGATTTCTTTGCATTCCGCGATGTAGTGGATAAAGGTGAGAAGTCAAAATATAAAGATTGGTTTAATATATATAAATTTCCTGTATATGTGGGTGAAAACCCTAATTATGAGACATTTGCTAATGGTATATGGACGATGCCAAAGCTGATGACACAAAACCCAGAGGTAAGGGAGTATCTGCTAGATGTTGGCGAGTACTGGATAAGAGAGGCTGATATAGACGGCTGGAGGTTGGATGTAGCCAATGAGATAGACCATGCTTTTTGGAGAGAATTTAGAAAGCGCATTAAGGCAGTAAAGTCAGATGCCTTCATCATAGGTGAGGTATGGCACGACTCTTTGGAATGGCTTAGAGGAGATCAGTTCGATTCAGTGATGAACTACCCATGGAGGGAGGCTGTTCTGGACTTTTTTGCCAGGGGGAATATAGATGCTGAAGGATTTGACAACAGATTGACAAGACTTCGTATGTCTTATCATACTGACATATGGCCGGGGTTGCTGAACTTACTAGGAAGCCACGATACACCGAGGATAAAGACACTTTGCGGTGATGCAAGAAAATCTGCGTTGGCGGCTGTGTTCATGCTGACATATCACGGGTTGCCTATGGTCTATTATGGTGACGAGATAGGCATAAAGGGCAAAGGGGATCCTGATTGCCGCAGGACCTTCCCATGGGACGAGAGAGTGTGGGATAATGAGCTTCGTGGGCTATATGAAAAGCTTATAAAGCTACGCAGAACATGTCCAGAAATGTCCGATGGAAATATAAAGACGAAGTATGCCAAGGGCAATGTATACGCATATACAAACAGCGATATATTTATCGTGATAAACAATTCCGGCGAGAGAATGTCAGTACCCTTGGTAGGAGTGGAGGTCGGATTGTCTACGGACATAATAAGCGGGAGAAAATATATGTTCGAAGAGAAACGGTCTATTGAAACAGAGCCTTACTCAGCGGCCGTGATTGTCCAGGATAAGCATTTGGGAAGGATGATACACCAGCATGCTTAAAAGACATAGATATACAGCGTTTTTCCTTATATTAATTCTTGTATCTGTTGTATTTTCAGGATGTGCCCAAACGACAAAGACAGACTGGGAAAGCCAAGTAATATACTTTATCATGACGGACAGATTCTATAATGGGGATACAACCAACGATATGGATGCCAATCCGTCAGACCCTAAGGCATATCATGGTGGAGATCTGCAAGGTATTATAGATAAGCTTGACTATATAAAGGACCTAGGTGCTACGGCCATTTGGATAACGCCGGTTGTGGACAATGAAGAGGGGGGTTATCACGGTTACTGGGCTTATGATTTCGAAAGGGTAGATGAACACCTAGGTGATACAGCTAAGCTGAAGGAACTGACGGATAAAGCTCATGACAAAGATATAAAAGTAATACTGGATATGGTGTTTAATCATACAGGCTATAATAGTCCATGGCTTAGCGATCCTGCCAAAAGCGATTGGTTTAATGAGAAAATGGATATTGTAAATTATAATAATCAGGAAGAAGTAGAAAAAGGATGGTTGTCTGGACTCCCGGATCTCAATCAGTCTAATCCTGATGTGGAAAAATATCTTATAGATATGGCTATGAGCTGGATAGATGAGACGGGTATAGATGGTTTTAGGCTGGATACAGTAAGGCATGTTCCCAAGGAATTCTGGACCAAGCTCTCCCAAACTATAAAACAAAAGTATCCCGACTTTTTCCTATTGGGCGAGGTATGGGTCAATGATCCCGAACAATGTTATAGAGTTTGAGGATATGGTCTTTACTGATGCCGGGATGCTAGCAAATTTTTTGGACAATCATGATGTTCCTAGGTTTGTGAACCAAGCTGGCGAAAACAGTATAAAAAAGTTAAAAGCTGCCTTGACCTATCTCATGACCACCAGGGGTATACCGGTGATATACTACGGCACTGAGGCAGCCATGAACGGTGGAGCAGACCCAGATAACCGCAGGGATATGGACTGGAATGAGGAACCAGTTCTAGCTGAATACTTAAAGCAACTATCAGGCATAAGGAGAGAAAACAGCGCATTTACACATGGCGATTATATTTCCCTTGAGGGGAATGTCGTAGGTTTTATAAGAAAAGATGGAGATGAATATGCTATTGTGTTTATAAATAATACTGACAAAATAGTAGACGAAACTTTTGATTTACCCAATGATTTAGGTATAAAGGATGGCAAGCTGAAAGATTCTATCTCTGGTGTATCGCATATAGATATAAATGGAAATAAAGTGCAGGTGAAATTAGATCCTTATCAAACAGCGATATATGAGCCATGATATGATAGTAGCGTCCGATATCAAAAAGATGAGTCATCTGGAGCTGCTTTACACTTGCATATCAAATATGGCCAATCTTTTTGCTGCAGGCTTTCCGGAAGCGCTTCCGGAAAGCCTGCAGCACTACTGCAATAAGGATGATTGGAACGTTGTGATTTACTATAACCAAAGCGAAAAAACATTGGACAGCATTGAGCAGGTATTGAAGGATGCCGCAGAGCTTCTGCCGTTATGCGCCGGGAAATTCGATGACGCCTTAATTAATATATCAAACATATTAAAAAAATTTAGAGGTAGAGGAGGACTTAAACATGAGTAAACCGAGAAAAGCTGAGAGCATAACATTATTGCTGGCATTGGCTTTCGTATTTACTAGCCTATTCAGTGGTATAGGAGCTGTAGGGTTTGCTGCTGATGAAGGCACAAGATTATACGGCAGTGACAGGTATGAAACAGCCGCAGAAATCAGTCAGAAAGGATGGAAGTCATCTGATAGTGTTGTATTGGTAAGTGGTCAGGATTTCCCGGATGCTTTAGTTGCAGGGCCGCTGGCTCAGAAACTGGATGCACCAATTCTTCTTACAATGAAGGATAAACTGCCAGATGTTACCAAAGATGAGATAGATAGGCTAGACGCTAAGAAGGTATACATAGTGGGTGGTACTGCTGCTGTAAGTGAAGATGTGGCTGATACGATCGATAAGCCCGTAAAGCGCATATGTGGCAACGATAAGCATGAAACAGCTGTAGCTGTAGCTAAGGAGCTGAAAGATTTGGGCGTTTCAACCGATGGTGTCATAATAACGCGCAGTGACGATTATGCTGATGCTTTAGCCGCAGCAGCTGTAAAACCTGCATTGCCCATATTGTTTGCTGGTTCGCATACAGACACATTGCTTCCAGAAACTACAGAGAATGCTTTGGTAGATCTTGGCGTAAAGGATGTTGTCATAGTAGGTGATATAGGTGCTGTGTCTGAGGCTATAGAAGAGCAGATCGGTAATGTGGTATCCTATGTTTTCCGCGTGGGTGGCGATGATAGATTTAAGACTGCTGCGCAAATAGCCGCTGCATTTGTGCCTGACGATGGATATAAGGGTGTTGTGTTAGCCACTGGTAAGGATTATCCTGATGCTTTGGCAGGCGGCCCATACGCTGCTAAAAACGGTTATGCCCTGTTGCTGACCGGCGATGCCCGTAATCCTGTAGACGATACTGTAATAGACCTTATAAGGGATAATACCGCTATAATGGCCGATGTTATAGTGATATTGGGAGGGCCAAAGGTTGTGCCGGATAAGGCAGTATCAGATGTTATAGATGCTGGTGAAGCCAACGGACTGAGCACCATAGACGTTTATTAGTATGCGATCGTCAACGCATTTTTGAGCCACCTTTGCGTGATTTAAATAAATATATGTGCTCTGAAGGCTAAGCGCTTTGCCAAAGCTGCCGTCAGCAGAACCGTCGATTGCAGCGTACCAATGAGATATTGGACAAAGCCGCTGTTACATAGGCTAGAAGCAAAGTAAAGAGCAATAGTAATATTTAATTGACAAGGTACAAAGCCGCGAAGATATGAGCGGGCGCTTACTGCGTAGCAGCAAGCCTTGGAGATAATACTGGCAGCCTCTACAAATATTATTTATACGAGGCAGCTGGTGTAAATAGGGCAAGTACTCTCATTTGCTCTCATTTTCAGAATCGATGAAAATAGGAGCAATCCTGAGAACGAGAGAGAAAAATAAATCAAAATATTAAGATAGGGGGATTATAGATGTTTAAAAAGAAGGCTTTAGGATTTTTGTTGGCTTTTCTTTTAGTCTTTACAGCAGTATTTGGCACAATGCCTTTGGAATTTGCAAAGGCTGAGACAGATGCAGCACCAGCGATAGCCAATGTTGTTGGCAGTTTTCAATCCGAACTTGGAGATTCTGACGACTGGGATATAAATAGTGCTAAAACGATAATGACATATAAAGGTGATGGCTTTTATGAATTTACTACTCCAGTTGAGCTGCCTGCGAGTGATTATGAGTATAAAGTTTGTCTTAATCATTCATGGGACGGTGGAGGAATTCCTTCACAAGCTAATTTAAGCTTCCATCTTGATTCAGATTCTGTAGTAACTTTTTATTACAATTACAACACTTCAAGCGTTACCGATTCCACAAAATATACACCAATTTCCGAAGAAAATCTTCCAAGGCTTGTAGGGAGCATGCAGTCCGAAATAGGGGCAGGCAGTGATTGGTCTCCTGACACATCGACTGCTATAATGAGGGACTATAAGTTCGATAATGTTTACGCATACACCGCAAACGTTCCAAAAGGGAACTATGAATTTAAAGTTGCTTTGGGCCCATCATGGGATACAAATTATGGCTTAAATGGGCAACAAGGTGGTTCGAATATCCCTTTGAATGTGGTCGATGATAGTAAAATTACATTTTATTATGATTCGATTTCACATAATATATGGACAGACTATAATCCACCTATTGTAGGCCCTGATAATAATATATATTATGATAATTTAAAACATGATACACACGATTCATTCTTCCGCTCGCCTTTCGGTGCAATAAAAGTTGGAGATACTGTGACATTGAGAATACAAACAAAAAGCCATGATATTGAATCAGCTAAAATTTCTTGTTGGGATGATATTAAAAAAACAAGGACAGAAGTCCCGATGTACAGCATTGGCCAAAGCCCCGACGGGAGATACGAATATTGGGAAGTTAACTTAAGTTTCGATAGCCCCACAAGAATTTGGTATTACTTTATACTTAAAGATGGAACAAAAACTGCTTATTATGGAGATAACGATGAACAACTGGGTGGCGTAGGTAAAGCCACAGATACCGTAAATAAAGACTTCGAACTTACTGTCTACGATAAAAATTTAGACACCCCAGATTGGATGAAAGGGGCAGTAATGTATCAAATATTCCCCGACAGGTTCTTTAATGGGGATTCTTCAAATGACCAGTTAAAGGAATACAGCAGGGGCTTTGATCCTGTTGAATATCGTAGTGGCGGACTCCCAGATAATCCAGATAATAAAAATAAACCGGGATATACGGGAGATGGTATATGGTCAAATGACTTCTTTGGCGGTGATTTAAAAGGTATAGATGATAAATTGGATTATTTAAAAGACCTTGGCATATCAGTCATTTACCTCAATCCAATTTTTCAATCGCCTTCTAATCACAGGTACGATACAAGTGATTACACGAAAATAGACGAACTATTAGGAGATTTACCTGCTTTTAAAAAGCTCATGGAAGATGCACATGCGAAAGGGATCAAGGTAATACTTGATGGCGTCTTCAATCATACAAGTGATGATAGCATTTACTTCGATAGATATGGCAAATACTTAAATACCGAAGTTTTAGGTGCTTATCAAGCATGGAAACAAGGAGATCAGTCAAAATCTCCGTATGGTGACTGGTATGAGATAAAGCCTGACGGCAGCTATGAAGGATGGTGGGGATATGACAGTTTACCTGTAATAAGGCAGATAAACGGCAGCGAATATAATGTCAAAAGTTGGGCAGATTTTATTATAAATAACTCTAATGCAATATCTAAATATTGGTTAAATCCTGAAGGTGATAAAAATTTAGGCGCGGATGGTTGGAGATTAGATGTCGCGAATGAAGTTGCTCACGATTTTTGGGTTCATTTTAGGGGTTCAATTAATAGTGTGAAGCAAAATGCTCCAATGGTTGCAGAAAATTGGAATGATGCTTCACTTGATTTACTGGGAGATTCTTTTAACTCTGTTATGAACTACCTCTTTAGAAATGCCGTAATTGATTTTATCTTGAATGAATCATTTAATGACGGCAATGGTGTCCATAATCCTATAGATGCGGCTAAGCTCGACCAAAGGCTTACGAGCATATATGAGAGGTATCCTCTTCCGGTGTTTTATTCTACTATGAATCTTTTAGATTCTCATGACACCATGAGGATATTAACAGTATTTGGATATAACTCTGCAGACGAAAATCAAAATTCTCAGGAAGCAAAAGACCTTGCGGTTAAAAGGCTTAAACTTGCCGCGATAATGCAAATGGGTTATCCAGGTATGCCTTCCATTTATTATGGAGATGAGGCAGGCCAATCTGGAGGAAAAGACCCGGATAATAGAAGGATGTTCCCTTGGGGAGCGGAAGACACAAATTTGCAAGCTTTCTTTAAGAATATTTCAAATATAAGAAATAAAAACCAAGTTTTAAAAACAGGAGACCTTGGAACACTTTATGCAAAAGGCGATGTCTATGCATTTGGAAGGAAAATCACAAATGGAAAAGATGCTTTTGGGAAATCGTATCCTGATAGTGCAGCTATTGTTGTAATAAATAAAGGTAACGAAAAGCAAGTGCCTATAGATACAACTAAGTTTATAAGAGATGAAGTTGTTTTTACAGATGCCCTAAGCGGCAAGACGTACACGGTTCATGATGGCCAAATTTTTGTAGAAGTTGGATCAATGAATGGGGCAATACTTATTTCAGATTCAAGCCAGGATTTGACTGCGCCTCAGCCAATAGCAGACCTTAAAGCAGTTTCAGAGAATAGCAAAGTGGAGCTTTCATGGAGTGCGGTAGATGAAGCAGAAAGTTATAATGTTTACCGTTCTACAGTTAAGGGTGGATTATATAAAAAAATAGCTTCAAATGTTAAGCAAACCACCTATACTGATACAGAGGTTACTAACGGCCTAAAGTACGTTTATGCTGTAACCACTGCAGATAGTTATAGAAATGAAAGTGCTTTAAGCAACGAAGTTGAGGCATATCCAGCATTTTCTATTGGCTGGGCAGGAAATATGAATCAAGTTGAAGAACATAAAATAGGCGTAAATAATCCAGTTGAGGTATATGCTGAAGTGTTTGCCGAAGGACTAACAAATAAAACTGGCCAAGGAGAAAATATAATTGCCCAGCTAGGATATAAGTATAGTGGAAATGGTGAGCAAGACGCTACACGCAATAAAGTGGAAGGTGCTGAAATAAGTAATGACTGGAAATGGGTTAATGCACAATATGTAGGGGACTCTGGAAATAATGATAAATATATGGCTAAATTTACGCCGGATATGGTAGGCACATGGGAATATATTATGAGATTCTCTTCCAACCAAGGTCATGATTGGATATCTACAAAAGGACAAGATGGGCAAACAGATGAATCAAAACAGTTTGTTGTCATTCCATCAGATGATACCGAAATACCTGCAGCTCCAGAATTACAACAACCTGGAATTGAGTCCTCAAGAGTTGCGCTTAATTGGAGTCAATCAACTGATAATGTTAATATTTACGGCTATGAAATCTACAAGTCTTCAAGTGAAGAAGGTCCATTTATAAAGATTGCAGCCGTGTCCGACAGTGTGTATAACTACGTAGATACAGATGTAGTAAATGGCAATGAGTATTATTATAAAGTCGTGGCAGTTGATACATCCTATAATAGGACAGCATCAAATACAGTAAAAGCGACACCTGATATAATACCTATAGAAGTGACATTTAATGTCACAGTACCGGATTACACTCCTGATGATGGTGTAAATATTGCCGGCGGTTTTCCTGATGCTTCCTGGAATCCAGGAGCTCAGCAAATGACAAAGATAGGACCTAACACATACAGCATTAAGTTAATTTTAAATGAAGGTATACAAATTGAATATAAATATGCGAGAGGCAGCTGGGATAAGGTGGAAAAAGGTGAATACGGCAATGAAATTAACAACAGGAAAATAACTGTTGTTAATCAAGGTTCAAATAAAATGGTTGTAAATGATACAGTACAAAGATGGCGTGATTTGCCTGTATATATCTATTCCCCAAAAGACAAAACCACTGTTGATGCAAATACGAGTGAAATAGAGATTAAAGGCAATACTTACAAAGGTGCAAAAGTAACTATAAATAATGAATCTTTTGTACAACAAGAGAATGGTATATTTACAAAGATAGTTCCATTAGAATATGGTGTAAATACTATTAAAATACATGTAGAACCAAATGCTAACGAGGATAATGAACTTACAAAAGATATAACAATAACTGTTACGAGGCAGAAGTCCGCTCAAGTGATTGAACCTACTCCTGTCCCGCCAACAGGAACAACTGAACCGCCTCAAGAAGTTTCACAAGGCAAAGTAGTTGTAGAAAATAACACAACAACACTTATAATAGATGAAGCCAAAGTATTAAATAACATAAAAGATACTGCAAATAAAGAAATACAATTTAACTTGACGAATATAGGGACTACGCCGCAAAAAGCGTTAGAGATACCTGTATCTGTGCTTAATTTAATAGAAGAGAACAATAAAAACGTAGTAGTAAAATCGGACGAAATAACTCTTCAATTGGATGCAAAAACTTGGGGAGCATCAAAAGAAGCAATTGATCTAATAAACAAAGCAAGGGCAATAAAACTTAACATAAACAACAGAGGCAAAAATGAAGCAGTATCTTTCAAACCAATAACAAGCGCCTATGAAATAACAATAAAAGCAGGAGACAAAGACATAAAATTAGGTTGTCCAGTAAAAATGACATTTGATATAAAAGGCGCAAAAAATATAAGAAGAGCAAGAGTATACTCTTCAAAAGATAAGATAAATCAATGGAAATACGTAGGAGGGAAAATTGACAATAACACGATAACTTTTGAAGTCAAAAACTTCTTAACTTATGAAGTTTTTGAATATAACAGATAAATATAACAAAGAATTAAAATATGTTACAAAATACTGTTTTTACAATACCACCATAAAATGCGATCGTCAATGAATTTTTGAGCCACTTGCTATCGAAATTTTGAGCCACCTTTGCAGGATTTGCTTTTAAATCCTGCAAAATGAGTTCTTTTGCTTCTTTTTTGAGTCCGAGGCAAACTAAATGATCGAGTTCTACAGTTACATCGGGGGAGCCGGTCAGGTAAAAAGCGGGAGGGATAAATTCTTCAAGGCCTGACCCGCGAAGCCTTTATGCTCACGCTTTTCACCGACCCTTGACAAGACCGGGTATGGCTCTATCCTCGCTGAGCTGCTGTTTGCTGCTTTAAGCGGTATGACGTACCGTTCATATTGAGTATATGAGATCTAAAGGTTAAACGGTCTATTAAAGCTGCTGTCAGCATGGTGTCTTGAAAAAATTCTACCCAGCGGGAGAACTCTAAGTTAGTGGTTACCATTACGCTGGCTCTTTCTGACCGTTCGGAT
>NZ_JAIHAU010000024.1 GCF_020054945.1 Mahella sp.
TGCAACCGCATGGTTAAAAGCCCGATGGGTAAGGGCGGTGCCATGCGGGCGTACTGACTGCCAACATTGGCGAGGAGAGACAATAACAATTGCGTTACCGGCCCCGTAAGGGGCTCCGAAAGGAGAAAAAGAAAAGATGGTATTCGTACTGGACAAACATAAGAAACCACTGATGCCATGCACAGAAAAAAGAGCGCGGCTGCTCCTTACAAGAGGCCGTGCGGTGGTGCATAAGATGCAGCCGTTCACCATACGCCTAAAAGACAGGACAGTAGAAGAAAGCCAGATACAGCCGTTAAGGCTCAAGCTTGACCCGGGCAGCAAAACAACCGGTGTAGCGGTTACTGAAGAAAACGATCCGGACTGCGGCAAAGCAATCTATTTAGCAGAAATACATCACAAACCAGGCATAAAGAAATCGCTAAAACAAAGACAGGCACAGCGCCGGAACAGACGCAGCCGAAAGACGCGATACCGCAAGGCGAGGTATAACAACCGGCATCCAAACAAATGCGCCTGCTGCGGCAACAACGCAAAACACGACAGCCGGTATTGCAGCAAATGCCATCTGCGCCGCGACAACGGGTACAGAGACCGATGGCTGCCGCCATCATTGAACGCCCGCGTGGACCAGACCATGAGCATAATCAACAAACTGCGCAAAAGCATGCCGATAGCTGCCATATCAACAGAACACATCAAATTTGATACGCAGCTTATGCAGAACCCGAACATTGAAGGGGCGGAGTATCAGCATGGCCAACTGGCAGGCTACGAAGCCAAAGAATACCTGTTGGAGAAATGGGGCAGGAAATGCGTATACTGCGGCAAAGAAAACGTACCGTTGGAAGTAGAGCACATAATCCCAAAATCCAGAGGCGGGAGCAACAGGATAACCAACCTGACGCTGGCCTGCCACAAATGCAACCAGAAGAAGGGCGACATGACAGCAGAAGAATTCGGTTTTCCCGAAGTGCAGAAACAAGCCAAACAGCCGCTCAAAGACGCCGCCATGATGAACGCTACGCGCTGGGAGCTATACGACAGGCTGAAAGAAACGGGGTTGCCGGTTGAGTGCGGGAGCGGAGCAAGAACCAAGATGCAGCGTCTAAGACACGGCTTGCCGAAAGAGCATTACTACGATGCCTGCTGCGTGGGTGTCAGCACGCCGCATAACCTCAAAATTAAGGCAGCATATGTGCTGGAATTCCATGCCAAAGGCAGAGGTACAAGGCAAAGGACACTTGCGGACAAAAACGGATTCCCAAGAGGCTATCTATCCAGAGATAAGACATTCTTCGGATTCCAAAACGGCGACTATATCAGAGCCGATGTCCCGAAAGGGAAATACAAAGGCGAATACACAGGATATATAGCCATAAGGAGGACGGGATACTTTGATATACGCAGTGCCGCAGGCAAAAACCTAGCACAAGGCATACCTTATAAGTATTGTCATATTATACAAAGATACGATGGATACAAATACGAGAGGAGGCAAAGGCGCATTTCTCTCCACCCTGCGGAGGATGGAGTCTCCTGCGCCAATTTTTGATGAATATAAATTGGAAAAAAGCATTCTGGCTTATGCTGGATGTTTTATTCATTAATCTGGGCATAATAGCGGCTTTTTGGGCACGATTCGGATGGCTGCAGGTAAGCGACGTGTATATAAACACATATGTGCGCGTGATGCCGGTGTATACCATCATAATGTTGGCTGTATTTTACGTTTTCGGATTGTATGATAGCCTATGGAAATATGCCAGCGTTGACGACATGGTATCCATAACTTTAGCTACGGGATTGGGCACGGCGATAAATATGGCCGGCTTATATCTCATAACGATACGTTTTCCGCGCAGCATTTATCTTTTAAGCTGGCTATTTACACTGTTGATGGTAGGCTCAAGCCGTTTGATATTCAGAGGTGTTGCATTTTACAGGCCCATATTGTCGCGGGAACCCAAACAGCAGAGCAAGGTGCTCATAGTGGGTGCCGGCGAGGCTGGAGCCATGGTTATAAAAGAGCTAAAAAAGCACCGCGAACTGGGAATGGTGCCGGTAGCCATAATAGATGACGACAGTAATAAACAGCATGGCAGGCTGCATGGCGTTCCCGTATTGGGAAGACGCGAGGATATCGCGGAGATAGCAAAAGAGCTTCATATAGATCAGATCATAATAGCCATACCCTCGGCTAGCAGAGATGAACTGAGAGCCATATTGGATGAGTGTAAAAAGACAAGATGCCGTTTAAAAATAATGCCGGGCGTTTATGAGGTTATAAACGGTGATGTTACTATAAACCAGATACGCGATGTGAAGGTGGATGATTTACTGGGCAGAGCGCCTGTCGAGCTTGATGTGCAGTCCATAGCGGGTTATCTTACCGATGCCGTGGTATTGATAACCGGCGGAGGGGGTTCTATAGGCTCGGAGTTATGCCGGCAGATAGCCAGGTTTAATCCGAAGCAGCTGCTGATCTTTGATATATATGAAAATGGGGCTTATGATATTCAGAATGAGCTTAAAATACATTACCCATTGTTGGATTTAAAAGTGTTGATAGGCTCTATAAGGGATAGGGCCAGATTGGATAGCGTATTTGAACAATATAAACCGGATGTGGTATTTCATGCAGCGGCTCATAAGCATGTACCACTTATGGAAGAAAACCCTACAGAAGCTATTAAAAATAATGTGTTCGGCACATTAAATGTAGCTGAAATGGCTGATAAACACGGCGTTAAGCGATTTGTGCTCATATCCACCGATAAAGCCGTAAATCCTACCAACGTCATGGGCGCTACAAAACGCGTGGCTGAAATGCTGATACAGGCTATGGCCAAGCACAGCAATACCATATTTGCTGCGGTGCGGTTCGGGAATGTATTGGGCAGCAACGGCAGCGTGATACCGCTATTTAAAAGACAGATAGCGGAGGGAGGACCTGTTACGGTTACGCATCCCGATATAACGCGCTATTTCATGACCATACCGGAGGCTGCGCAGCTCGTTATACAGGCAGGCGCTATGGCTCGCGGCGGAGAGATATTTGTACTGGATATGGGCCAGCCGGTAAAGATACTGGATTTAGCCCGTGACCTTATAAAGTTATCGGGACTGGAACCCGACAAGGACATAAAAATCGAATTTACCGGATTAAGGCCGGGAGAAAAGCTATATGAAGAACTGCTTATGGCGGAAGAGGGTTTGCAGGCCACGAAGCATAAAAAAATCTATATAGCTCAGCCGGCTGATTATGATATAAGGCTGTTGAAGGAAGAACTGGAAAAACTGAGATTTATATTATTGGGCAATGGTGATGAAATAGTGGATTTTCTCGGCAAACTTGTTCCCACTTACAAAAGAGCGGCTAACAATTAGATAGGTTAAACGGGGGAAGGTTTGGAAACTTGAAAAAGAAGATTATAATATCGACGATAGCTATGGTGATTTTGCTGATAGGGGGCATGGCGGCAGGATTTTATTATGAGATAAAAAACAACCCGCAGAATGTGTTTGAACAGCCGTCTAGTGAGGCATCCGGCATATTAGCGGCCCAAAATGAGCAGAACATCGGTACGGTGCAAATGCCGGCCGGAAAGATCAATATCGCATTGCTTGGATTTGACAAGAACGCCGGGCGTATGGAAGAATACGGCAATTCGTTCCGCACCGATACTATAATGGTATTTGCTATAGATTTCGATGCCAAGAAGATTGATGTGATATCTATTCCCAGAGATAGCTATGTGAAGATAGCGGGCAAAACGTATATGGATAAAATAAACTCGGCCTTTCTGCATGGCGGAGGCTTTGACGGCGACGGGTTCAATACCTCGCTCAATACCATAAGCTCTGTGTTGGGCAATGTGCCTGTAAATTATTATGTCGCTATGGACATGGATGTGGTAGTGTCGTTGGTAGATGCTATAGGAGGGGTCTATTACGACGTAGAAAATGATATCAAGAATAATGATGGACAAGTAATAATAAAAGCAGGATATCAAAGGTTAACCGGAAAGGCTTTCTTATATTATGTGAGAGATCGTCATACTACGCCGGGCGGCGATATAGATCGCGTTAAACGTCAGCAAAAAATATTGATGGCATTGTTCGATCAGATGAAATCGCTCAAACAATTGGCTAACTTACCTGATATATATAACAGCTTTAAGGATAGAATGTATACTAATTTGAACGTTACTCAAGTAGCGGCACTGGCCATGTTTGCATCCGATTTGGATTTAAATAACGTAAATACCTATCTGATGCCGGGCGATTATTTGGAGATGAACGGGATAAGCTATTGGGGCATAGATGAAAATAAAAAAGTAGCCATGTTAAAGCAAATTTTCGGCATAGATGTTGAGCCGAACATGCGCTATGACGTATACGTTATAAAAAGCCAGTACCAAAGTACCGTTAAAGAAAGTAATAATGTGTCCGATGATTCTGACAAGCCGCCAGTTGAGCAGCCGCCTCCGTCTGAAGAGGGACCTGCCGAAGAGCCATCGGAAGAGGGGCCTGCCGAAGAGCCGTCGGATGAGGGGCCTGTTGAGGAGCCGCAGGAGGGGCAGCCTCCGTCGGATGATGGCGCTGTCGAGGAAGAGGAGTCTGTCGAGGAAGAGGAGTCTGTCGAGGAAGAGGAGTCTGCCGAGGAGCAGTCGGATGGGACGCAGCCGTCGGATGAGGGGCAGCCTCCGCCGGATAAGCAGCCGTCGTCGAATGAGGAACCTGTCCAGCCGCCGGCCAAGCAATCACTGCCGGATGATGGCCAAACCCTGTCTAAATCGAATCTTTTCGCAATTGCAAGCACCAATCCCTTGTAGTATAATAGCTGCTGTAATGCTTTACTGCTAATAAGCTTGAGGAGATAAAAATGCCCACAATAAAGGACGTAGCAAGGCTGGCCGGCGTATCGACGGCTACCGTATCGAGGGTGCTTAACGGCGAGAAGGTAAAAGAAGAAAATCGCATGCGGGTGGAAGAAGCCGTCAAACAGCTGAACTATTCGACAAATACGCTGGCACGCGCATTAAAAACAAACAAAACGATGACAGTAGGCGTAATCGTACCCGATCTGTCCAATGTATTTTTTACCACTATAGCCAAGGGTATAGAAAAAGCCCTGCATCCATATGGCTACAGCATTATGGTATGCGACAGCGATGAAAGCGTTGAAGGCGAGAGGGAGAAGATAGCCTTCCTTAAAGATAAGTTTGTAGACGGCATAATCATAATACCGGCAGGGGATCAACAGCCGGGGCTTAAACGCCTTCAAGATGACGGCATCCCGATAGTGTTAGTGGATAGACTTATCGAAGATATACAGGCTGATGCTGTACTGGTCGATAATACAAACGGTGCCTATGATGCTGTTGAACACCTGATAGTGAATGGTCACCGACGCATAGGACTTATAAGTGGTCCAAGGCATATATTTGTCGGCAAGGAACGTTTGATAGGATATGAAAGGGCTTATACCGATTATCAGTTGAGCATCGATCCCGAAATCGTTAAATATGGTGATCTGCATATAGAAAGCGGATATAAATTGATGAATGAATTGCTGGATCTGCCTTCACCACCCACGGCAATATTTGCAGCCAACTACTATATGTCGATAGGAGCAATAATGGCCGCCAACGAACGCCACATAAATATACCGGAAGAGCTCTCGTTTATAGGTTTCGACGATATAGAACTGACAAAAGTCATAAAGCCGCCGCTTACGGTTGTAGTTCAGCCTATGGATAAAATGGGGCAAGCAGCGGCGGAATTAATATATAAAAGAATGACAGGCGATGATAGCGGCCCGTTTCCTGCCATACTGCGCTTGAAAACCCAATTGATAAAAAGGGAATCGGTAAAAAAAGTCAACTACCCCTGCCTATAGAGGCAGAGGCTTGGGACAGCGTGAGGCGGCAGCCTTACGTCCCCAGGCCCGGTTGATTAGCCTTAGCCCGTCGGGACCTTTTGAACGAACGGGCTACGTTATGCCGGAATGGTTTCATTAACCAAATAGGCACTCTGGAGTACTCCACACGCTCCAGACACTGCGGCCGGCGATTAAACATCTCTGATGGGTAGGAGAAGTGTTTCCAGCGACAAACCCGGCATAACATTGGCGAAGTGGACATACCGCCGCAAGGCGGACTTATTTCCGAGAGGAGATCGAAAAAGATGGTATATGTACTTTCCAAAGACGGCACGCCCCTAATGCCGACCGAACGGTACGGCAAGGTTAGGCGCATGCTCAAAGACGGCAGAGCAAAGGTGGTCAAGGCCAAGCCCTTCACCATCCAGCTGACTTACCAAACAACGCACTACACTCAACCCGTAACCCTCGGCGTAGACGCCGGTTACGAAACAGTCGGCATCTCGGCTATAAGCGCTAAAAAAGAGCTGTTCTCCGCCGAGTGCACATTACTTAAAGGACAAGTAGAACGCAACAAAGAACGCGCTATGTACCGCCGGCAAAGGCGCAACCGCCTGCGTTACAGAAAACCCAGGTTCGACAACCGCAAGAAACCTGAAAGCTGGCTGGCCCCGAGCATCCAGCACAAGATGGACAGCCACTTGCGTTTAATCGCCATGGTGAAAAGGCTGCTGCCTATTACTGACACAGTGATTGAAGTAGCTAGCTTCGATATCCAGAAGATCAACAACCCCAACATTAAAGGGAAGGAATATCAGCAAGGCGAACAAAGCGGTTTCTGGAACCTGCGGGAATACATCCTGCACCGGGACAACCATCAATGCCAAAACCCGGACTGCAAAAACAAAGCAAAAGAGCAGGCGCTCCAGGTTCATCATATTGGCTTCTGGAAAGGCGACCGGACAGACCGGCCGGCCAACATGATCACGCTTTGCAGCAAATGTCACCGGTCGGAAAACCACAAGAAGGGCAAGTTCCTCTGGGGCTGGCAGCCAACACTAAAACAATTCAAAGCAGAAACCTTCATGACCATCGTCCGATGGGAACTGGTCGCCGCCTTGGACTGCAAGCATACCTACGGCTACCTGACCAAAACCCGCCGGATGGCATTAAGGCTAGAAAAAAGCCATGCCAACGATGCGTTCTGCATTGCAGGAGGCATTGATCAAACCCGGGCTATCCCATTTCATATCGAGCAGATCCGGCGGAATAACCGTAGTCTGCAGAAGTTTTATGACGCAAAATACATCGACCTGCGCACCGGAGAAAAAACATCCGGCCAGGAACTAAACTGCGGCCGTCGTACACGGAACAAGGAGCACAACCAACCAAACCTGCGAATATACCGGAGTAAGAAGCTCTCCAAAGGAAGGGTAAGCGTCAGAAAGCAGAGGCATATATACCAGCCTGGTGACGCTGTGGTGTACAATGCCAGGAAGTGCACCGTGAAAGGCAGCCAAAACCATGGAGAATATGTGAAGCTGGCCGAAATTCCAACTCCTGTTCGGGCTGATACATTGCAGCTTCTGTACTATGGCAAAGGGTTGCTGGTTGTTTAAAAAGATATCGCCATTCATCTCCCGCCTTGAGAGTCGGGAGTCTTCTGGCGGAATATGATCAACTGATACAGCCAAAAACTATTGGAAAATCAATATGGATAGTGGTATGATATTAAGAGATAAATTTTAAAAATACAAGGGGGATTAGAGCCAGTATGAGCAAAGATAAAAAGGTGGGTATAGGCATAATAGGCGCGGGCAATATAGCACAGAACTGTCACATACCGTCTTACCTGAAGCAGGATGATGTCGAACTGGTGGCGATATGCGATATAAACGAAGCCCGTGCCAAAGATGCTGCGGAGAGATTCGGCTTTAAGTATTATTACGCCGATTTCAATGATATGCTAAAACTGGAAGAAATCGATGCTGTTTCGGTGTGCACATGGAATAACGCTCATGCCGCGGCAGCTATTGCGGCAGCTAATGCCGGCAAAGATATACTATGCGAGAAACCTATGGCTATGAATGTAGAACAGGCTGAGGCGATGATTAAAGCGGCAAGAGAGAACAACGTCATATTTATGATGGGTTTTACCAACCGTTATCGCGCTGATAGCAAACTGCTGAAAGGATACATAGACAATGGCCGATTAGGCGATATCTATTTTGCAAGGGCTGGATGGCTGCGCCGCAGAGGCACGCCGCTTGGTTGGTTTACCGATGTGGAGAAATCCGGCGGCGGACCGCTTATAGATATAGGCGTTCATGTTATAGACCTTACGTGGTATTTTATGGGTAAACCCAGACCGGTTAGCGTGGTCGCCTCTACATATGCCAAGTTCGGTGATTACAAGACTAAGGGGGTAGACCGCTGGGTGGCGCTGGATCATGATAATCCGGTCTATAATACGGAGGATGCGGCGGCCGGCTTTATAAAATTCGATAACGGGGCCAGCCTGTCATTCGAAGTAAGCTGGGCTATAAACGGTAAGGATACCGGCATATATAGTCAGGTATTCGGCACCAAAGCCGGTGCTAACCTGGATCCGTTGACTATATACGGAGAGGAAGACGATTATTTGGTCGATAAATACCCGACATTCGGTAAGGAAAATAGTTTTGATAATGAAATAAGGCATTTCATCGATTGTGTAAAATCGGGAGCGGAGCCGATATCTCCGGCTGAGGACGGCCTGGCTGTGCAAAAAATGTTGAACGGCATTTATGCTTCGGCTCAGGCAGGCAAGGAAATACTTCTGTAAGTTGTTATATAATTATATCTATGAGCCTCCCTTTGCCCAAAAGGGAGGTTTGCCTTTATGGGGGTGAAAATTATGGCATATCAGATAATAGACATAACGCGGCCTATAGCCGAAGGCATGGTAGTATGGCCGGGGGACCCCGACGTAGCCATCGATGAGCTTTCGTCTTTGGCTCGCGGTGACAATAACAACGTATCGGCTATATATATGAGCATGCATACTGGCACTCATGTCGATGCGCCGCTGCACTTTATAGCAGGTGGAAAGGATACCGCCGAAGTGGATTTAAACCGTTTCATGGGGCGGGCCAAGGTTTTTGACATAGGCATGCATAAGGCCATAAACGCCGGTGTATTGGACAGTTTGTGCATAGCCTCAAACGATATAGTCCTTTTTAAAACGATGAATGGCCGACTATGGGATATGCCGGCTTTTGAACCGGATTTTGTGTATTTAGCCGAGGATGCGGCCTGGTGGCTGATACGCAAGGGTGTCAAAGCGGTGGGGATAGATTACCTGTCGGTGGAAGGCTTTCACCACGAAGGGGCGCCGGTGCATCACATATTGCTCAGCCACGAAGTGGGCATAATAGAAGGGCTGGATTTAAGGGCAGTGGAAAGCGGAGTGTATTATTTGATATGTCTTCCGTTGAAAATAGTCAAAGGCAACGGCAGCCCGGTTAGAGCCGTGCTGTTGTGCGATACCGAAGAACAGGAGCGTAATATTTAGTGGCATTGTATGCGATGGCGGATATACATTTGGCGCTGAGCGTCAATAAGCCGATGGATATATTCGGCAAGCAATGGGAAAATTATATGGATCGCATAGCGGATAATTGGATGGCGACTATAACGGATAACGACTGCATTATAATAGCAGGCGATATATCATGGGCTATCCATATAGAAGAGCTGGATAAAGACTTCGAATTTTTAAATCAATTGCCGGGGCAAAAGGTTTTTGTCAAAGGAAATCACGATTATTGGTGGAATTCCATGTCCAAATTGAAGGAATATGTTGAAGCGCATGGATTCCGTAATATGATTTTTTTACACAACAATGCTTATAGGTACAAGGATATTGTCATATGCGGCAGCCGGGGCTGGATGCTGCCCGGGGACCCCGGATTTACCGCGGAGGATGAAAAGGTATATAGGCGCGAGCTCATGCGCCTTCGGCTTTCGCTTGAGCAGGGCGTTAAGCTCAAAGGCGGCGAGATACTGGTAGCCATGCATTATCCGCCGGCCACTATAATAAACCCTCGTTCCGAATTTATGGATATCATGAATGAGTATGGTGTGAGGCGTTGTGTTTATGGACATCTCCACGACTCTGGCAAGCGTATAGCCATAAATGGCCGGCATGAGGGCATAGATATGTATCTTACGGCATCTGAATACCTGCAATTTATACCGTTAAAACTGGAGGATTAAGACATGGAGAGTTATATAACCGATATATCGCTGGCACCTAGCGGCCACGATAAGATTAACTGGGTCAAGATGTATATGCCGCTGTTGCGCGATATAGAGCAAGAATTTATCGATACAAAACCATTCGAAGGCATAAATATAGCGTTGTCCATACACTTGGAGGCAAAAACGGCCTACCTGTGCAAGGTATTGACCGCCGGCGGCGCCAATATGGGCATAAGCGGCAGCAATCCGTTGTCTACGCAGGACGATGTGGCAGCGGCGCTTGCCGATGACGGTTTGTTTGTAGCGGCTCATCACGGTGCAAGCCAGCGGCAGTATATGGAGGATTTAAATCATATACTGGATATAAAACCCGACATAATCATAGATGACGGCGGCGATCTGGTGCATCTGCTGCACTCGGAACGCAGTGGCTTGCAAGACCATGTGATAGGAGGCTGTGAGGAAACCACTACCGGTGTATTGCGCCTTAAAGCAAGAGAAAAAGAGGGTACGTTGGCCTTCCCGATGATAGCGGTAAACAATGCCTATTGCAAATACCTTTTCGATAACAGGTATGGTACAGGGCAGTCGGTATGGGACGGCATAATGCGCACCACCAACCTTATAGTGGCCGGCAAGAACGTGGTAGTGGCCGGTTATGGCTGGTGCGGCAAGGGCGTGGCCAATAAAGCCAAAGGTTTGGGCGCAAATGTAATAGTATGCGAAGTGGATCCTATAAAGGCCATAGAGGCCGTTATGGACGGTTTGCGCGTGATGACGATGGAGGAGGCTGCATCCATAGGCGATATATTTATTACAGTGACCGGATGCAAGGACGTCATACACGGCGAGCACTTCCAACGCATGAAGAACGGCGTGTTGCTGGCCAATGCCGGACATTTCGATGTCGAGATAAATATACCCGATCTCAAAGCAGCGGCGGTGGAGGAGAAAGAGCTCCGGCATAATATAACGGGTTACAGAATGGCTGATGGCCGCTGGATCAATCTTTTGGCGCAGGGCCGTCTGGTCAATCTGGCCTCCGGTGACGGCCATCCGGCCGAGATCATGGACATGAGCTTTGCGCTTCAGGCGCTGTCGGCTAAATATTTGGTGGAGCACAAAGGGCAGATGGATAAACGCGTATACGATGTGCCCGATGAAATAGATCAACTGGTTGCCAAAAAGAAATTGGCGTCGCTGGGTATAACTATAGACAGCCTGAGCAATGAACAACGCGCTTATTTGGAGAGCAGCGAATGAATACCCTTATAAAGAACGTGCTGGCTGTTACCATGGATGAGCGGCATCCTGTGATAAAGGATGCTTTTATAGAGATAAAAGGCGATACGATAGAGCGTATAGGTGAGCCGGATGAGATACCCGGCGATTGTCGGGTTATAGATGGACACGGCCGCATAGCTATGCCGGGGCTGGTCAATTGCCATACCCATGTGGGCATGACGCTGTTTCGCGGCTATGCCGATGACATGCCGCTTATGCGGTGGCTGAACGATAGGATATGGCCGCTCGAGGACAAGCTTACGCCTGAGATGGCGTACCACGCTTCGTTGCTGGGTATACTGGAGATGATAAAGGCCGGGGTCACATCATTCGCCGATATGTACTTCTTTATGGATAAAACAGCTCAGGCGGCGCTAGACAGCGGCGTGCGCGCCGTATTGGCCCGCGGGCTGCAGGATGATGACAAAGGCGATATGCGCCTTGAGGAGAACCGCAGACTTTATATGGATTGGAATGATGCCGGCGATGGCCGCATAAATATAATGGTAGGCCCGCATGCGGTCTATACATGTAATCCTGAATATCTTGAAAAAGCGGCTGACCTTGCTGCCGAACTTCACACCGGGGTGCATATGCACTTATCCGAGACGCAGCAGGAGGTGGACGACTGCATGGCGGCTTACGGCTGCTCGCCCATAGAGCTTGTCCATAGGGCTGGTCTTACGGCGTTTCCTATGATAGCGGCGCATTGCGTTTATCCGGTGGGCGATGATATTGCCTTGTTGAAAGCGAATAATATAAATGTTGCTTATAACCCGGTGAGCAATATGAAACTGGGCAGCGGTTTTTGTCCGGTCGACCGATACATAAATCAGGGAATAAGGGTTGGGCTGGGTACCGACAGCGCCGCCAGCAATAACAACCTTAGCATATTTAAGGAAATGCATGCTGCGGCGCTGATAGATAAGGGCAGGCTGAAAGACCCTGTTGCCATGCCGGCGTGGCGGATTTTAAGGTCAGCTACTGTGGATGGCGCCGCAGCATTGGGCATAGATAAGGCGGGGGTGTTAAAGCCCGGCATGAAGGCCGATATCATCTTGCTTGATGTCGATGGACCGCATGCTCATCCGTTGTATGACCCTGTGTCGCACATAGTATATTCGGCCAAGGATACCGATGTGGATACCGTCATAATAGACGGTCGGGTGATAATGGAACATAAAGAGGTTAAAACCATTGATGAAGAAAGGCTTTATCACGATGTAGAGAGGCTGGTGAGCGATTTTGAATATTGATGAGCTGGTACAATCATATAAAGATGAAATGATAACCTCACTAAGTGAACTTGTGCGCATAAAAAGCGTGTACGATGAGCCAAGACCAGGCAGGCCGTTTGGAGATGGCGCATATGAGGCTCTGCAATACATGTTGAATGCAGGACGGCTTTTGGGCTTTGAAGCCAAAGATGCAGACGGATACGCAGGCCACCTGCAGTATGGTGACGGCGACCGTCCGTTCGGCATACTGGTACATCTGGATGTGGTGCCTGAAGGCGATGGCTGGACTAAGCCGCCATTTGAAGCTACTGTGGAGGATGGCGCTATATATGGCCGGGGCACATCCGACGATAAAGGACCGGCTGTGGCCGCGCTTTTCGCAATGCGCGCCATTAAAGAGGCGGGCATAAAGCTTGCGCGGCCGGTGCGTTTGGTGTTGGGCTGCAATGAGGAAAATGATTGGAAGTGTGTGGAATATTATGCCCGCCATGAACATATGCCTGAAGAAGGCTTTGCTCCCGATGCCATGTATCCTGTGGTAAACCGGGAGAAGGGCCTGCTGTCATTGGCCCTGAGCGCCAGATTTGCCAGTCTGGCATCGGATGAAATAATGTTGGAAAGCATAACCGGCGGAAGCCGGGTCAATATGGTGCCGGGCAGTTGCCGATGCATAATCAAGGCATCGGCTGATAAACAGAGGTTTATAAGCGAGAGCTTGAGCAAATTCCCGTATAAGGATGAGTTTTCCATGTCGTCGGGCGTTGATAGTCAGGGTAGATGCATTATAGAATCCCATGGGAAGATGGCGCACGGCAGTCATCCGGAAGAGGGCAAAAACGCCATAGCCGCCATGTTGTTATTTTTGAAACAAGCGGGCATTGTCAATCCCTTCATCGCTTTCATCGGCGACGCCATAGGGATGGACTATAGCGGGAAAGGCTTGGGCATAAAGATGTCCGATGAATTATCCGGGTCTTTGACTCTGAATCTTGGCCTGATAGACGGTTCGCAAAACAACGGCCGGGCTGATATAGATATACGCTATCCGATAACGGCCAAACTCGCTGATATATTATCAGCCATAAAGGCTAAAGCTGAACCGGCGGGTATAGACGTTAAAATATTAAACCATAGGCAACCCCATTACGTACCCGAAGATTCACCTTTAGTACAAAAGCTGCTCAAGGCCTATAGCGACGTTACGGGACAGAAGGGGTATACACTGTCCATGGGCGGTGCCACGTATGCGCGGGCTATGGCCAAAGGCGTGGCATTCGGCGCGGTGTTTCCGGGCGGCCCGGATATGGCGCATCAGGCCGATGAACATATAATGGTCGATGATCTGGTGAAAAATGCTTTGGTGTATGCGCATGCCATATGTGAAATGTGCGTCGACAAATGACGATATCAGTACATTAGAAGATTACAAAAAAGGCCCGGCTGGGGAGAAATTAGCCGGGCTTAAAGTTTGAAAGGGGTCCTCAATCTCATTGAACAATCAGCGTTATAAGTATTATTGAAAGTACAGTGCCTATCACGCTGAAAAACGCTATTACCTTCTCTTTTTCCTCAGAGGTTAACCTGTACCTATCTATAGGCTCAAACGGCCGTTTTTTATGAAATACTTTGCGCAGTCCGCTCATCAAGCTCATAAATCTTTCTCCAATATTCTTGCTATTTCAACAATATTAGTATACCGCAAACCTCATAAATTAGTAAATAGGTCAAACATACTATTTGATATGATATTATGCGACATTTTGTTACATATATTTTCCTATATCTTTATGTAAATTTCTATGATATAATAAATATATCGGGCATACATATTTACCAGAGGGGGTATGTATGTGAGGTACAAGAGGAATATTTTAGCATCAATCGCAGTTATGTTGTGTGCGATGCTTGTGGTCGCGTTTTGCTTTTTCCCCGGCAAAATTAAAGTGACTTTCTATCCGCTTATTAAGGCGGTGGGCGGCGCGATGGTCTATGATGGGAATGAGGGTTACGGCTCTATAAGCTGTAATGATTTTATAATAGAATATCCGGAAGATAAGCGCGATGTCGCGTATATGGTTTTGGATTCGATGGAAAGCGACAGTCGTCAGGTGTACGATTTTTTCTCGTACCGTCCGGCTAAGCCGGTAGAAATAATAATATACGATAATGCCGATGATATGCGCGATGCGTTGCATATATCCAGAAACCGTACGGTGCAAGGGGCTTATTATATGGGCAAAATAACGATATTATCGCCGTATGCATGGCCTGATGCTCCAAAAACGGATATGGAAGGGTATTTTAGGGCTTCCAGTCCTGTGGTGCATGAGCTTACCCATATGGTTGTGGATGAGATAACGCGCGGCAATGTGCCTGTATGGTTGACCGAGGGTATAGCCACGTATATGGAGTACCGTATAATGGGCTACGATTGGACGGCTGATATAGATGTGGAAGAACCGTACAGCATCGAACAGCTTACAAAAGATTTTGATAAGCTTGATGAGTATCAGGCGTACAGGCAATCATTCCTGATAGTTAAGGATATGGTCGATAGATACGGGGATGAATATATAGTGGATATATTAAATTCTATGGGTTATGGTAAAGAAATAGGTGCAAAATTGTTATATAAATGATATAATTGCACTGGTTATTTATTATGCGATTTCGGGGGTAAACTTTGAGATATGGACAAGTTGCTTATATACGGCGGTAAGCCGTTAAAAGGCGAGGTTTGTGTCGGTGGATGCAAAAATTCAGCGGTGGCTGTAATACCGGCTGCTATTTTGGCTGACAGCCCATCGACGATTGAGAACCTGCCTTATATAGATGATGTATTAGTATTAAAGGATATATTGGCGGCTATGGGAGCGAAAGCCGAGCTTACCGGCAACGGCAGCATGTATATAGATCCGGCGGGCATTAGCACATTCGTTACCCCGATGGAATTGGCTCGCCGTATGCGTGCGTCGTATTATCTGCTAGGCGTTTTGTTGGCTAAATTCGGACGAGCAGAGGTGGCGTTTCCAGGTGGCTGCGATATAGGGGTACGCCCTATAGACCAGCATATAAAGGGATTGGAAGCGCTGGGCGCTAAGATTTCCATAGAGCACGGCTTTATAAAGGCGTATGCGGACGGCCTTAAAGGCGCGGAGATATATCTTGACGTAGTAAGTGTCGGCGCTACCATAAATATAATGCTGGCTGCGTCGATGGCCGATGGCGTGACTGAGATAGTCAATGCGGCTAAGGAGCCTCATGTAGTGGATACGGCTAATTTTTTGAATGCTATGGGAGCGAATATAAAGGGTGCCGGTACCGATGTGGTAAAGATTAAGGGCGTTAAGACGCTTAGAGGCTGTCGTCATAGTATCGTGCCGGACCAAATAGAAGCCGGAACTTTTATGATAGCCGCTGCCGCGACATATGGCGATGTCATTGTAAGGAATGTGATACCGGTCCATTTGGAATCGGTGTCAGCAAAAATGAGCGAGATGGGTATAGAAGTGGCGGCAGGTGATGACTTCGTGCATGTCAAAAGCAACGGCAGGCCGAAGCACACGAGCGTTAAGACGTTACCCTATCCCGGCTTTCCGACCGATCTTCAACAGCCCATGTCAGCGCTGTTATCCGTAGCCGACGGCACAAGCATTATAACGGAAAACATATGGGAGAGCCGCTACAAGCATATAGAGGAGATCAAACGCATGGGCGCTAAGATCAAAATAGAGGACAGAGTGGCTATAATAGACGGCGTTGATAAATTAACAGGCGCTCCTGTTACCGCCACCGATCTCAGAGCCGGCGCGGCTCTGGTCGTTGCGGGGCTTATGGCTGAGGGCGTTACCGAAATAAACAATGCAAAGTATATAGACAGAGGCTATGAAAATATAGATAAAAAATTAATAAGCCTGGGAGCGGACATAAAGCGTATATCTATATGATGATATAGCTGCATGGCTCGTACATAGAACAGCTCATTTATTTACAAATGATGCACCGGGCATCGATTCCAGGTGCATCATGTTTTCTTAAGATCCTATATACACAGGCGAATTGCTGTTATCCATCAATGCGCTTTCAGAGTATACGCTTATATTTTCCAAAGCCTTTCCGGCTCCAAGGACAACGCATGATACCGGATCGGATGCCACATAGACCGGTATGCCCGTTTGCTCCTGTATTAGCTTGTCCATGCCGGTTAGCAAAGCGCCGCCGCCTGTCATTATGATACCCCTTTCGCTTATATCGGCCGACAGCTCGGGCGGTGTCCGTTCGAGCACCGAATGTATGGCCTCTACTATAATATCGGCCGGCTCTTTAAGCGCCTCTACCATTTCATCTGTTGTAACGTTTACCACTTTGGGCAAGCCCGATATAAGGTTGCGGCCGCATATCTCCATCGACTTTTGTTCTTTGGAGGGGTATATGGCGCCCACGGTTATTTTCAGATCTTCGGCTGTTTTTTCGCCAATCAATATATTGTATTTTCGCCTTATGTAACGTATGATAGCATCGTCGAATTTGTCACCGGCCACCTTTATGGAATTACTTACCACTGCCCCGCCGAGCGATATAACCGCTATATCGGTGGTGCCGCCACCCACATCCACCACCATGCTGCCGTTTGGCAACGATATGTCGATGCCTGCTCCTATAGCTGCGGCTATGGGTTCTTCCATAAGATAGGTTTTATTGGCGCCGGCATCATACGAAGCGTCCAACACGGCTTTTTGTTCCACCTGCGTTATGCCGGTGGGTATGCATATTATTATCCGGGGTCTGCTCAACCGTGTGTATTTGGATACCTTGCGTATGAAATATTTTAACATTTTTTGCGTGGTGTCATAGTCCGATATAACGCCTTCTCTCAACGGCCGCGTAGCTACTATGTTGCCGGGTGTACGGCCCAGCATAAGCTTGGCTTCGCTGCCTACGGCCAGCACCTGGTTGTTATTCTTATTTATGGCTACTACTGACGGCTCCTTAAGGACTATGCCTTTACCCTTGACATATACGAGCACCGATGAAGTTCCTAAATCGACGGCCATATCATGAATTCCGAACATGGCTACTCTCCTTCTTTTGTGTATTACCCGATTTCTTTATTACATTATATCATATAATATATCATTTTCTTAAATTATTTTCATATTTTTTTAGCTATGTACTTGAGCTTTGTTGCACGACCTCCGCGTATGTGCCTTTCTGCTTTGTTTTTATCCACGATCTTTTTTACCTGATTGTATAATATGGGGTTTATCTTCGGTAGTCTTTCCGATATATCCTTGTGTACCGTGCTTTTGCTTACCTTAAAGACCTTTGCGGCTTCTCTGACAGTGGCCCTGTATTGTATTATATACTGAGCCGTTGCGACTACCCTTTCTTCGATATACTCCTTCAAAGCTTTTAACCCCCTCTAAGACGAAACCATTATATTCTTTATAATTAATATGCTGTAAAAAGAAAGGATAGAATAAAAATAGAGGAAATACCGAGAGCATTTCCTCTATTGTCCGACCTTAACCATATCGCCCGTAGATAAATTACCATATCTGGTCTTTATGCCGTTGCCATGATCTATTGTTATTACGATGCCGAACTTATCGTCCTTGGTTATGCTTTCCACCTTGCCGGCGGCGGCAGCCTTAACCTCGGTGCCGGTGGCAGCGGCTATATCTATGCCGGCGTGCGTACCCCATTGCTCGAGGGTATTTGAGTACACCAGGTGATCCTTGGCATATTCGACGCTTATCGGACCGGGTACCGGTGCTATCAGCTTTATGCCGGCGGTTGCATTGGATGTTGCAGTAGACGCCGCTTTGGCGGTTTTTACTATGTTTGTTGTTTTAGCCGGTGTTGTCGGCGATTCCTCTTTTGTTTGTTCGGCGGTTTCCTCCTCATCGACATCCTCTACCTTGATCTCGACTTTGGGGTCGTCTACCACCGAATCGGTCGGAGCCGAAGGTTGGGTTTCCGGCGGGGATTCCGCGGGGTCGCTCAACGACAGCTGTTCGGGATTGGGCAAAAAGTTGTTGTCGGACGTTATTATAGCCGTGGCTGCTATAATGGCTATGCAGGCGAATAAAACGATGTAAAAGCCTTGCTTATCCAGAAAACGGACTATTTTATCTTTTGTGAATGTGTTTTTAAACCATGCGCCTATTCGTTTCATTTTATATTCGGATACCTCCTAATATCGTAATATAAAGCTACATTCGCTATATATTCTGCCATTTTATGCAATGTTTATACACGAATATTGTTCGTATAAAGTTTTATGCGTATAATGCCGAATAAAAAATCAAGTGCAGGATTTGGAGGAAAACGATATGCTTCGCGGTCTATATAATGCAACTACCGCTATGCAGGTGGAAACCGTGCGTCTGAATGCCATAGCCAATAATATAGCTAATGCGGAGACGACGGGATATAAAAAGGATAAAATGGTGTCACAAAGCTTCCCTGATGTGCTTGTGGCCAGAATAGAAAATAAAGCCGGTGCCTCGATAAGGCCGTTTGATATCATCGGCTCTATAAATCATGGCGTGCATGTGGATCAGGTCAAGACCGATTGGTTACAAGGGCCTTTGCAGCAGACCGATAATGCCACCGATCTGGCGTTGACGGGAAACGGCTTTTTTGTGCTCAGAGTGGGCGATAACGATTATCGTTACACACGAGACGGCGCCTTTGCGGTAGATAGAGATGGTTATTTAGTAAATCAGAACGGCTACCGGGTGCAAAGATATGATGAACAGGACGACTTTGCCGATATATGGGTAGGCAATGAGCGTTTCAGCGTGGATCCAGCCGGCAATGTATATACCGACCAGCAGCAGTATGCGGGGGCAATAGCCGTAGTGGATTTTACGGACAGAGATGCTGCATTGGAAAAGGCCGGCGACAATCTCTATGTCGTGTATGACCCCGAGGAATATCAGTATCAGTTCGCAGGTGCCGGTATAAAGCAGGGGTATTTGGAAGTGTCCAATGTCGATATAAACAAAGAGATGACCGATATGATGGAGGTATACCGCCATTATGAATCGGCTCAGCGTATTGTGTCCATGCTGGATCAGACGCTGGATAAAACAGTAAACGAGGTGGGAAGGGTATGATACAGGCGTTATGGACGGCAGGGGCCGGCCTTATAAGTCAACAGTATAATGTGGATACTATAGCTAACAATATCGCCAATGTCGATACAACGGCCTTCAAGCGAAATACGGCGCATATCGAGGACATGCCCTATACGTATAAGCTGAATCCGGCCATTCCTCAACCGGCCAATGAAGGCGTGCTGCCGCATGTGGGTACAGGTGCCAGAGTGGTATCTTCGCCCAAATATTTTGCTCAGGGGCCTATGGAGCAGACCGAGCGCAATATGGATCTGGGCATAGACGGCACAGCGTTTTTTGCTGTGACCGACGGTCTGGGGAATGTGTTTTATACGAGGGACGGTAATTTTAAGCTTACAGAGGCTGAAGATGAGTATGGACAGATCCACAGCTATATAACCACAGCGGATGGTCATTGGTTGTTGGATAGGCAAGTTAATCGCATAGAGCTTCCGGCAGGCACGACAGAGGACGATATATCCATAGATCCTTCTGGAGCGGTGGTAGTCGGTGGAGCGCACATAGCCGATATCTCGTTGGTGGAATTTACAAATCCGCAGGCGCTGGAAGCGCGCGGCGATAATCTTTACGCTGTAACGGGTAACGTCGGCCCGAATTATTTGACCAACGGGGATTCAAAGGTAAGACAGGGGTTTCTTGAAGCGTCTAATGTGGATATAGCCGATGAAATGACGCGCATGATACGCGCACAGCGCGCATACCAGCTCAACGCCAGAGTGTTGCAGACAGCGGATGACATGATAGGGTTGGCCAATAGCATAAGGCGCTAGAGCTCGATGCAATCAAAAGGTGCTTTGAGCTCATACAGTGCTTGTATATCCCTTTGATGGCAGGTTAAAAATAAGACCTGCCTTTTTTGCGCCAGTTGGATTATATACTCCAGCGCCCTTTTTAATCTTATATCATCGTATTCGGAGAAGGCGTCGTCTATTATGATGGGCAACGGCTTATTGCCCGATAAAATATCGGCTATGGCCAACCTTACCGCTATGTAGAGCTGATCTATGGTGCCGGCGCTCAACTGTTCCAGCGGCACCAGTTTGTCCGTATCGGGGTCAATTACCTTTATATCCAGATCGGAGGACACCCTTAGCGATGAATAGCGGCCGCCGGTTATATGGCCGGCTAAAGAGGCGGCGGATCGGTCCAGATACGGAGCAAAATCGCGCTGTATATCGGCCGACAGTTCTGTTATAACGTCTATGGCCTTTTGAGCAGCCTGCTTTTTTAATGACATTGCATCGATATCATTCCGGATACTTTGTATATCCTCATCTATGGCCGCCAGGGGTCTTATGCCGGCTAATGAGGCGTCGACGGAGGCCTCCAGTGCCGTTAATTCGACTTCTTTATCGTGTATGGCCTGTTGCATCAGCCGTTCATATTCGGCATCAAGGCGCTCTATATCGTGCGTCAGGTTATCGAGCCGGCGCATCATCGATATAACCTGGGATGTATCGGATGCGCCTATTTTCGCAAGGATTTCACGCTTTTGTCCTTCCAGTGTTTCATAACGGTTCAGCAGCTGTTGACGCTGTTGCTCGACTGCCATGCTGTGCTGATCGAGGGCGCTTTTTAACCGCCGCATTTTGCTGTTGTCGCGTAAAAACAGCCATATTAAGGGTATCACGGCTATTATCAAAGGCGGCAGGGCTATCGAGGCCGCTGATATGGCCGCGGCGAGTATTATATAAAGCGTTCGGCGTTTTTTTATGCTGCGCAGGGCGTTGTCTGAAACTTCTGATTGACTGCGGTCATATTGAGCCAATTCGGTCCTTATGCCCTCCAATTGCCTGTCTAGCGACATCAATCGCTCTAATAGGTCGCCGTCGTTTTGTTTTATATATTCGTTGAGGGCATTCAGTTGGTCGAGTTCATATTCCAGTTTTGTTCTATTGTGCCTATTGGTTAATATGGCGGTATTATCGCTCATCCGACCGTCGCGAATGGCTGCTATTTCTTTTCTCAGGTCATGCGCTTTGGCTATGCTCTGCCGCATATCATCCATACACTTTTGTGCCATGGCTCTTTCGGCCTTGAGCTGCTGCAGCTTTTGCGCGGCTTTGGCCCATGGGCGTGTAGGCGCGTTATCCGACCCGATCCCATCCAATAGGTTATTCAGGGATGATAATGCCTTGTTGACCGACACGTCCTGCTGGCCGGATTGCATCATATTTATCCATGCGTCGGATACCTCTTTGGCCATGGCTTTGGACGAAAAGGCGTTGCGTTGGTCTATGCTTATGGTATTGGCAAAGACTGTGGCATTTAACCCCCAATGACGTATTATCACATCGGGTTCGCGCGTACCGGGGAGTATAGCGCAGATAGCGCCGATATCCTCTCCGGTGGCAGCGTCATATATGTTTACCCTGTCATTGGCAAAGTCCCGTTCTATACGGTAAACCCTGCTGTCGATTTCATATTCTATAGCGCCTGTGTATGAAGCGCCAACCCATGGCCTATAGCGCTGCCTATCATCGGTAAATGAGCGTCTGCGGGCATCGGGCTTTTTAAATCCATACAGCATTCCTTCTATAAAGCTACGTATAGTCGATTTGCCGGCCTCGTTGACACCATATATGACATTAAGGCCGGGTTTTAATTCTATAATATTGTCTTTGAATTTGCCGAAGTTTGAAATGTAGAGCTTTCTTATAATCATAGCGTCAACCTATACTATAAAGTGAAATTTCTCGATGAATCGTCTGCCTTTTATATAACTCCGCCGGGCAAGGCGATAGAGCTTTTGCGTTTGCTTTTTCCACAATAGCTCCTTCTGCAAGTTGTCAGCTATAGAATATAGGTACATATACCGTGACATTATATTGTCCCAATTATATTGTATAGCCGCATCACGAGCGTTTTGAGCCATGATTTGCATTAATTGCTCATCCTTTATCATTGCTTCCGCAGCATCGGCGAAGTCCACGGGGCTCCAATGGTTGCACAGTATGCCTGTAAGACCATTTTGTATGATATCCATGCAACCGCCGCCCTTAGCGCCTATGACAGGCAACCCTGATGCCATGGCCTCGAGCGCCACATTGCCGAAGGTTTCTATATACGACGGGAATATGAATATATCGCTGGAGGCATATGCTGCGGAAAGCTGGGGTGTTGCCATATATCCGGTAAAATACACGTTTTCAGGTGCGTGACGTGCCAGTTTATCCTTCATAGGGCCGTCTCCCACCATTATCAGTTTTATACTTTGCTCATAGCCGCGCGAATTCAATATATCCATTGTATCCATCAATACCGATAGATTTTTATCCTTGGACATCCTACCCACATATAAAAGCGCTATTTTGCCGTCAACCCCCATTTCGCGCCGCCAATTATCATCTCGGTGAACAGAATTGAACTGTTCTATATCAACGCCATTTGGATATACAAGCGCATTATTTATGCCATGTTTATCCAGTTGCGCCTTGGAGGCCGAGGAGGGGCAGCATACCGTTTTGCATCTGCTGTAAAACCATTTTAGATATTGCCAAACCACTGAATCGGCTATGGGTATCTTATAGGATTTTATCTGTTCGGCGTAGTTGGTATTATATGTAGCTACTACCGGTATGGGGTGTTCCGTCGCGTATATAAGACCGCACATGCCCATCGAAAAAGGCGTCATTATGTGTATCACGTCCGGTTTATATATATCCAGTTGCTTTTTTATTGCGGAGTAATTGGGCAAGGCGAAACGCGACTCTGGATAAAACACAAAGCGAAAGCTGGACAGCCTTTGTATATTGCCCTCATCCTCGCAATAGCCCTTGTACTCCGGAGCAAAGACCATATAGTCTATATTATTCTGGTTGAAATAATTTATCATTTGACCTAAAACGGCGCTCACACCGTTTATTTGGGGCAAAAAGCTGTCTGTAAACAGGGCTATTTTCACAAATAAAACACCTCCGCTCTATTTTCGTCCATATTCCTCTGATTCATTACAGTATATAGCATATCATAAAAAGCCCAAAAAATCCAGTTAAGGCAAAATAAATCTTCGGTTTGGAATATGGTCGTGCTCGGTAACTGATTGGTCTCCGGCTCATATGTTTCGGATGCATACTGGAAGTCAGTCGTCGGATGTCAGAGGTCAGAACCTGTGCTGACAAGATACACGCTGGAAGTAGTAGAACCAATTAATTATCCGGTTCAAACATTTGCTTCCAGCTAGGCACATTAACGACTTCGGTCTTTCTTATCCGACCTCCGACTTCTGATGACTGACCTCTAGTTACCTTCGCCTGCCTACTGCTTGCGACAAAGCTAGGTTGTCCTACATAATATTGTTATAGCCCAAGCTTTTCGATATTTGATTGGCGGTTTCTATAGTTGCCTTAATCATTTCAGCACATTTTTCGTCCGTTATCCTTACGGTGGGACCGGATGCACTTATAGCTGCTACTATCTTGCCAGTGTAATCCCTCACCGGAGCGGCTACGCATTTGGCCCCTAACTCACATTCTTCATCATCTATGGCATAACCTTGTTTCCTTATCTTGTTGATTTCGGCCAACAAGCCATTCAACGAGGTTATGGTTTTTTCCGTATACTTCTTAAGACCAGTGGTCTCCGCATACCGCTTTATTTCTTCATCGGTCATGTCGCTGAGCAATATTTTGCCCACACCTGTGCCGTGAAGAGGTGCCTGATGTCCTATTCGCTGAAAGGTTTTAACTGTCAAAGCCGGACCTTCTATTGAACAGACGTATAAAGCGGTCATATTCTCTTCCACAGCCATGAAAGCTGATTCTCCGCATTTCAAGCTTAGTTCCTTCAAGTGTGGTTGGCCTATGGTTATAAGGTTCGATTGCCTTCTAACGTGGTTGGCCAATTCAACGACTTTGAAGGTTAGAAAATATCTTTGGTTTTCATCCTGCTTTACGTATTGCAGTTTCATAAGCGATTGAAGAAACCGGTATGCCGTGCTGGCAGGAAGTTCGGTTTGCTTGGCTATGGCCTTTAATTCGCAAGGCCCGTCGCTTTTAGCCATCACTTCGATTATTTTAAAAGCGCGCTCTACAGAATTATTCATGTTGATTGCGATATCGCCCATATAAACCTCCATATAATTTATAGCATTTCGTATCGCAAAATACGCTTTTAGTATATCAAATTATCATGAATATGACAAGATATGAATCGTGGCAAAAAGCGTGGGGGGAAGTAAAATACTCCCAATGTGACATTATCATAGAATGATAATAAAAAAACAAAAAAAGTGTTGACATTTTATTTTGCATGAACTATAATCATTGTAGAATATGAAATACAATTTCACATAATGAAACGAGGGGGCTTTTTAATTGAAGATAGCAGAAGTTGTAGTCAGAATATTAGAGCGCGAAGGTATAGAGGTTGCTTTTGGTATACCAGGTTCGAGTATAAATCCGGTATATAAATATCTAGGCGATTCTAAAATAAAGCATTATAATGCTCGACATGAAGAAGGTGCTGTGCATGCGGCAGATGGTTATTACCGTTCCAGTGGCAAAATGGCCGTGGCTATAGCAACGTCAGGTCCAGCGGCTACGAATTTTGTAACAGGCCTGTATACAGCTCAGATCGATTCCATGCCACTAATAGCATTGACAGGCCAGAATACTACATCCCAATTAGGCAAAGAGGCGTTTCAATGCGTTGATATAGTATCTATAGCAAAGCCTATAGTAAAAGCAGCTTATTGCTTAACTGTCCCAAACGATGTACCCAAGATTATGAAAGAGGCCTTTAGATTGGCTCGAGAGGGGAGGCCAGGACCGGTTCTTTTAGATTTACCGTTAGATATTCAACAGGCAGATATTGATTTTAATATAGATGATTACATACCGGCCACTATAGACACCCCTAAGCCAGATATACAAAAAATAGATCAGGCTATAGATATGATATTAGCAGCTAAATCACCAGTTATGCTGATGGGTGGAGGTGTTATTCTAGCGGGAGCTAACAATGAAGCGCGGCAGTTAGCTGAATTTTTATCCTTACCTATTATAGAAACATATATGGCCAAAGGAGCGGTACCTTATGATCATCCGCTTTATGTAGGCCATGCAGGCATACAAGTAGGTGGGCCTCTTGGAAACAAGATTCTATCGGAAGCAGATCTCGTGTTAGGTATAGGTTGTCGTTTCACTGATAGGCATACGGGGGATATAGGTGTATATACGAAGGGAAAAAAATTTATACATATAGATATAGAACCAACCCAGATAGGCAAAATATTTGTACCGGATTTGGGGATAGTATCTGATGCTAAACTAGCAATAGAGGCCATACTGGACAGGTTAGCAGCAAGGCATGTAGAACGGCAACCCGATTACCGTATAGAAGTTCTGCCGGAATGGAAAAAACAATATACGCGCAAGACATATTTCGATAATATCCCTATAAAACCCCAGCGTGTTTTTCATGAGATAAACGAATTCTATGACGATGATACGATATTTACCGCAGGATGTGGTCTTGTACAAATATGGTCGGGGCAATTTCAAAGGGCGAGAAAACCGAGAAGATATATACCATCAGGCGGGGCTGGTACATTAGGATACGAATTGCCGGCTGCCATAGGCGCTAAAATAGCTAATCCGGAGAGCCAAGCTGTTGCAGTGGTAGGTGATGGCGGCATTCTTTTCATGATAGAAGAACTAGCAATGGCTTGTCATTATCAGATACCTATAACTGTGATTATAGTAAACAATGGTTATTTGAGCTTGATAAGGCAAAATCAGAAATATGGTTATAGCTTTGAGCATGCCGTAGATTTATGGTACAACGACGGGACATATACTGATTTTGTTAAGGTTGCAGAAGGATTTGGCGCTAAAGGGGAAAGAATATTTAAACCAGAAGATATAAAGTCGGCATTACAACGGGCAAAAGACGCCAATTGTCCATATGTGATAGACGTAATAGTGGAGAGGCAGACCGATTGTTCCATGGGCTCCAGCATAGAAAATGTAAAGGAATATGAATGACCTCACAACATAATTTGACGTCAGTAATATAGTTTACAGGACTTACGCAAAAGTCCGCTGAACATTGAGAATTTAATATTTTAAGCTGCGAAGTTTTTAAAGATGATTGTTCTAACGCTATCTTCGTTTATAACTTTTTGTATAAACTCGCCTTTGCTGAGGAAAGTATATACTGTAAATACCTTATCCCCGGTTTCTATTGTGGAGGCCGATTTGAGGTAATTTACAGCAGCTCTCATGCTTTCATACCCTTGAGTTATCCTCATATATTCGACAAACATATAGGGAATGAACGCTAGGATTAAATGTCCTTGCAGCTTTATATAATCTCGCATATGGTATTTCTCAAATCCTAGATATTGCCTTTATACTCTTAAAAAATACCTCAGTCTGTTATGCGAATGTTCGTATAAAGAATAAGGCCTTGTTTATAGCGCTGCCGTTGTAGAACAACCTTCATTTACAACTTAGCCAGCTTAAATATTGGATTCACGGCATTATTATTAAATTGCGTAATTCTTGATTCTTTAATGGATACTTTGGGGGGGTGAAAGCTATGCATGAATTCACGTGAGGATACCTAGAAACCGGTAATCTATATCAATAAAATTCTAGGTTAATGCAAGATTTTTAAACAAAGTATATGGACAATATACAGAAATTAGTTGTAGGGAATAATTAATTGAGGGATGAAAATGGATATATGTGGTGAACGTTAGAGGTAAGACATAAACAGTTTGGCCTTTAACATGGATTTTAAGCGTTTTCGGAGTTTTCGGAAGTACGCGTAAAATAAAAAGGAGGATAAAGATGAAACGAAATATAGTAGCTTTATTTTTGGTGATTTTACTGATTATAAGTGTTTTAGGAGGATGTTCACAGGAATCTTCCCCATCTACCAGTTCTTCAAATGGTACCACTAATAATTCATCAACGGGAACATCTTCTACATCTGAACCTTATAAAGTACATTTTTGGGCATGGACCAATCCAGATAATGTGAAACCTCTTATCGAACAATTTAATAAGGATTTTGCAGGGAAGTATGAGCTTGTTTACGAAAAACTAGCGGATGCGGAAACTTTAACTATCAACACCGCTTTAGCTTCGGGTGAGCCGATCGATGTAATGACGCAATCAGGTGCTTTTGATACAAGAGTTCGGGCTGATAGTGGACAATATTTAGCGCTCAATGAATTTTTTGATGCTTGGGGCAAAAGCTATGCTGAATTACTTGGCCCAGCGGCTGAAGAAGTTTATAACTTCGACGGTAAATATTATGCGGTGCCGTATTGTAGAAATATTCAAGTAGTGTATTTTAACAAGAAAATGTTTGATGCAGCAGGTGTACCATATCCGGATCCTAATTGGACATGGGATGATTTTAGAGAAACCGCAAAAAAATTAACTCATGGTGAAGGCGCAAATAAAGTTTATGGTGTAATGGCGGATTTTGCCAACGAATATTGGCGAGAAATTGCTATGCAAAAGCTTGGGAATTTCTGGTACTATAATGAAGATTTCACTGCCACGCGTTTTGATGATCCTGCTGTAAAAGAGAGCCTTCAATTCTGGTATGATATGGCGATGGTGGATAAAACCTGTGTGCCGCTGGATGAATACAAGGCCTTAAAGTATGACAATGATACAACCGGCATGAACGGTTTATATCAGGGCAAATATGCGATGTTGCTCGTGCCTGTATATGGTTCTCTTTACTTGAACGAGAGTTATGGTAAGATACCGGAAGGTACTGACATTGGAATGACCAATATGCCTTTGCCAGCTGGAAGCAGTAAGCCAATAACTACATTCTATACTTCTACTGCTAGCATTCCTGCGAATGTTAAAAACAAAGAAGCAGCATGGACACTGCTCAAATATATTTGCTTTGATCGCGCCGATCTTTTTGCGGGTCCTAAAGCCATGCATCCCGGTTATGATTTTGAGACTGCAGAGGAAAGGCGTGCTTTTGAAGATATTATCTTTGATCATCCTGGCCTTGACAAGGATATGGCTATGCAAGTTATGGCGTTACCCAGAGACTTAGTGTGCGAAGATAACTCTGTGATTCAAGGGCAAGCTGTAATCAATGAATTGATAAAGGCAGACATTTCAAAGGTTTTCAATGGTGAGATGTCTGTCGATGATTGCGTAAAAGATTTGAAATCTCAAGGTGATGCTGCTATTGCTAAAGATTTGAAAAAGTAATATACCTTATATAAGATTAGGATATGGTACTTTTTCTCTAGGGATGGTAATCGATAATCAATCGCTATCCCTAGAGAATATTTAAGAAATTTAGAGGGAAGGAAGAGATTAATATGTCAACCTCAACTACGGTTTCCGCTGTAAAAAAACAGCAAGGGCATGGTGCTCTTTCTAAACATGAGAATCTAATCGGCTGGGCTTTTCTTTCACTAAATTTGGCTGGGTATATATTATTTAAATTAATCCCACTTATAATAGCACTTGTTTTAAGCTTTTGTGAATGGAATTTTGTTTCCGGCTGGGAAGGAATAAGATTTGTTGGTTTAGAGAATTACGGGCAACTTTTTAGTGATGAAGTATTTTTAGTTTCTCTGCGAAATACCATTTTTTACGCAATTGCAACAGTTCCAATAGCGATTTTTATAGCACTGATTTTCGGTGTTATATTAAATGATAAGGTATATTTCAAGAGTATTCTCCGCCTTGTATTTTATTTACCGAACATATCATCAATGGTGGCTGTATCGCTTGTATGGATGTTTTTATTTTTGCCTTCTTATGGGCCTATTAATGAGTTCTTACAAACAATTGGTATTGCTAATCCACCCAGATGGCTTAATGCTTCAAGTACTTCTCTTTTATCAATCGCAATAGTGGGTATATGGCAAGTGCTCGGATACAATACTATAATTATACTTGCTGGGCTTCAGGGTATTCCAGAATCTCTTTATGAGGCGGCTGAGATGGATGGCGCCAATGCTATGTGGAAATTTTTCAAGATAACTATTCCGTCACTATCGAATACATTATTCTTCCTTACCATAATTTCTATTATTCGTTCTTTTCAAGTGTTTACACCTGTACAGATCATGACTGAAGGCGGACCTGGCACGTCCTCATCAGTCATTGTATATTATATATACACAACTGCTTTCCAATATAATAACATTGGATATGCTAGCAGCATGGCTTGGGTTTTATTTTTGATGGTTTTCGTTTTTGCTGCAGCAAGAATGAGGTTCGCTAACAAAGGAGATTAAAACTGGATAGATTGAGAGGAATGGGGTATGTTGATGGGATATGCTAACAAAAAGAAGTTAATAAAGATTGTATTAACTGTTTTTATGGCTGTATTAGCAATTTTAATGGTTTTGCCGTTTGCTTGGATGCTTTCTGCTTCTTTTAAACCAGATAGTGAAGTATTTAACTTTCCGATTGAATGGATACCGAAGACATTTACATGGGAGAATTACATTAAAGTATGGGCTTCAGATATTCCTTTCCCGACTTTTTTTATGAATTCGGTAAAAGTAACGGTTCTTGCAGTTATCGGTGAGGTCTGTACCAGTGCTTTGGCAGGTTATGCTTTTGCAAAGATTAAATTTAAAGGACGTGATCTAGCCTTCCTTATATATGTTTCTACGTTGATGTTTCCTAGCCAGATGATGTTGATTCCGCGTTTTGTTTTATTTAAGACGATGGGCATTTATAATACTCATTGGGCACTGATTCTACCTGGCATGTTTACTGCGTTCGGTACATTCATGCTCAAGCAATTTTTTGAAAGTATTCCTGAAGAATTGACGGAATCGGCCAGAATGGATGGGGCAAATCATTTTATTATTTTTACGCGTATTGTTCTCCCATTATCAACCGCTGCTTTGAGTGCGCTGATTATATTTCAGTTTGTGTCTATGTGGAACGAATATGAACCGGCGTTGGTTTACCTTAGGGATGTAGATCTAGCTACTATACCGCTGGGACTTAAGTATTTTCAGGATGAATCTTCTACGAGTTACGGCGCTGTTATGGCAGCCTCGGTTTGTTCATTGGTGCCCATCTTCATTATATTTCTCACTTTTCAAAGACAATTTGTTCAGGGCATTGCAATCTCAGGTTTGAAAGAGTGAGGCGTTTTTATTAAATGTGAATATGAGATGGGATGGATATTTATCCAAAATTAAACACAAGGAGCGTAAAAGATGCATACATTATCCGAGATATTTATTCATTATGTTAACGTTAGCGGATGTGCGCAGTTTGGCAAAAAAGAGTTTTTGGCTGCACTTTCGGGCTGCAATGTAAAAGTGAGTGAGATAAATCACTGGATATCGCGCATTAATAGCGACGATCTGTTTGTTGTTGCCGGCACCATTGCCGAGCGCAATGTTCAAATTTTACTTGAAAATGCTGGCATAGAATATGGTTTAAAACCGGAAAGCGTTGTTTATCAGTGGTGCGATACGCAGGGCGGTAAGGTCCTTGTTATTGCTGGCAGCGATGATGTTGGGCTGATGTACGCATTGCTTGAAATGGCTGAGCGAATCGAGGCCCATGGTTTTGAGGCCATTGTAAACACAGAGAATCTGGTGGAAAGTCCTGATAATAAGGTTCGTTGTGTAGATAGGTATATTGTGGGGCATTTGGATGATGAATGGTTTAAATCCGAGGAGTTCTGGCGTTATTATTTGCCTCGCCTTGCTAAAGCGCGTTTTAATCGTTTTTGCCTTATCGTAGGTTTTGATACGGCTTATATGTCGCCTCCATATCCTTTTTTTGTTCCTGTAAAAGGCTACGAATATATTACTGTAGGTGGTTTGAGTGAGGAGGCACGGGATGATAACTTATGCGCATTGCGCCGTGTAGGTCAACTTTGCCATGAATACGGTCTTAAATTTGTGTTTGCAACTTGGCAGCAGCGCTCATGGACTAGTGTCCAGGGGCAGCTGGTAAGTGGGCTTCCTGATAGTGAAGAAGAATTCAGCGAATATTGCCATCAAGGATTGCGCGCATTACTCCATGACGTTCCAGAAATCGATATCGTTCAATTTCGTGTTAACCATGAATCCGGTGTAGGTACCCAGATTTCATCTGAAAATTTCTGGAATCATTGCACTGATGCTGTTGCGGAAGTTACTCGAGAGGATAAGCGGCCCATTATTCTCGGCTTGCGCGCTAAAGGGCTTACTGATGCGATGATCAATTACGCGTTGTCGAAGGGTTTGCATGTAGAGGTTCCAACCAAATATTGGTGTGAGCATGCCGCGCTTCCATATCACATTTCTATAATGAGGAGCGAAGAGCTGGCGCGTTTGGAAAACTTAAATCATAGCCGCCGTTATTCCTATGCTGACATGTTGAAGAAACCTAAATATTATGATGTATTTTTCCGGCTGTGGAATTACGGCTCAACTAATTTGTTCATTTGGGGCGATGCGGATTATGCGCGTAGATTTTCCATGAGCTGCTCATTGTCTGGCTCCATAGGCTTTGAGATTAATGCACCGCTAGCGCTCAAGTATGGTCATGAATTATTACACAAAGAAATATGGAGTACCTTCGCTGATCCATCGCTCCGTTCAGGCAAATGGGAAGATGAACGCTTTTGGATGTGGTATATCGCTTATGGGCGAATGGGCTATTCTGTTAATACGAATCCGGAGGTTTGGATGCGTGCGTTTCGCGCTCGTTTTGGCGAAAAGAGTGCTACTTATATAGAACGTGGTTTACACGCGGCTAGTAAGATTGTTCCGTTTATTACAACAATACACATGCCAGTACATCCTTCCTTGTCGTATTGGACCGAGATGAACACGGGCGGAGCATTATTCGCCGAAAACAACCTTTTTTATGGTGATATTACTTATGGAGCAAGTGAACCAAGCGATCATGGGCTTTTTTATGGGATTGATGAATATGCTGCAGATTTGTTTTCGGGAAATCTCAGGGGTAAGTATTCCCCGCTGCAGTCGGCACGATGGCTTATACAGTTTGCTGAAGATACGTATCGTTCAATAGAACAAGCTGATGCTATTGATGAGAACAGCACAAATGCCGAATATCGGGCTTTGAGAACAGATATACTGCTTTTATGCGATCTCGCTCGCTACCATGCCAATAAGATATTAGCTGCTTTTGCTCTTAAATGCTTTGAGATTACGAAAGATAAAACCTATTTATCGGACTGTACTTTGTTGCTCAGACGAGCTAAGCAACATTGGATTTTATTATCTGAATCAGGGCTAAGAGCTTATCATCATGATTTGGAGTTTTCCACTGGCGGTTCGCAGACACGACATGGTACATGGAAGGATCTATTATGCGAAATCGAGGCTGATGAAAAAACACTATTAGCCCTTTTAAAGGACAATAACATTGAGATAAATGAAGAACTTACCCATTGTTACAGTCCTAAAGATCTTGATGTTAGTATGTATACAATGAGCGAAAATTGGCCTAAAACCCATAAAGCGCATATGCCGCTTACTGTAGAGGTTACGCTTGCGGATTTAACCCCAAAGCCATTTGTACTTCATTATCGCCATACCAATCAACTTGAAGGAGAATTTAGAGCCATTGAGATGTCTCCTACCGACAAAGGATGCTGTGCAACGATCCCTACCGAATATCTAACACCGGAATGGGATTTGATGATCTATGTAACAATGCAGAATAGAGATGGTTCATGCTTGATGTTCCCGGGTATCTATCATCCGAAATTTCCATATCCATATCATGTGATATCTATTTTGAAATGATTATAAAACAGCGACGAATTGATGAAATATAAAGGAAAGGTGATTATTGATGAGTAAAAAGTTTATTAAAGAAATTAAAGAAACTCCTGTTAATTATGAGTGCGATGTTCTGGTAGCAGGTGGTGGGACTGCCGGTGTAGTGGCTGCATTATCTGCCGCCCGTAATGGAGCCAACACTATATTGGTCGAGCGCTATGGTTTTTTGGGAGGTACTATGATCAATGGGGCAGGGCCGCTTCATAGTTTTTACAATTTGTATAAAGCGTTTCCTGGAGCAGAGAAGATTCAAGTTGTACGTGGCCTTCCTAGCGAAATTATCGATCGCCTTGTTGCTTATGGGGGTTCTTACGGCCATTTAGAGCAAGATCAAGGAGGGGATTATGATTCAGTTATAACATTGATTGATCGTGAGATATTCAAAGAAGTTATCCTTGATATGATGATAGAGGCCGGCGTTCATATTTTGCCTTATACGATGATAGCTGATGTTATTATGGATGGTAATTCAGTAAAAGGGGTGATCATAGAGGGCAAATCAGGACGTGAGGCTATTTTGACTAATGTTGTTGTTGATACTACTGGTGATGCCGATGTTGCATTTAAAGCAGGTGCGAACTGTGTCAAAAAACACGAAACCACATCAGTGGGTATGCCATTCGGGATGTGCAACGTTGATATAAAGCGCTTAGTTGCATTTTTAGAGGAAAACAACCTCATAACTCAAATTGTTAACGTCGATAAGGATATCAAAGCTGATAATGTTGTGCGGCTTGGTTTTGACCTCAAAAAGATACCGGTTTTCAAAGAATTTATGGATAAAGATGGGATGTGGGGACCTCTTTGTATAACCTACCATGAAAATGAATGCTCGTACATAAATTCTGCAAACCTGAGAGCGGTGGATGCTACGGATACTGAAGCTCTTTCAAATGCTGAAATAGCGTTGCGCAAACAGGTTATGACATTGTCGAGGATGCTCAAGCAGTATATCCCAGGTTTTGAGAAGGCATATGTAAGCTGGACACCGGTGGGTGTAGGCGTTAGATATACTCGTGTTGTAGAGTGCGAACACGATATGACGCTCGATGAAATAATAAATTGTGCCCGCTTCGATGATGAAGTCATGCTTTATGGTTTCCATGATTGTGCGCCTAGGATCATGATTAAAAATGCAGGTTACTATGGTATTCCATACCGTGCCTTATTGCCCAAAAAGATTGATGGTTTGCTAGTCGCTGGCCGTATGATCACTAGCGATTGGGCTGCGCATATGTCTACGCGCAATACCGTATCATGCATGGCGCAAGGTGAGGCGGTAGGAGCTGCTGCTGCGCTATGTGCGAAATACGATGTTAATCCGCGCGAATTAGATGTTCAACTTTTGCGAGAAGCCCTTGTTGATCAAGGTGTATTCCTCGGTTAGCTATATTCTTATCTCTCTTTTGAAATACAACCGGTCTGATACTGAGGCCGGTTTTTTTAATATGCTCGGCATCAGACGATGGTTTGATAGTGAAAGCCCATTTATTACGGGTCCTGCAATAGCGCCTGTAACCCCATGTATAAGGCATGGCGTAGTACCTGCTGCTGATCGCCTGCGGCGGTGTTTAATGCATCTTCCATATATTCTATGAATCGGCCTATTATATCATCCCTGTGCTGTTCTTTTATATACTCGAGGTCGTAATCGGGGACGGTCTGGTCTACCACGGATATGCTGAAATATTGCTCCTTCAAATCGTCTATTATATCAGCCATGCTCTGTTTAAGCTGCGGATCCAACCGGCCGGTGAAGGTGAGCGTATATAGATTGAAAGAGCGGTTTTGCGGGCTATCCGAGTCCAGTATGCGTTTTGCCACATCCTCGCTTGTCTGGGCACCGTCCAATGATATTGTCGCGTTTATATAACGCCTTTTGGCTATCGGTATCAGCTCTATACAAGCAGCGTTTTTATCAAGGCGACCGGATATAATGCCATGGTATCCCGTTTCGCTGCTGTCCAGCGGCTCTATGCTGCCTGCATAGGCCGCTAAAACATCCGTAATAGAGCCGGTGGCATCCAAAGGCTGTATATGGCCGCTTGCATGGAAGGCATACGGCCTGTGTATGTGTCCCAAGGCTACGTAATCCATGTGCCATCCTATCATTTGTTGTATGGCGATGGGTAAATACGGCGATGATGAGGATTGCATCAAAGCGTCGCCATGTATGACGGCTACATTGATCCTCGATGTATCTGTCGGGCCAACATCAATACAATTATCGTATATTTCGGGCCTATCCCACCCGAATCCATATACCGATATAGGCATGTCGGGCAGGTCTATGCGCTCGATAGATGGCGTTGTGAATATATGCACGTTGGGAGGCCATGGCCAATTTATGTAAAAGGACCTGCTGTGCACATAATCGTGATTGCCCGGCGATATAAATATGCGCGTCCCGGCGACGCCGGCAAATGAGCGGCTTATATCGGCTATTACCGGCCGGGTGATATACTCATTTTCAAAAAGATCGCCTGTTATAAATAACAACGGTATATGCTGATCTTCCGCCATTTTCAATACAGCCTTCAGTGTATCTATAATATCCTGACGTCGCTGACGTGCTATGAACGAAGGCAAGCTCTTAAAAGGCGTGGCTATATGCAGGTCGCCTATTTGCATAAACGGTATTTGCATCAGTTCACCTCCCGGTACAAGGGCAAATAGAAGGCAAAAGCAGTGCCTTGGTCCGGCTGGCTTTTTACAGTTATATCAGAGCCATGGGCGGCCAATATGCCACGGGCAATGGTCAACCCCAAGCCGGTACCCTTTTTATTGTTTTTTCCCGTGTAAAACTTGTCGAATATATGCGGCAGATCATCTGGCGATATGCCGCGACCGGTGTCGCTTACCTGTATAAAGGCTTTGTCGCCGCGTTTTTCGGCCGATACTATAATGCGGCCATGTGGCGGAGTATGGTTTATAGCGTTTTGTATGAGATTATAGAGTACTTGCTCTATGCGGCCTTCATCGGCGAGTACGATTATATTATCATCGGCAGAAGCTTTCAGCTCTATCTGATTTTTAGCTGCTGCAGCTTCAAATCGCCAGCAGATATCATTTATACTTTGACTTATGCTGAAAGGATGGGGATTTATGGACAGCGATCCTGACTCCAACTGCGACAGATCCAGCAGATCGCTGACCAGCTTTTGCAGCCTGGCAGCCTCATCGAGGATGATATCCACATACTGCTTTTGTTGCTCCGGATCTTTGACCACACCATCTTTTAAGGCCTCGCTATATCCGCGGATCAATGATAGCGGTGTACGCAGTTCGTGCGATACATTGGCGATGAGATCGCGGCGCATCTGATCCAACTTAGCCAGCTCGGACGACATATAATTTATAGCCGAGGCTAACTGCCCCAGTTCATCCTCGCCTTTTATATTCACTTTTTTGTCGAAATGGCCGGCAGCTATATCTAAAGTTACGTTTCTCATTGCGGTGAGAGGACGCGATATATAGTTGGAAAGCCATAACGCAAATAGCATGGCTATAAGCATGAGTATTATAGCCAGCCAAAGCGTGCGCATGTTTATAACCGATACGGTGCTGCGCAGGGTTTCGGCCGGCACATGCATAACCACCGCACCTGCAATCTGCTGTTCTATCAGTATCGGCGTGGCGGCCACTATATTCTCGGTATAGCGCATGGGCATATTGCTCTTGTATACGACGGTATTTCCGGATAATAATTGTGAATAATCACTGCGCGACAGCATGGTGGGATTATGCCCTCGCCCGTTCATCATGCCCATCATTCCTCCAGATTGGCCTTGCACAAGATCGTCGCGGCTCAATATGGTTATGCTGGCGTTTAAAAAACGTGAGATCATGCTCACCTGTTGCTCGATTTCAGCGGAGCTTTGGGCAGATTTTATCATTGACGCCAATTGTTGGGCGTTTGCGGCCATTTGTTGAGCCTGCTGATCAAAATAAAAGCCCTGCATTAGCTGCCACTGGAATATCATGAATACGGCAAAGATCAATATTATGAGCAGTGATATAGAGATCCATAACCGCATGTAAAGGTTTTTAAACCGGATCATCGAATTTGTATCCCACCCCCCATACAGTAGCTATGTAACGGCCATAATCGCCTAACTTGGCGCGTAGGTTTTTGACATGCGCGTCTACCGTACGCGAATCGCCATAAAAATCATATCCCCATACGTGATGCAGCAGTTGTTCGCGTGAAAACACCTGTCCGGGATGGGAGGCCATGAAAAAGAGCAGATCGAATTCCTTCGGAGTAAGAATGATATCTTGGTCGTTTATGGCTACCCGACGCGACAATGGCTCTATTGATAAATTTCCATACCTGATCACATGATCCTGCGCGTTCGTGTTACCGTGGCTGCGTTTCAGCAAAGCTTTTACACGGGCCACCAGTTCTTTTGGGCTGAACGGCTTTACTACATAATCGTCCACGCCCAGATCGAAGCCGAAAAGTTTATCGTTTTCTTCGCCGCGGGCGGTGAGCATTATAATAGGTACTTGAGAGGCTTGCCTTATCTGACGGCATACCGTCCATCCGTCTACATGAGGTAGCATCACATCGAGTATCACAAGGTCTGTCGGATACTGCTCAAAGAGCTCGAGGGCTTGCTGTCCATCAGAAGCCTCTAGCACCTCAAATCCTTCGTTTTGCATATAAAGGTACAATAATTGCCGCATCCTTTCTTCATCCTCTACCACCATTATTCTGAAACCAGCCATATCAGACTCCTCACTAGTTTGATCGTACACTATTATAGCATATTTTACGCTTTCTTCACAGTTCCATAAAACTTTCTTCATGTCCATGCGTTAATATATAATTGAAAACAGAAACGGGAGGTGAAAAGCGATGAACAAAAAAGTATTTATGATAGTAGCCGTAATAGCAGTGCTCATAGTAGCGGCCACCACTGCTTTGGCAGCTGATGATCAGCCGACGGTGCAGCAACCTGCACAGAGCGCTGATGTTCAGCTTACGCCACAGCAACAGCAGGAGATAGATTCGCTATATGAGCAGATGCAGGATATACGCAACGAGATTATTGACAAATATGCTGAATACGGTGCTATAACCGAAGCTCAGGCCGAACAGGCTAAGGCCAACAGCGAGGCTATGACAGAGCGCATGAAAGAGCGAGCGGCTGATGGCTTTGTAGGTTGCGGAGCAGGCTACGGAATGATGGGCGGTAGAGGCCGCGGAGCCGGCTTTGGAGCTGGTTTCGGCAACAATGCGGGTACAGTACAATAACATAATGATAAAATAGCCGGGCATTTACCCGGCTATTTTACTGCCATCTTAATGGCGATAGCATCATCGGGTTTTTGTTCTCCCGGTAATATGGCTGCTATGATACCGGTATAACTTACGCCATGGCGCATGTGAAAGGCTATGGCCGATGCTATCTGGCGCGGTATATATGCTATATCTGAGCCGTAATCGGTATATATATGCACTGCATTGGGGTCGTGGATGTTATTGGGCTCGGCCTCGAATACGACGGGTTGACCGACGTCAAGGTATTTCATTGCACTGAAACGCCCGTCGTGACTCATGCCGGCGGGATGGACATAGAATTCACATCCCGGCGTGCCATAGATGCGCTTAGGATCTTGTTCAGGCAAATCCAAAAAATCAGCGGTCAAAAATGGCAGGTTCCTGTTCTTATGCCAATTGCCATAGTCGGCCTCGGCGAGCAGATTCAAGCGCATGTCATCGGTCAATACCCTCTGCAATAAGTGGCTTTCCGATAGCGAAAGGCTATCGCCGTCGATGATATCCAGAGCCAGCCATACAGCACCGCACCATATATACGGGAAAGCAGTGCCTATACCGTGTACGCGCTGTTTCCACAAGACGTGTTTATCGCTGCTGTTTGCATGGCCTATATATTCCAGAATATAAAAGCCTTTGGCCGGCGGGTTGTATATACTTTCCTCTGCTTGCCCCACCTCGTCGCGCAGCAGCTTTTTATAATATGCCATGTCGATTATGCCGTCTTTTTGCCTCTCTTCCAGATCAATGACCTCAAATCCCTCGTCGCTTATAGGTCGCAATACCGCTGTCCATGCGGTGGCGCTGTCGTTCAACATGTCTGAACCGCCCAACCATAGCTTGTAATCGTTGTTCATGATAATGCCTCCGTTTCTTTCATACTTATATATTAGCACGCGGCGATATTATAACGGTTGCATATCATATAAAATCCAGAAATATGATAACATCATATTAATTTCATGTTTCATATATGCTCTTAGCTCATGTTAAAAATTAAGTCGCTTTGTTCCCGAATATTTAATTCCTTAAAATACCGATTCTCCAATGGTATCCATTCATAAAGAAATCTTTTTAGCATAGAAGCCCCATTTCTTTTTAGGATTCGGAGACTTTGCTCTTTTTCATCAATATACAAAAAGATCTTCAGATCATAATTGTTTATTAAAGTTGGGTGCATACTGTAAGAACCCTCGATAATATTAAGTTTTTTCGGAATTACTGATACTGACTGCCTAAAAGCCTTTTGTTTGCAGTCGTATATGTTATATTGAAATTCACGTTTGCTATGTAATCCGTTAATTACTTCCTGCTTAAATCGAACATAATCTACATTTCCACCCACTTCTTTTAAACGCTCTTCTGTCTTAAGTTCAGGAGTTAGGAAGAAATCATCCATATGAAATATGTTACAGTCATATACGCTGCTTATCAAAGAGGCCAGGGTGCTTTTCCCAGCACCACTGTTCCCGTCAATGGCTACATTAACTGTATCATGTGATTCCATCAAAGAATCGATTCTGCAGAATATCTCAAAAAAGTCGCGGTATTCCTCCTCTAATTTCTGCAAACTGTCATTTTCATTTTCAATCAGGGGCCGGTCGGTGTATTTCATACTCAATTTATCACACATCTTCTATAAGAGCTAATTGCGTTGTTTGAAAAGGCGGATAAATAGCGTTTTAGCAGGTATAGGAGAAAATATTTTACCCCATGCACATGCCTAAAATTAGCGTGGT
>NZ_JAIHAU010000025.1 GCF_020054945.1 Mahella sp.
GAATTAAGTGCCTCCGATACTTCTTTATCATTTGGATCCAAAACTATCTGTATCGCTATACCGAACATGGTTCCGAGTATCATCCTTGCTATAGACCTTGAGAAATAATTTTTCGAATTATTCCTCAAACTGGTTTTAGTTAATATTTTCTCTTCTATCATATTTGATAATTCGTTAAATAGATATCCTAAATCCGAGAAAGGCGCTGCCATATGGCAGCGCCTTCTTCAGTACGAGCCTTATACAGCTACTACTTCTTTTACCTCAGGTACGCTCTCTTTAAGCGTTTCCTCTATGCCCTGTTTCAATGTCATCAGAGCAAACGGGCATGCGCCGCAAGCTCCGGTTAATTTAACCTTTACTACACCGTCATTTGCCACATCGACTAATTCGACATCGCCACCGTCAGCCTTTAAAGCCGGGCGTATTTTTTCCAATGCAGCTTCTACTTTTTCTTTCATAGGATTTATCCTCCTCTGCTTGAAATAATCGGTCAGCATATATTGCTATATCGCTGTACAGGTATTATATCATAGAAAACCTATCATTTCAATTATATTTTTATCTTACAACGATATTTACCAGTTTATCCGGTACAGTCACAACCTTTATCACAGTTTTATCAGCTATAGACGACGCTACTTTGGGCGACTGCATAGCCAGGCTCTTCATTCTGTCCTCATCGGCTCCGGCTGGCATCATGATCTTATCGCGCACCTTGCCGTTTACCTGTACCACTACCTCCACCTGCTGCCTTATCAGCGCATCGGCGTCGTATGTCGGCCACGATTGCAGGTAAAGGGCATCGTTATGACCTGTCATATGCCACATTTCCTCGGAAATATGAGGTACAAACGGAGCCAGCAACAGCAGCAACGTTTCCACCGCTTCCATCATAACGGTCGATGGGTTACCGTCAGTATCATATTGATACATCGCGTTGACCATTTCCATTATGGCGCTTATGGCGGTATTAAAGTTATAGCGTTCGGCTATATCATCGCTGACCTTCTTTATAGTATAGTTTATGATGTAGCGCAATTCTTTATCCGCGTCGCTTAACGAATCCATTTCGGGCTTTATGCGGCCGTTCTCCACCCACTCTTTTACGGCGTCCGCATATTGGTCCACCAGCCTCCATACGCGGTTCAAGAAACGGAAGCAGCCTTCCACGCTTTGATCGCTCCATTCCAGATCCCTTTCAGGCGGGGCCGCAAATAATATAAAGAGCCGCGCTGTATCAGCACCGTATTTATCTACTATATCCTCGGGGCTAACTATATTACCTTTGGATTTGGACATCTTGGAACCATCCTTGAGCACCATGCCTTGAGTCAACAGGTTGACAAACGGCTCATCCGCATTGACCAAACCTAAATCATGCAATACTTTGGTAAAAAAGCGTGAATACAACAGGTGCAGTATGGCATGCTCCACACCGCCGACATATTGATCCACCGGCATCCAATACGATGCCTTTTCTTTGTTGAACGCCTCTTTATCGTTTCTGGGATCGGTATAGCGCAAATAATACCATGAGGAACATACAAACGTGTCCATGGTATCGACCTCGCGCCGCGCCGGAGCTCCGCATACGGGGCATTTGGTATGCACAAAGCTCTCCGACGTAGTGAGCGGCGACTCGCCTGTACCCTTAAATACCACATCGGTGGGCAGCATAACCGGCAATTGATCTTCGGGCACCGGTACCTCGCCGCATTTTTCGCAATATACTATCGGTATGGGCGCTCCCCAATAGCGCTGACGGGATATAAGCCAATCTCTGAGCTTATAAGTTGTCTTGCGTCGGCCCAGCCCGTTTTCTTCCATATAGTTTATAACGCGTTCTATGCCGTCGCGATTGCCGAAACCGTTAAATTGGCCTGAATTTATCATAATACCGTCATCCTCGTATGCCTGCTCCATGTCAAAATCCTGTGCGGCATCAGCCGGTTTTATAACAGGTACTATAGGTAATCCATATTTCTTTGCAAATTCAAAATCCCTGCTATCATGGGCCGGTACTCCCATCACTACGCCGGTACCGTATTCCATAAGCACATAATTGGCTATGTATATGGGTATGCGCGCGCCGTTCATCGGATTTATAGCATATCGGCCGATAAATAGACCCTCTTTTTCGGCTTCGGTCGATGTGCGGGTTATTTCATCGAGTGTTTCTATCTTCTTTTGAAAGTCCTTAACCCGTTTATAATATGGCGTTTTCCTCGCTAATTTTTCTACCAGAGGATGCTCCGGTGCCAGCACTACAAACGATACGCCGAATATGGTATCCGGCCTGGTAGTGAATACCGTGATTTTTTCGTCCCCTGTATCCTCTATACCGAAGACAACCTCGGCGCCGTAGCTCTTGCCTATCCAGTTACGTTGCATGCTTTTGACCTTATCCGGCCAACCGTCCAGCTTATCTATATCCTGAAGCAATCTTTCGGCATAATCGGTAATTTTGAAAAACCACTGTTCCAAATCTTTTTTACCTACCGGCGTACCGCATCTTTCACAGCAACCGGCAACCACTTGTTCGTTAGCCAGCACTGTGGCACATGACGGACACCAATTAACGCGTGCCTTTTTCTTATAAGCCAGACCGTTCTTGTAAAACTGAAGGAACAACCACTGAGTCCATTTGTAGTAAGCCGGATGACAAGATGCCACCTCGCGATCCCAATCATAGCTTATACCCAATTGTTTAAGCTGCCGGCGCATATTGTTTATATTATCCCATGTCCATTTGCTGGGCTCCACACCGTTTTTTATAGCGGCATTCTCAGCCGGCAGACCAAATGCATCCCAGCCCATAGGGTGCAAAACGTTATAGCCCTGCATGCGCTTATAACGTGCTATGACATCGCCTATGGAATAATTACGAACATGACCCATATGTAATTTCCCTGACGGATATGGAAACATCTCCAGCATATAATATTTGGGCTTTTGATGATCTTCCGTCACCTTAAAAGCCTTCGTTTTTTCCCATTCTTCCTGCCATCGGCCTTCTATGGCCTTAAAATCATAAATCAATTATTGCGTAACCTTCCTCTCTTAATAGGCATCTATGTATCGACAAATGCTTCGAGCGTACTACCCGAAGCATTTGATAAATGCATCTTTATAAATTATGCTTTGGCGGCAACATGTATATTGTCGCTTTCACTCCATAATCTTTCCAGACTGTAGAATTCTCTTTCCTCCTGCCGAAATATATGAACTATGACATCGCCATAATCCATAACTATCCAGCAGCCTTCCCTGTATCCCTCCAGACGTCTGAGCGGAATATGACACTCATCCATCTTCTCTTCGATATAATCGCACAATGCCCTAGATTGTACCGTCGACCTCACGCTGCATATTACAAACTCATCCGCTATAATGGTCATCTCCGCCACATCCAAAGCGACTATGTCCTGCGCCTTTTTGTCATCCATCATGCGCTCTATCATCAGCGCCATCTCTTTTGAGTTCAATGCCAAAAAATCATTACCCCCATTTATTTTTGTTTACAAATATATTATACAACCTTTTGGCTTAATTGCAATATTATATCTTAACCGAATAATTTGGCCAATATCTGTATGATTATAAAGATAACCGGCCCGGCTATAATATATACAATACCTATGGCATGCGAGAAATGCGCTTCTTTGGTCAAGCCTTTATAGCGCATCTCGGGCACATCCACTATGATATTGAGCAGACCTATAACCACTACCATGAGCACCGTCCATACATTGTATATGCTCTTTGCTGCATCCATAATATCCGCCATATCTAGTCCTTCATCCCCCTTATAGCAGCTATTACATATAGAATTATCGGCATAATGAATAATATGCCTATACCATATGGCGTCAAAAACCGAAAGAACTCATTTGCTTCTATAATATTCTGCGGCATAAGCGCTATTATATATATGATCGGCACCAAAGGCATGATCAGCGGTTTATATTCGGTAAGGCCGAACATCTGCGACAGCACCAGCGCCACAGCCCACAGCAATGCCGCCACGGTAGGCAAAACCATCATCAGCCATAAACCTATGAAGATGGTCGGCAAGCGCTCTATGAACATGCCCGGATATTGGGCTGCCGAGAGCGCCGATACAGGCGGCGCAATGGATGTCTTTGCCCCGTTTGCCCCTATAACACCTATAGTAATCGATAGCACAAAGATCGCGATAAAGGCTACGATAGCAGAAGCATATAGAGCCTCTTTGACTATGCCCTTCGGCTTGCTTAGAAATGGAACTATGATAAAAAGAAGGCTCATTTCTTCCCAATCGGCAATTCCTTTTGCACCGGCTTTTAATATCGGTATAGGGCCTTCGGCCATAAAAGGCAACATATTATCGAGCTTCACCTTCGGTATACCAACCGCGAACACCAACAATATAAGCGGCAGAATGCTTATGCCCAGCAGCACTGACATGCGCGACAGCGGCTCTATGCCGTATCGGGCTATATATATGGCCACGGCCAAAAAAGAAAATGCTATAACCTCCATAGGTGTCTTATCCAGCAGCGTCAACTCTATGATCTCACACATGCCTCTAAGCGCCTGGGCAGACACACTCAACCAATATACGGCTAAAGCCAACGACAATACACATCCTATCGCTGGTCCCGTTATGATGCGGCTGTACTGGACAAATCCGTGTTTATAGAACCTCCTGCTCAAAGCGGCCATAGCCAGTATGCCCGGCAAAGCAAAAACATACCCCGTCAAATAGGCCAGCCACACATCCGGTCCAGTTTCCTGCGCTAAAAGTCGCGCATCTATCAGCGAACCAACCTCTATCATGGCCGCTATAAGAAAAAACATCGTCTCTTGTGCATTTATCCTATTGTTATTTTCAAACATACCTATGCCTCAATATTTCATGCCTATGCGCCGTATGTTAGCATCTACATCCACCGATACCGGCATGGACTCATATATATCATCCCACTCTTTTTCGATACCCTTCCATTCTTTGTTATGATGCTTTTCCAGATAGGAGCCGAAGCCTAAAACATCCGCTTTATATTGTTTCTGCAGTTTATCTATGGTAGCCTTTATTTCTTTTTCCAACTCTTCAGATACCGCTCGTTCGCATGCGGCAATGTAAGCCTCATCTGCGGTACTGCCGCTGTTTACCTCGGCAATATTGCCTTCCGTCCTTATTTCTATCGCTATAGAAGGCCTCTTACCTTCGAATTCGGCTTTCAGTTGAGTGTGCTCGTTATACATCTCAAACGTCATGGTTACGGCTCTGTTCCTCGGATCCCTTACCACTACCTCTCCGCCTTTTATCTGCCCCATAACGAACTGCGCGGCGCGGGTTTCTTGCTCGCCTAGCCATCCCAATAGCTTACCGTCCTTTATAACGCCGCTGCCGGCTATTTTTATGTCTTTATCTTCAGATATGCTTATCCGTCCGGTAAGCATGCTGGAGCCGTCACCGAGTTTATGCAGAAAGTCACAAAGATCGGTATCTATAAAGCGGGCGGTCTTAGCACCCTGCTGCAATTGATCTGCTATGAACATGGAGGCGGACTGGGCCATTTGCGGCTGGGCAGAGAGTATATCTTTTGCGGAGCCGTCGGCTATAAGCACCTTTATGCCGCGCGTGCTTTCAGGATCCCTCGCCCAAAAATCCAGTACGTCGAGCAGATTATGGCGCTCAGCTAGTTCTTTCCCTATGAGCAGTACCTTCTGGTGACCGAAGAATAACACGCGGTCGGAGCGTGTGGCCATTTGGCGCTCTATTTCAAAGAAACTTGTACCGGTGCTGCTGTACGTCCATGCCGGCTTTACCTGGCCACTGTTACCCCCGCCGCCACTTCCACTGTTCTGACTCACCATAGATCTAAATATAGGCATCTCCAATGTCAGCATGAACGGATTGGCATTATACCCTTCTATATCCTCCATCCCCTTATTCCCATTGCTTTCCGGTGCCACATCGGCGGCAGCGCCCAATACGAACGCGCGTTTATCTATCTCTACTTTATCCCAGCAGCCCGTTAATATCAGCATCAACGCCAGGCATAATGCCAACAGTTTTTTCAATGCTCGACGTTTCTCCTCTGACGCCTAACGTCATTTATCTTATCCGTATTCATGCGCTGTTCATTCTGTGTATGCATATAGCTCTCCCTTGTGCGCATAAATAGCCATGGCGCCCGTATTATGGTATCTTTAAGGTCTCTCAAATTCAGAGGTATCCAAGGCGCCATATATGGTATGCCGAAGCTCTTTAAAACTGACAGATGGCTGATTATCAACATAACGACCAATATGATGCCATATAGTCCCAGCGTAGCGGCCGAGAGCATTAAAATAAAGCGCAATATGCGAAAGCTTATGGCCAGATCATAACTCGGTATGGCGAAATTGGATATGGCGGTAAAAGCCACCACCACTACCATGGCCGGGCTGACTACATTGGCCGATACCGCCGCCTGGCCTATGATAATGGCGCCTACCACACCTATGGTTTGGCCCATGGCGCCGGGTAGGCGCATGCCGGCCTCGCGCAGAAGTTCCAGCGAGCCCTCCATAATGAAGGCCTCTATAAAAGCCGGAAAGGGCAATCCCTCCCGGCCTGCCGCCATGGATAACGCTAACGATGTCGGTATCATTTCAGGATGATAGGAAAGCATGGCGATGTAAAGCGATGGCAGCAGAAGGGCCGCAAAAGAACCTATAAAACGCGTAAGGCGTATAAGACTAGCCACAAGCCAGCGCTGATAATAGTCGTCGGGCGTCTGCATCAAGCTGTTTAATGTCGTTGGCACCAATAACACAAACGGCATATTGTCGACTATAATGCATATCTTACCATCCATGAGCATGGCGGCCACTTTATCCGGCCGTTCGGTGGTTTGAATCTGTGGGAATGGTGACATCCAGTTATCCTCTATAAGATGTTCTATAAAGGCGCTGCCGACGATATTATCGGCATCTATGGCGTCTAAGCGCTTATTGAGTTCATCGAGTACGTCATGGTTGACCATGCTCTCCATGTAGATCACCGCCACATCGGTCTTACTGCGGCGGCCAATATGATATGCCCTGATCTTAAGCTTCGGGTCGCGTATGCGCCGACGTATCAGCATCGTGTTGACGCGCAAGGTTTCGGTAAAAGCATCTTTAGGACCGCGCATGGTCGGTTCGCTGGTCGGCTCGTTTATCTGGCGGTGCTCCCATCCTTTTGTCTCCACTACGATACAGTTGGCCACCCCCTCTATAAATATAACCACATCGCCGATCATTATAGCGAAAAGCACATCATTCAATTGAGCCGTCCGGCGCATATTGCCCGTGGTTATGATCCTGTCCTGAGCATAACTGAAGGCATCGTCTTCATCCCTTATTTCGACGTTTGCCATGCGCGACTCCAGCATCAAGGGTTTGATGATGTATTCATCCACAAAGCCCATGTTGGTTAAACCATCTAAGAAGATCAGTTCGGCTTTCACCTTGCCGGCTATCTTGAAAGGACGATATATTACATCATCGCAGTCTTTGAATATAGTCTGCAACGTCTTTATATTCTTATCCAGACTTTTATCCAGTTTAATGCCATTGTATGAACCGCCGGCCGACGGAATGGTATCAGCGGAATTATTGCCCAGTACAAAATCTTTAAATTTACAGTATATAGTGGATAAATGCATATAAAAATCCTCCGTTACAGATAGTAACATCTACGTTAAGTATCTGCAATCGGAGGATATATTATTCTTGTCCGATCAATTGTTCGAATTCTTTTTGGTCTATGACCCTTATGCCGAGTTGGCGCGCCTTATCCAATTTGCTGCCAGGATTATCTCCGGCTATAACATAGTCGGTTTTTTTACTGACGCTGCCGGTTACCTTGCCTCCCAAGCCTTCTATATTTTCGGTAGCCTGTTCACGCGTATATTTGGAAAACGTACCAGTCAACACAAATGTAAGGCCGGCCAATGGGGCATTGCCTCTTTGCTTTTTATCGGCCGTTAAGCGCACGCCGGCCGTTTCCAAACGTCTTATCAGATCCTTGGTCTGCTCCTGCTTGAAAAAAGTCACAACGCTCTCGGCGATCTTGGGTCCTATCTCCGGTATGGCGGTAAGCTGTGCCTGGTCAGCCTTCACAAGCTCATATATGTCGCCAAATCGTTCCGCCAATATAGATGCGGCTCTTGTGCCAACCAGCGGTATACCCAAAGCATATAGCAGTCGCGCCAAGCCCCTATCCTTGCTGGCCTCTATGGCATTTATAAGATTTTGGGTTGATTTGGGCCCCATGCGCTCCAATTTTACGAGATCCTCGTACTTGAGATAGTATATATCGGCTTCATCGCGTATGAGCTTTTTATCCAAAAGCTGCCGCACAACAGCAGGTCCAAGTCCCTCTATATCCATAGCATCGCGTGACGCAAAGTGTATAAGCCCGCGCTCTACCTGGGCGGGACACGATACCCCCGTGCATCTTCTGGCTGCTTCTCCATCTATGCGCACGGCATCGGAACCGCATATGGGGCATTTATTCGGTATCTCAAACGGGCGTTCGTTGCCGGTGCGTTTCTCTTTTATGACCGATACTACTTCGGGAATTATATCGCCGGCCTTTTGCACCAGCACATGGTCGCCTATGCGTATATCCTTTTCTTTTATGTAATCCTCATTGTGCAGCGTGGCTCTGGAGACGGTTGTTCCCGCCAGCCTGACAGGTTCCAATACAGCCGTCGGCGTAAGCACACCTGTTCTCCCGACCTGTACGATTATATCTCTTATAATCGACTCCTTACGCTCAGCCGGAAATTTATAAGCCACCGCCCAGCGCGGCGTCTTGGACGTGTTACCCAGTATCTCCCGTTGGCGCAAGCTATTCACCTTTATCACAAGACCATCGATCTCATATGGCAGCTCATACCGCTTGCCTTCCCATAAACGGCATTGTTCTATGGCCTCATCTATGGTATCGCACGGTATGAGGTACGGCATGATCTTAAATCCTTGTTCTTTGAGAAACATCAGGCTTTCGATATGCGTTTCAAAAGTATATCCCTCTATGCGCTGCAGGTTGAATACAAATATATCAAGATGGCGTTGTGCTGTGATGACCGGGTCGAGTTGGCGCACCGAACCGGCTGCGGCGTTGCGCGGATTGGCGAATAAGGGCAAGCCGTCTTTTTCCCTCTGCTCATTAAGTTCGTGGAAGTACTTCTTAGGCATAAAGACTTCGCCGCGTACTTCCATGTTTATGGGCATTTTCAAGCGCAACGGTATCGAACGTATCGTCCTTAAATTGGCTGTGACATCCTCTCCGACAAGTCCATCGCCGCGCGTAGCACCGCGGATAAACAAACCGTCCTGATATGTAAGCGCCACCGACAGGCCGTCTATCTTAACCTCCAGCACATACTGCACATCCTCATTCAGCGCTGCACGCACGCGCCTGTCGAAGTCCCTGATCTCGCTTTCGGAGAATACATCGTTCAAGCTGAGCAGCGGCACGCTATGAATTACCGGCTGGAATTGGCCGGACACCTGACCGCCTACCCTCTGTGTGGGCGAATCAGGTGTTATAAGCTCCGGATATTCGGACTCCAGTTGCTCCAATTCGCGCATCAGAGCATCGTATTCGGCATCGGATATCTCGGGATTATCGAGTACATAATACATATAATTATGATGTTCTATAATCCGCCTTAATTCATTCACGCGTTGTATTACATCTTCTGTAACAGCCATATTTCACCTCGTATGCTATATCGGTTCTATCGGTGCATATTTTACCAATAATTGCTTTACACCGCCTTTGGGAAACGCCACTTTGAGCTCTATATCCTCGCCGCTACCTTTCACTTCCACTATAGTGCCTACACCGAATCGCGGATGTTTTATCTTCTCCCCCAATTTATAAGATGCTTTGCCATCGGCATCGCTCTGAGCCTGTGTTTTGGTAACAGCTATGGAATCCTTGTCTTCAATGGTCTGGCCTACCCCTTCGAGCAGTTCCTGCGGTATTTCATCGAGGAATCGGGACGGTATGCCATCCATTATATTGCCGAATATCATACGCTGCCCGGCATATGTCATGTAAAGTTGCTGCCTGGCACGCGTTATAGCCACATAGCACAGCCGCCTTTCTTCTTCCATCTGGCTTTCCTCGTTAAATGCGCGGCTACTCGGAAAAAGGCCTTCTTCCATACCCGATATAAATACCACGGGGAATTCAAGCCCTTTAGCGCCGTGAATGGTCATAAGCACTACGGCATCGCCATCTTCCGACAGTTCATCGGTACCCGATATAAGCGCTACATTTTCCAAAAAAGCCTCCAACGTGGGCTCATCAGCCGAATTTTCAAATTCTTTAACCGCTGACACCAGCTGCCCTATATTATCTATACGCGCCTTGGCCTCATCGGTATCCTGTTCTTCCAATGCTTTAATATAGCCTGTGGTATCCAGCAACTGTTGTATGAATTCTGACGGCTGCAGCAATTCTTTCATAGCCATAAGCTGCACCATAGCATCGGCAAAAGGCCTTATCCTGTTCTTAACCCTGGATGATATGTCATCTATTTGATCTATATTCCATATTATATCGAAAAGCGACTGCCCGCTTTTTTGTGCTAAATCCTCCATGGCACGTACTGTAGCATCGCCTATGCCGCGCTTCGGCTCATTTATTATGCGCCTCAGACTGACACTGTCCATCGGATTGACTATAACGCGCAGATAGGCTATGATATCCTTTATCTCCTTGCGGTCGTAGAAACGCAAGCCGCCTATTACTTTATAGGGTATGCCGGCATAGACCATATTCTCTTCTATGGCCCTGGATTGGGCATTCATGCGATATAATACCGCAAAATCCCCATAGCTGCGTCCGTCATGCTGTACGCCTTCCAGTATACGGTGGCATATGAATTGGGCCTCGTCATGTTCGTTATAGGCCGCATAGCATTTTATGCGCTCTCCCGGTTTATTGGCGGTCCATAATTTTTTGCCCTTACGTCCTACGTTATTTCCTATAACGCTGTTGGCCGCCTCAAGTATATTCTGCGTGGAGCGGTAATTCTGCTCCAGCTTTATCACCTTGGCATCCGGAAAATCCTTCTCGAACTCCAATATATTGCGTATATCAGCGCCGCGCCAGCCGTATATGCTCTGATCATCATCGCCCACGACACACAGATTTTTATAGCGGCGCGACAACATCTGCACCATCATATATTGAGCATAATTGGTATCCTGGTATTCATCCACCAGTATATACTTAAACTTTTGCTGATAAAAATCCAGTACATCCGGGCGCAGTTGAAACAGCTCTACGGTCTTCATTATGAGGTCATCGAAATCCAACGCATTATTTCTTTGAAGTTTCTTTTGATAGAGGGCGTAGAGCTGGGCTATCTTGTCGGCTCTAAAATCGCCGCCGAAATATTTAAGGTAATCAGCCGGTCCTATCAGGTTATTCTTGGCGTTGCTTATCTTCGCTTTTATATCCCTATCGGGAAAATATTTGTCGTTAAGGGCCATTTCCTTTACACATTCTTTTATCAAAGCAGATTGATCGCTGTCATCAAATATGGTAAAGTTGCGCTCATACCCTATCTTGTCTATCTCACGCCTCAATATGCGAGCGCAGCACGAATGAAAGGTGCTTATCCATATATCCTTCGATGTAACGCCAACCAGTCCTGCCACCCTCTGTTTCATTTCATCCGCGGCCTTATTGGTAAATGTTATAGCCAGTATATTCCATGGCGATACGCCTTTATCGTTTATGAGGTGGGCTATCCGATAAGTCAACACCCTCGTCTTGCCGCTGCCGGCACCGGCCAGCACCAAGAGTGGCCCTTCTGTATAAAGCACAGCTTTTTGCTGCTGTTCATTTAACTGCTTCAGGTAATCCATCAAGCATCGCCGTCCTGTTCGGAATTCAATCGATCCAATATAAGCTGATACCCTCCGGCACCGTATTCCAGACATCGGTTGACGCGGCTTATAGTGGCAGTACTGGCTCCTGTTAGCTCAGCTATCTCATTATATGTTTCTCCATTTCTCAGCATCTCGGCAACCTCTAAACGCTGGGCCAATGATTTTATTTCATTGATGGTGCATAGATCTTCAAAAAACCGGTAACATTCATCGATATCCTTCAACTGAAGTATAGCCTCAAACAGGCGATCGACAGTCGTATTCTTTATTTTAGATTCATAAACCACAGCCATCACCTCACGTAATTTTCCAGCACGCCTATACCCTCTATTTCCACTTCCACAATATCGCCGGGTTTTATGGGTGAAATGCCTGAAGGCGTACCTGTAGCTATAACGTCACCTGGCAGCAATGTCATGACCTTGGATATGAAACTGACCAATTCCTCCACATTATGCAGCAAAAATGACGTATTGCTGCTCTGTTTCACCTCTCCGTTGACTCTGACCTCCAGATCCAAATAATGTGCATCCATCCCTCTCGCTATCCACGGCCCCATCGGCGCAAAGGTATCGAAGGATTTGGCCCTGGTCCATTGGCCGTCTATTGATTGCAGATCCCTTGCCGTCACATCATTAAAACAAGTAAATCCGAATATATAGTCACTGACATCCTCTTCTTCCACGTCTTTGCATTGCCTGCCTATGACCACCGCCAGCTCGCCCTCATAATCCACCCTTTGCGACATAGTCGGACATACTATATAATCCTTATGCCCTATAACGGCCGTCGACGGTTTTATAAAGAGCACCGGGTCTTTCCTGGTCTCTTCGGTCATCTCGCTTATATGATCGGCATAATTCAATCCCACAGCTACTATTTTACTCGGCAGGCACGGCGCCATGAGCCTTACTTCATCGAGCGAAAAACGCTGCGTAGTAACCTCATAGCTGTCAAATACGTCGCCTTTTATACGGCGCACCGTATCGCCATCGGCTATGCCATAAGACACGAGATTGTCTTTCGCAAATCGCACTACCCTCATCTTACACCTCCTCATCTATCTGACATTGCGGTAAACCGCGCTCATCGGCATCATGGTTTGTGCTGCAACAGCGCTTTGGCCTCGTCGGCTATATCATCCGGCGTAAGCTTATATAGTTTGAGCAAATCATCGGGTTTACCCGATTGACCGAATTGGTCATACAGGCCCATACGTTTCATTATAGTCGGCCTATATTCCGAAAGCACCTCGGCCACAGCACCACCCAGACCACCGTTTACCACATGTTCCTCTACTGTAAGTATGGCTCCGGTTTCCTCGGCGGCTTTTACGATTATATCTTTATCTATCGGCTTTATAGTGTGTATATCTATCACTCGGGCGTTTATGCCCTCTCGGCTCAATTTTTGCCTTGCCTCCAGAGCATTGCCCACCATCATGCCGGTAGCAATAATAGCTATATCATTGCCCGGAGCCGTCTCCACGCCTTTGCCCAGCTCGAATACATAATTATCCTTATCGTATATGACCGGAACGGCCAAACGACCAAATCTAAGATATACCGGACCGTCGTATTCAATAGCCGCTTTTACAGCAGCGCGACTTTCCACAGCATCAGCCGGGCTTATGACCACCATATTGGGCACGGCTCTCATAAGCGCTATATCCTCTACAGCCTGATGTGAGCCGCCATCCTCACCCACCGTTATTCCCGCATGGGTAGCGCCTATTTTGACGTTAAGCTTAGGATAGGCTATGGAGTTGCGCACCTGCTCGAAAGCACGCCCGGCGGCGAATATGGCAAAAGTGCTGGCAAATACTATTTTACCTGTGGTGGCTATACCGGCAGCCGTAGCCATCATATCGCTCTCGGATATTCCCATATTTATAAATCTGTCGGGAAATTTTTTCTTGAACTCTTCGGTTTTGGTAGATTTAGACAAATCGGCGTCCAGCACAATTATATTTTCATATTGTGCCCCGAACTCGGCCAGAGCCAAGCCGTAAGCCTCTCTTGTAGCTATCTTCTCAGACATTTATCTCTGCCCCCAGTTCTTTTAAAGCTTGTTCCTTTTGCTGTGCATTAGGCGCTATACCATGCCATCCGGCCTGACATTCCATGAAGGATACGCCCTTACCTTTGACAGTTTCAGCTATTATTACCGTAGGTTTGCCTTTGGTGGCTTTAGCCTGCTCCACAGCCTCTAATATCTCATTCATATCGTGGCCGTTTATATACAATACATTCCAACCAAAGGCCTTGAATTTCTCATCCACCGGCTCCGGCGATTTCACATCAGTGACAAACCCGTCTATTTGCAAATGGTTATGATCCACAAATGCCGTGAGGTTATCCAGCTTATAGTGAGCCGCTGTCATGGCCGCTTCCCATACCTCACCCTCTTCTAATTCGCCATCGCCTAAAAGGGCATATACGCGATAATCTTTTTTGTCTATTTTGCCTGCCAGCGCCATCCCGTTTGCCGCCGATATACCTTGCCCCAATGAACCGGTCGACATATCCACGCCAGGTGTGCGTTTCATATCAGGGTGACCCTGCAATATCGAACCTACCTGCCTCAATGTCCACAGATGATCCCTCGAAAAATAACCTTTATGGGCCAACACCGCATACAGAGCCGGAGCGGCGTGCCCTTTGGATAACACAAGCCGATCGCGATCCGGCCATTTCGGTTGGTCAGGCCGTACGTTCATCACTTCAAAATATAACGCCACCAATATATCGGTTGCCGACAGTGAACCGCCGGTATGACCTGAATTAGCCGATGCCAATGAGCAGATGATATCCGCCCTTACCTGCTTAGCTTTTTCTTCCAGAAACTCAATTTTATTCTGTTGCATACTTCTCCTCCTATATAATGTAATATCTAAAAGCCTTCACCGTGCACCTCGCGGGCATCGGTTATTATAAGAAAGGCTTTGTTATCTATAGCTGTTATGATTTCTTTAAGTCTTATAACCTCTGTGCGGCTGACCACACAGAGTATGACATCTTTCTTCCTTTGCGTATAAGCACCTCGTCCTTCTAACAGTGTAACACCTCTGTCGATATCATGCAATATGGCTTTGGATATTTCATCTGCTTTATCCGATACAACTATAAAGGCTTTGGAACTGCCCAAGCCTTCTTGAATAAGGTCTATAACATATGAACTGATAAAAAGCGCTATTATCGCATAAAGCGCCTGCTCCGGCCCGAATACCGTACCCGCCAACGTCACCACGGCGGTATCTATCATAAACAGCAACCAACCCATGGTAATATAAGGCATAAATTTATGCACTATTTTGGCTGCCAGATCAGTCCCTCCTGTAGTGGCGTCCGAACGAAACACTATGCCGAGACCTATGCCCATAATTATGCCGCCGTATACCGATGCCAATATCTCATTATGTGTCAACGGCTGCAATTTTATGGCATCTATGAAAAACGAGAGCAATACCGTAGCTATAAGCGTCTTAAATCCAAAACCAGCACCATGCACCTTTACGCCGGCCAAGAACAGCGGTATGTTTAATATCAGCATGGTGGTGCCCACAGGAAATTCAAATAAGTAGTATAGAACTGTAGCTATACCGCCCACACCACCAGGCGCTATTTTATTCGGTACAAAGAAGAGATTAAAGGACAGGGCTACTATGAGGGTACCTACAATAATGCCAAGATAATCATAAAAGACATCTCTATACCTGCGCCACATATCCGCCAAGCATTGTCTCAAATGCACACCTTCTTTTCACGAATCTGGTAATATTATATACATTTTATTTCAGTTTTACCACCGTAACGCCCATTTCACCTTCGCCGTAACGGCCCGTCCTATAGGACGCAACATGCGGATGATGGCGCAGGAAATTCTGTATACCGGTGCGCAACACGCCTGTACCTTTGCCATGTATTATAAAAACCTCTTCCAATCCGCTTATAGCCGCATCATCCAAGTATTTATCTATATTGGCCAACGCTTCTTCCAGCATCTGCCCTCTTACATCTATTTCTAATCCAATATCTCGCGAACGGGGTGTGCCGGCTGTCTTACCTGCCGGCTGGATTTTGACTTGCTCTCCATGTTCAGGCAATTCCGCGAGATCGGATAAGCGTGCCGCGGCCTTCATTATGCCAACCTGTACCTGCACATTGCCGTTGGCATCGGGCGGCGTGAGGATAAACCCGTTAGCTCTGAGCGGAACTATATATACCTGCATACCAGGCCTAACATCCGTAACCGGTTTATATTGCTCTTCAACCCCCTGCTCCGGATTTAGCTCATCTATTTCCTTTTTAAGCGTCGCGCGCGCTTGTTCTATTGTCTTATTAGCCTCTTTCGAAGCCTGCATCTGTGCGTCGCGCAATTCTTTGATTATTTGATCGGCCTGGCTCTTGGCCCGATTTAATACAACCTTAGCCTCTTGGCGAGCTTTGTGTATTATATCGTTTCGCTTTTGTTCGAGCTGCGCGTTTAATTGCTGATACTTTTGCTCCAACAGGCGTGCCTGCTCTAGTGCCTGCGCAGCCTCCGCGCGTTCCTTTTCGGCCATGTGGTGCTGTTCTTCAAGCTTGCCTATAACATCTTCAAAACGCAGGTCGCTTTCATTTAGCAAAGCCTGCGCCCTTGTCAAAACTTCATCGCTCAGCCCCAATTTACGCGATATGATAAAGGCATTGCTCTTGCCCGGCACACCTACTATAAGGCGATACGTTGGCCTTAGCGTTTCTACATCGAACTCCATACCGGCGTTTATCACGCCAGGCGTTTTTAACGCATATGCTTTAAGCTGACTATAATGCGTGGTAGCCGCCACTATAGCGCCTTTATGCCTTAGTTCATCCAATATGGCCATGGCCAGCGCAGCTCCTTCGGTAGGATCAGTACCGGCACCCAGCTCATCAAGCAGCACCAATGAGCGATGATCAGCCGAATTTAAAATATGCACTATATTGGTCATATGCGATGAAAATGTGCTGAGGCTTTGTTCTATACTCTGTTCATCACCTATATCGGCATATACACCTGTAAAAATCCTTATCTGTGTGCCGCTGCCAGCCGGTACATGCAAGCCAGCCTGAGCCATAAGCGTAAGCAAGCCTATGGTTTTAAGCGTTACGGTTTTACCGCCAGTATTTGGTCCGGTAATTATAAGCTGAGTAAATTGACGGCCTAATTCCAAATCTATAGGCACTACTTTATCAGCATCGATGAGCGGATGTCGGGCTCTTTTAAATATTATGCCATCATCTTCTGTAAGCAGCGGCCGTACAGCGTTCATCTCAATGCTGAACCGGCCCTTGGCAAATATTAAGTCCAATTGAGCGAGTATGCTCAAGTCGTTCAGTATATCTTCGGAGTGCTGGCCGATCATATGGCTAAACGAAGCAAGGATACGCTCTATTTCCTCCTGCTCCTGAAGCATGTATGTCCTCAAGTCATTATTGGCCTCCACCACCGCCATAGGCTCTATGAACAGAGTCGCCCCGCTGCCAGACTGGTCCTGTATAAGCCCTGCAAAACCGCTGCGATATTCCTGCTTTACCGGCACTACATAACGACCATTTCTTATGGTAATTATAGGATCTTGCAGCATACGCTGATACTGAGCAGAACGTATTATATCGTTTAATTTATCCCTTATCCTTTGATTAGCCTGCGCTATATGCCGCCGTATATCCTTAAGCTCCGGCGTGGCATCATCGGCTATCTCATCCTCGGATAATATACAGCGATATATCTCATCTTCCACAACCTTCATGCTGTGGAGGCTATAACAAAGATCTGCTATAAGGTCTGCGTTTTCATTATCCTGCACATAACCTTTCATCAGTCTGGCCGTTTTTATCACAGATGCTATATCGAGCAGCTCTTTAGGCCTTAAAGTAGCGCCAACAGAAGCGGCATTAACAGAATCCTTTACATCCTTTATGCCTTCCAGCGGCGGCAATCCGAGCCGCCGAATATATGATACCGCTTCATCAGTCTGACGCTGCCAAATGTCGATGGTATATTTATCCAGCGAAGGCAATAAAACCTCTGCTGCATCAGCTCCCAATGCTGAAAAAGCTTTGGATTTGAGCTTTTGAATTATCTTGTCGAATTCTAGTATTTTTAGGGTTCGATGGTCCATTTATTTTTAAAAAGAAGCCCTAGGCATTGCGTTGTTCGCTAGCCGGGGCCTGATCCTGCCTCTCTGTTTTTTTGTATTTCTGATTTATGTCATAAAGCTGCGGCGACCTGCTCAAAGCATCTTTGAGCCTTTGAACCTCTTTCTCTAGTTTGCTAGTGCGTTCTCTTTCTTTCAGAAGCTCGTCGGCCACATTCAGCGCCGTAAGTATAGCCAGCATGGTGGTGCTCAGGTTAGGATTTACCTTTTCGATATCTTCCATTTTACGATCCACATAAATAGCCACTTTATGGATGTATTCCTCAGATTCGGAAGCCTTCATGACATATTCTCTGCCGCGAATCTTAACGGTGGTACGGGTCTTGGTATCGACTTTATCCATTTCTCCACGGCCTTTCTTTAATATCGAATAATCTATTTCTATTATACATCACCACCATCTAATAAACAATACTTTTGTCGAATTTTGTAATTATCCGCGCAATTGTGCTCCTATTTGCTCTTTTAAAGCCTTTATTATGCGCTCTTGGAGTTTATCCACTTCCTGATCAGTAAGCGTCCTATCAGGGGCTCTGTATACTATGGAATAAGCGACGCTCTTATACCCCTCCGGAATCTGAGAGCCCTCATATACATCAAAAAGTTTAACATCCTCTATGAGTTTGCCGCCGCTCTTTTTTATTACATTTTCTATATCTCTAGCCAACACGTACTTTGGAACCGTTATGGCGATATCCCTTTGTACGGCCGGGAATTTGGGCAGAGCAACATAGGTCCTATCCAAGGTGCCGTTGTCCAATAACATATCGAGATCCAACTCGGCTATATAAATTCTCTCCTCTATATCGAAATTATCCAGCACATCGGGATGAACCTCTCCCATAACACCCACCACATCGGTGCCAAAACCAACCTCAGCCGTTCTGCCGGGATGAAGGCCATCGCGTTGGGCAGGTGAGAAGTATACGCCTTTTATAGCTAAAGCCTCTAAAATGACCTCTATTATACCCTTTAATGTAAAGAAATCGGTGTTCCCATAGAGCCCTATGGCTAATCGCATAGGCTGCCGCGGCAATGTGATCGGCGGCAGTTCATTTGCCAAAAATACAGGGGCCGTCTCAAACACGCCAAATGAATCCACCCCGCGGTTTATATTACGCACCAATACCTCCAGCATCGATGGTATTAAAGTAGGACGCATGAGGCTCTGATCTTCACCTAACGCATTTTTTATAGTTACCGGCTTAAATGATTCATCCATTTTTATCCCGGCTTGTTTGAGCTGCCTATATCCGGTAAAAGAATAGGTATTTACCTCATACAAGCCGCACGCCGTCAGCACATCCTTTATATATTCCATAAGCTGTTGCTTAACATTGCGCCGTCCCACCGATATGCCGCTCTTCATAAGCGTGGGCTTTATCCTATCATAGCCGTAAAAGCGCGCCACCTCTTCGGCCAAATCAGCCATCTCCACAACGTCCTGCCTGAATGACGGCACTTTTACCGACATACGGCTATCATTGCACTCTACTTCAAAACCGAGCGGGATTAGCATAGCCTTCATCTCATCCGCTGCAATAGTAGTACCTAACAAGGCATTTATGCTTGCGGCATCCGTTTGTATTACGCGCTGTTCCGGCTTAACCGGATATACGTCTATAACCCCTTGCATGGGCGTACCGGCTTCCAACACATTAAAAAGTTCAGCCGCCCTATTCAGTGCCAGCATGACCAGCTCGGGGTCCAATCCTTTTTCAAAACGCGACGAGGCTTCGGTTCTCAAGCCCAGCTTACGCGACGTATTGCGCACACTGACTTTATTGAAATTGGCCGACTCCAATAATACGGTGCGTGTATCATCGCTTATCTCGCTGTTGGCTCCGCCCATAACGCCGGCCACGGCCACAGGGTTCATACCATCGGTTATCACAAGCATATCGCTGTCCAGCCTGCGCTGCACGCCATCCAGCGTTTCGAACAGCTCTCCGTCATGTGCCGTTCTAACCACTATTTTATGCTGTTCTAATCTGTTCAGATCAAAAGCGTGCATGGGCTGGCCGCATTCGAGCATAACATAATTGGTTATATCGACCACATTGTTTATAGGCCGGATACCTGCAGCCTTAAGCCTGTCGCGCATCCACTTCGGCGACGGGCCTAGCTTTACGTTGGTTATAATGCGGGCGGCATATCTTGGGCAAATCTGAGGGCATTCCACTGTTATGGACGCTGCTGTTTCCACCATCTCAGAGCCTTCTTTTACCACCGGAGCCAATGCATTGAAAGGCTTCTTAAAAGTCGCGGCAGCTTCGCGCCCTATCCCCATTATTGACAGACAATCCGGCCGGTTTGGCGTTATCTCAAAATCTACAACCGTTTCCTCTAACCCCAGCACTTTTTTTATATCGGCACCCAATTCATACGGCTTATCCAATATCAATATGCCATAGGTTTCAGCTCCCGGATAATCCTCTTCGGTAAGACCGAGCTCCTTACCGGAACACATCATGCCTTCCGACACTTCTCCGCGCAATTTGCCGCGTTTTATTTTGACACCGCCGGCCAGATCTGCTCCATGCAAAGCCACCGGTATGTAATCACCCGTCTCTATGTTATCAGCCGCAGTGACTATCTGTACTACAGAGCTACCTATGTCCACCTGGCAGACCTGCAGGCGATCGGCGTTGGGATGCTTATGCCGCTCTATAATGCGGCCTACCACAACGTTGTTTATTTCTCCGCCGATCTGTTCCACAGTCTCTACCTTGCTGCCGCTCATGGTCATACGATCAACAAAATCTTTTAATGATACATCTATATCAACGAAATCCTTTAACCAGCTCAACGGAACTTTCATCTATTATCCTCCCGATCAAAATTGCTTTAAAAATCTATAGTCGTTTTCGAATAACAAGCGCATGTCGTCTATGCCGTACTTAAGCATGGTCAGCCTATCCAGACCAAGGCCGAACGCAAAACCGCTGTATTCATCCGGATTTATGCCCACGGTGCGCAGCACATTAGGATGCACCATACCTGCTCCCAGCACCTCTATCCAGCCCGAGTAACCGCATATGCGGCAGCCTTTACCGTGACACCACGCACATGTGACATCGACCTCGGCACTCGGTTCGGTGAACGGAAAATAGTGCGGCCGAAATTTTGTCTTGGTATCCTCTCCGTACAACGCTTTAGCGAATACATCCAATACGCCTTTTAGGTCGCCCATCGTGATGCCGTGATCCACCACCAGCCCTTCCATTTGATGAAATATGGGCGAATGGGTGGCATCCACCTCATCAGAGCGATAGACCCTACCCGGAGCTATTATGCGTATAGGTGGTTTATGGCTCTCCATGACCCGTATCTGCACGGGCGATGTCTGCGTCCTCAAAACTATATTATCGGTTATGTAAAAAGTATCCTGGAGATCTCTCGATGGGTGGTCTTTGGGGATATTCAGCGCTTCAAAATTGTAATAATCGTATTCTACTTCCGGCCCGTCCGCTATCTCAAAGCCCATGCCTATGAATATATCTTCTATCTGGCGGCGCACTATGCTGAGCGGATGCCTTTTGCCTATAACCGGCCTTTTGCCAGGTATAGTGACATCTATGGTCTCGGTCTCCAATCGGCGCTGCCTTTCCGCGGCCTTTATCCGACGCTCTTCATTATCCAGCAATGCCGCAAGTTCTTCTTTAAGCCTGTTTACCGCCTGCCCGGCGGTCGGCCGTTCTTCCGGCGGCAAATCGCCCATGCCCTTTAACAGTAAAGTGACAAGACCTTTCTTGCCCATATATTTAATCCTTAAAGCTTCCAAAGCTTCAGAATCGCTTATTTGTTTTAATTCGCTTGCAAATTCCCGTTTTAATTCGTCCAATTCATCATGCAGCATCTGCAATATTTACTCCCTTCGCAACGCATCTCGCGGATATTACCCGACTTCGCAAACATCAAAAGGGCCAAGCTATGTTGGCGACCGATTTTATGCGGCAAACCACGATTTGCCGCACCTGTTTATCGATATCAAGGTGTTATAACTATAATAGCAGATTTAACGAAGGAAGGCAAGCTGCCTTTCATCCCATCCCACGGCAAAAGCATGAAGAAAAATTATTCCAAGGGATAATTTGCCACTAAACATTTAAAGGTCTTTATGATAGGATATTGTTCATAGATTTTTTATATG
>NZ_JAIHAU010000026.1 GCF_020054945.1 Mahella sp.
TATAAGGCATTTTGTCATCGGTCTTACCTGTTATTCGATAATATTTCAAACCAGTCTGTACCCTCTGTCCGTCTGACATTATATAAGGCTTTATATAATTATAATCGAGTTCATGCCCTATATCCCGATAAAACTCTCTGTAATCGTAATCGCCGGGATAACCCTCGTCGGCACTCCATACCTGCTTTGAGCTTTCGGTATCGCGGCCGAACACCGCTATACCTTGCGGCGTAATTATAGGCGCATATGTGCCGCATACCGGCCGCGGCTGGGCAAATAATACACCGTGCGATTCGGCTATAAAATAATATATACCGTATTTATGCAATATATGGTCTATGGCAGGCGTATAAGCGCATTCGGGCAGCCATATGCCATGCGGTTGCTGGCCCAGATAGCGTTTGTATGTGTCTATACCCACCTTTATTTGAGCCTCAAGGGCTTCGGGATACATGTCCATCAGCGGCAAATAGCCGTGGGTGGCGGCGCAGGCCAGAATCTCCAATTTGCCCATGCTTTGAAATTTGCGAAAGGCCGATATGAGGTCCCGGCTGTAGCGTTTATCGTACACATCCATAATGAGCTTCAATCTGTTATTATACATTTTTGCTACTTCGCTTATCTGATAGATATTTTTTGTTCTAATTACTTCTTTTTCCGACAGTTCTATCAATTTATGCAAATATTGTGTATACCGGTCTTTGAGGAAATCATCATCCAGCATGGATAGCAGCGTGGACGTTATAGACATAGTCAATTTAAAATCAATTTTATCCTCCATAAGCCCATCCAATATATCGATAAGGGGTATATAGCTTTCGGTAATAGCCTCAAAGAGCCATCTTTCCTCTATACAGTCACTATATTCGGGATGCCTGACATAAGGTAGATGTGCGTGAAGCACCATGCTCACATATCCTTGAACCATTTTATCATTTCCTTTCTATGATCGATTGAACATGCTCTGAGAGCTTATGATGAAGTACGACTCCGAACCCATCGATGACTGTGGCTGCGATGATTGCGATATCGTCGGCTGGTATTGTGCTGAAAATATATCCATATAATACACGTTATATATATCGGAGGCTCGGTCTCGCGGTGTATGGATAACGTTGGATTGGGCCACGCTCACGAATAACCCACTAGGAAGGATAAATCCTATTTCCGCGCTGAAATCGCTGTCAGGCCGATTCACGTATACATACCAGTTGCCTGTTGGCAATCCTACCTCTATAAAAAAAGAATCGCTTGATGCACCTGGTGATATATGGTTAATCCTTAATGCCCAACGATGATCGGCCATGATATAGGCATGATGCTGTGTTTCGTCTTTTATATCCCAGTAGGCATAAAGCCAATATGGATCCTTTATCATAAGCCTTATCTTAGTATCACCGTATCTATATGGTATCCAACTTTTATCAATTGTATGATCGAGTAACATAATGCCGGTTTTATTCCTTTCACTATATACGCATAACAAAATAAATATTAGAACAACAAAAATAGTATTTTCAAAAAGGGGAAAATTATTAATGAAATTTGCTATAAAGGATGGAAATGATTTATGTATAAGATCACAAGACAAGTAGGAGGAGAAGCATTTGGAGGACCCGGGAACAGGCCTACATGGTCTACAGCCAGTAAAACCGGTGTGGGTACGGCTTTCAATTTTTATTCCAAAGTATGGTTTACCATAGCTCACGGCATTATAACCGAGGTTTATTACCCTACTTTGGATACCGCCAATACTAAATCCCTTCGCCTGATAGTGATGGATAAAGACGGTTCTGTAGACGAGGAATCAGAAGATATGCATCATAGGGTTGAATTCATAAATCCAAACGCACTGGCTTATCGTCTCATAAATACTGATAAAGAGAAGTGCTATAGGATCGATAAACGCATAATAACCGATGCCATGAGAAATTCGATTATTATGAAATGCCGGTTTGAAGTTCTGCAAGGCACTTTGGACGATTATAGTATTTATGTATTTTATGAACCGCATATAGACAACAGCGGTTACGGTGATACCGGCTATATCACGTCATATATGGGTAAACCCGTATTAGCTGCATATGATGGTGGTATACACACCGCTTTATTGACCGATGTACCATGGGATGCTTATTCGACCGGCTATATAGGGGTAAATGACGGTTTTACGGATTTAAAACGGAACAGAGGGTTGAATTATCAATTCGATATAGCTAAAGATGGTAATATAGGCCAGATAGCCGAATTAGACATAAGCTGCAGTAATGAATTTACAGTGGTTTTATCGTTGGGACGCAATGAATTTGAAGCATCGGCCACAGGCTATGCTACTATTAATGATGATTATAGAGGCATTGAGCAGGAGTATATAGAAGGATGGAGTAACTATTGCAGGCGATTGGATGTTTTGAACGGCAGGGCGACGCAGCTTTATTATACCAGCATGATGGTGATGAAATCACATGAGGATAAGACCCATAGAGGCGCTACGATAGCGTCTATGAGCATACCATGGGGTGAAGCGGCCAGTGATGAAAATAGAGGAGGTTATCATCTTGTGTGGAGCCGGGATCTCTATCATATTGCCATGGCATTTATAGCCGCCGGTGATAGCATTACGGCCAATCGCGCACTGGAATATCTGGCTTATGTGCAGCAGCGCGATGATGGGAGTTTCCCCCAGAATTCATGGCTCAGCGGTTATCCATATTGGGGAGGCTTGCAGATGGACGAAGTGGCCGATGCAATAATATTGGCATGGCATCTAAAACGTAAAGACCTCTATTTTAAGTTGGTTAAACCGGCTGCTGACTTTATATGTGCTCGAGGCCCAGCCACGCAGCAAGAACGATGGGAAGAGAATGCTGGCTATTCACCTGCCACCATAGCGACTGAAATAGCCGGCTTGGTATGCGCAGGGCAACTGGCAGGTGACAGCGGTGATATCTATAGCCGCGATCGTTATCTTGAGAAAGCCGATATATGGCAGAGGGATGTCGACCGCTGGTGTTTTACCACCACAGGTTTTCATGGGAGCGGCAAATATTATATACGTATAAGCCCGAACGGTGATCCCAATTGCTGTGATAAAGTGCATCTCAGCAACGGCGCCGGGGAATACGATCAACGGGAAGTGGTGGATGCCAGCTTTCTGGAATTGGTCAGGCTAGGTATAAAGCGCGCCGATGATTATCATATAACCGAAACATTGAGGGTGGTGGATGAACTCACAAAAGTGCGTACCGGCAGGGGAGTAGGATGGTATCGCTATAACCACGACGGTTATGGTGAAACAGAGGATTGTGAGCCGTATTGCGGTGTGGGCAAAGGCCGGCTTTGGCCTGTATTGACGGGTGAGAGAGGGCATTACGAGCTGGCTGCGGGCAATGATGCTACGGAATATATAAGATATATGGAGCAATTTGCCAATAGCAGTTATATGTTGTCTGAGCAGGTGTGGGATGATACCGGTGAGCCTACCGGTTCAGCCACTCCACTAGCATGGAGCCATGCTGAATACGTATGCCTGCTGGTATCGGCCACTCGCCGGCGAATAATAGATCGGCCGGAGTGTGTATACCGGCGTTATTGCGCTGACAAAATGCAGTTATTGCTAAACTCGTAAGGATGAAGTATAATATAAAGCGATGATACGTGGCCGGAGTATCTAAAAAAAGTATATATAATAAAAGAAATGGAGGAAATTAGATTTTTTGTGGCAAAATCAACGAAAACAAAATTGAAGGTGACCCCGCTTGGAGGGATAAACGAGATAGGCAAGAACATGACAGTTTACGAATACGGATCGGATATGATATTGGTGGATTGTGGATCCACATTTCCGGAAGATGATATGCCTGGCGTTGACCTGGTTATACCGGATACCAGCTATCTCGTAAAAAATAAGGATAAGCTCAAGGGTATCGTATTAACCCACGGGCATGAGGATCATATAGGAGCGCTTCCATATGTACTGAAGGAGATCAACGTGCCGGTGTACGGTACGAGGATGACGCTCGGACTGGTGGAGAATAAACTCAAGGAGTTCGGCTTGAACACCAGCGTCAAGCTCGTGCACGTAGAAGCTGGCAGCAAGATACAGCTTGGCGCTTTCGAAGTTGAGCTCATAAATGTAAATCACAGCATAGCCGGTACGGTATCTTTGGCTATACGTTGTCCGATAGGCGTTATAGTGCATACCGGCGATTTTAAAGTAGATTATACGCCTATAGACGGCGAGGTCATAGACCTGGGACGTTTCGCTCAGCTCGGACAGGAAGGCGTGCTAGCCATGTTTGCTGATAGCACCAATGTGGAGCGTCCCGGCTATACCATGTCCGAAAGCGTTGTGGGGGAAACCTTTGATCGCATCTTTGCGGAGTCTACCGGTAGGATTATAGTGGCTAGTTTTGCATCAAATGTGCATCGTATACAGCAGGCTATAAATTCAGCGCTGACATTTGATCGCAAGATAGTGATATCGGGCAGGAGCATGGTCAATGTTGTAAATGTGGCTACCGAGCTCGGCTATCTGTCAGTTCCTGATGGAGCGATAATAGACGTGGATAAGATGAACAGCTTTCCTCCCGAGAGGATATTGATTCTCACTACCGGCAGTCAGGGGGAACCAATGTCGGCGTTGGCCAGAATGGCTGCTTCCGAGCATAAGAAGATCGAGATAATGCCGGGAGACCTTATAATAATATCAGCCATGCCTATACCGGGCAACGAGAAGATGATACACAGGGTTATAAACGAGCTGTTCCAAAAGGGTGCAGATGTTATATATGAATCGCTCGATGAGATCCATGTTTCAGGCCATGCCTGCCAGGAAGAACTAAAGCTTATCCACAAACTGGTTAAGCCTAAGTTTTTTATCCCTGTTCATGGGGAATACAGGCATTTGAAACGTCATGCCATGTTAGCGGAATCCTTGGGCATGCCGCCAGAAAATATATTTATACCTGACATAGGCGTTACAATGGAATTTTCGGGAACGTCGTGCAAGGTAGCTGGCAGCGTACCTGCGGGAAGCGTGCTGGTCGACGGTCTGGGTGTCGGCGATGTGGGCAATATCGTATTGCGCGATAGAAAGCACTTATCCCAGGACGGTCTGATGGTGGTAGTGGTCACAATAGATAAAGAAACCGGTACTTCCATAGCGGGACCAGACATCATATCCAGAGGATTTGTATATGTCAGAGAATCGGAGGCGTTGATGGAGCAGGCCAAAGTAGTGGTTAAAGGTGTCCTGGAAGAGTGCAGAAACGGCAAGGTGAGGGAATGGACCACTATAAAATCGAGTATAAGGGATGAGCTGAAGAAATTTCTATATGAAAAGACCAAGCGCAGCCCGATGATTTTACCGGTTATAATGGAGGTATGAGAACATGAACGTATACGATAAGGCACATGAACTGGCCAGGGCACTAAAAGAAAGCCAGGAGTATATAGACTATGATAAGGCATTAAAGAAAATCAATGCCAACGATAAGAATAAAAAGATGCTTTCGGATTTCAAAAGACAGGAATTTCAGATACAGGCCGCTCAGTTGAGCGGCCAACAGCCTGATAAAGAGGATGTGGACAAACTGCAGAGGTTATATCAGATATTGTGTTATGACAACGATATGAGCGATTACTTCGCTGCCGAATTCCGCTTTAACAGGATGATGGCCGATGTCTACAAGATACTCGGCGATGCAGTCCCGGTCGATATGAGTTTCCTCGAGGAAGAGAATGAGGATGAATAGCAGGTACATTACAAAAGTAGGCCTCATAGCCGCGTTGTATGCCGTGCTGACATATATATTACCGTCTGGACTGAGTTATGGGCCTGTGCAATTTCGTTTATCCGAAGGCCTTGTGCTGTTGCCATACGCCGAACCGGCCGCAGTGCTCGGCCTTGCTATAGGTTGTGTTATATCCAATCTGGCCAGCCCATTCGGCATCATAGATATTATAGGCGGCAGTGCTGCTACGCTGATAGCGGCATATCTGACGCATGTTTTAAGAAAAACCGGTAAGGTATATCTGGCGGCTTTACCTCCTATATTGGTAAATGGCCTGGGCGTGTCGCTGTACGTCAGCTACTTTAGCCGCACGCCTTACTGGATAACGGCAGGCTATATAACGTTGAGCGAGGGTATAGCGGTATTCGGCATAGCTGTACCGGTACTGGCGGTATATACGAAATACGTGAAACCGCGATTAGCATAAAAGGGAGATAATTAATGCTGGTAAGAGAAGACATAAGGAACGTAGCTATAATAGCCCATGTAGACCACGGCAAGACCAGCCTTGTGGACTGCATGTTAAAACAAAGCGGTGTATTCCGCGACAATGAAGAGGTAGGCGATAGGATATTAGATTCCGGCGACCTCGAAAGGGAGCGCGGCATTACTATATTAGCAAAAAATACAGCCATAGAATATAATGGCGTTAAAATAAATATAGTGGATACCCCGGGGCATGCTGACTTTGGCGGCGAGGTGGAGCGCGTGCTCAAAATGGTCAATAGCGTACTGCTGGTGGTGGATGCTTTCGAAGGCCCTATGCCACAGACGCGTTTTGTGCTCCATAAAGCTTTGGAATTGGGTTTGAAGCCCATAGTGGTTATAAACAAGATAGATCGGCCTGATGCTCGGCCGCATGAGGTGTTAGACGAGATATTCGATTTGTTCGTTGAACTGGACGCGTCGGATGAACAACTGGACTTTCCGGTGGTGTATGCTTCTGCCAAAGAAGGCATAGCCAAGATGGAATTGGATGAGGACAGCTCCGATATAAGGCCGTTACTGGATACCATTGTACGCCATGTAGAGCCGCCTGTCGGGGATCCTGATGCGCCGCTGCAGATGATGGTGAGTACCGTAGAGCCTGATGAATACGTGGGCCGCATAGCCGTTGGGCGCATAGAACGCGGCCGCATAAATTATGGCCAGCGCGTGGCGGTATGCCGAAAGGACGGCTCGATATCATATGCCAAGATAGGGCGTTTGTATTCATATAAAGGGCTCAAGCGCATAGAGATAAAGGAATCGTTGCTGGGCGATATAGTGGCGGTATCGGGTATAGATGATATAAATATCGGTGAAACCATATGCGATGATCAGAATCCAGAGGCTCTGCCATTTGTGGAAATAGAAGAGCCTACCATGTCCATGACATTCAGCGCCAATAACAGCCCGTTTGCGGGTACCGAAGGCGAGTACTTTACGTCCAGGCATCTGCGCGATAGATTGTATCGCGAGATACAGACCAACCTGAGTCTCAAGGTAGAAGAGACAGATTCACCGGATGCTTTCAAGGTGTCCGGACGCGGTGAATTGCATTTATCGGTATTAATCGAGACCATGCGCCGCGAGGGGTATGAGTTTCAGGTATCCAGGCCGGAGGTCATATACAGGGATATAAACGGCGTAAAATATGAGCCTATAGAGCAGCTGATCATAGATGTACCCGAGGAATATATGGGTGCTGTAATGGAGAAACTCGGTTCCAGAAAAGCCGAGATGTTAAACATGCATAACATGAATAACGGCTATATGCGCATGGAGTTTAAGATACCGTCTCGGGGCCTTATAGGATACAAATCCGAATTTATGACCGATACCAAGGGCAACGGTATAATGCATCATATCTTTATGGATTACGAGCCATATAAAGGCGATATAGCTACAAGGCAAAGGGGATCTTTGGTGGCCTTTGAAGATGGAGAGACGACTGTGTATGGCCTGTATAATGCGCAGGAACGTGGAACGCTCTTTATCGGCCCCGGCGTAAAGGTATATCAGGGTATGATAGTGGGCGAAAACTTGCGCGGCGATGATATGGATATAAATGTATGTAAAAAGAAACATATGACCAATATGCGTTCCTCTACGGCTGACGAAGCTTTACGTCTGGTGCCTCACAAGGAGATGAGCCTGGAACAGTGTATGGAATTTATAGGCGACGATGAGCTGATGGAAGTAACACCAAAAAACATACGCATGCGTAAAAGGGTATTAAAGAAAGAGGATAGAGCAAAACAACGCGCAGCGAGCAATAGATAAAGAGCATGAACGGATAGGAGTGATTTTATATGCGCAGGCGATTTGCGAGAAGGCCACGAAATTCCGCTATTATGCCCATGCTCGTGGTCATAGTGCTGGCTATCGTATGGTTGCTGGCAACCAACAGCATCGGTCAGTCGACTAGCGTAAACCAGGCCGGTATCATCGAGGATGTCGTAGTACATGTATTGGACGTGGGACAGGCTGACAGCATACTGATACAGTGGCCTACAAACCATGCCATGCTTATAGACGGCGGCAACAGGGATGACGGCCGATTTATAGCCAAGTATCTTGAGCAAGCCGGCGTACAACAATTGGATTGTTTGATCGCTACCCATCCGCATGAGGACCATATAGGGGGTCTGCCATATATAATCGAACAAATTCCTGTTAAAGCGGTATATATGCCTGAGGCTACGGCTAATACCAAAATATATGAAGATTTGTTAGATGCTATAAAAGATAAGGGTTTGCGTATTAATATCGCTAAAGCCGGCCTATTGTTGCCTTTGGACGGCGGTATAAGCGCTGCTTTTCTAGCTCCTGCGGGCGATAAATACGAGGATCTGAATCAATACTCAGCGGTGCTGAAGATACAGTATGGGCAAGCGCGTTTCCTGTTTATGGGCGATGCTGGATTGGTATCTGAGCAGCAAATGCTCAAGTCTGGACAGGATTTAACAGCCGATGTCGTGAAAATAGGGCATCACGGTTCAGCCGATGCTACATCCGAAGAATTTTTGGATGCTGTCCGGCCAAGGGCGGCAGTCATATCAGTAGGCCGAGATAATGATTATGGCCATCCCGATCAATTCACGCTGGATAAGCTAGCCGAACGAAATATAGCTGTCTATAGGACGGATAAGGACGGTATTATTACATTTATGACCGACGGCAAGGATATAGAGGTGGGCACGAGCAGGAGCGATAAATAATGAGCGATAAAGTAAAGCTTATGAACATATACGATGTACTATACAGATGCTTTGGTCCGCGTCATTGGTGGCCGGCCGATACGCCGTTTGAGGTGATGGTCGGCGCGATATTGACGCAAAACGTGGCATGGGTTAATGTGGAAAAGGCTATACGCAACTTAAAAGAGGCTGATGTGTTGGAACCGTCGAAGTTGGCCTATATGGATTCAGAGGAGCTTAAAGTACTCATAAGGCCGGCAGGTTTCTACAATCAGAAAGCGCCTAGGTTGCGGTATATGAGCAGGTATATAGTGGAGCAATGCGGCGGCAGCGTGGACAAGCTTTTTGAAGGCGATATGTACGAGGTGCGCAGCATATTGCTCTCTTGGCCGGGAGTGGGTCAGGAAACCGCTGATGCCATACTGCTTTATGCCGGCAATAAGCCGATTTTTGTAATAGACGCCTATACAAAGCGCGTTTTTTCCAGATTGGGTTTGCTGTCATCCGATGCTTCCTATGAAAGAGCGCAAGAATATTTTATGAATAACCTTCCCAACGATGTGCAGCTTTTTAATGAATATCACGCTCTTATAGACGAGTTAGCCAAGCGCATGTGCTTGAAACGCAACCCGTTATGCAGTCGGTGCCCGTTGAGCCAATGCCGATGGGCTCAAAAGGAGGTGCTTGCCGATGCATAATATGAGCCGCGGCCAGCAGGTGGTATTCATCGTGCTCATAGCCGCCCTGCTTATAGAAACCGGTGTTATGATATGGACCGGCCGAGCCGAAAAGGCTTTTAACGATGACATAATAATAGATGCCAAAAGCATGGAACCGTTAGATGAGGCGGTTTCCAACGAAAAAGGCAATGATGAGAGTGCTGACATACAAAAAGAGCAACTGCAAACGATAAAAGTATATGTGTCTGGTAGCGTCAATAAACCAGGTGTCTATGAATTAAGCGATGGCGACAGGGTGGAAGCCGCCATACAAGCTGCCGGAGGTGTTTCCAGCGATGCGGATATGTCAGGTATAAACCTGGCACAGCGCTTAAAGGATGAGGATATGATATATGTGCCAAAAGTCGGCGAGGCTGCATCGTCGGTCATCTCACGAAACGCACAGCAAAAGGACGGCAAGATAGATATAAACAGTGCTACAATAGAAGAATTGGATAAACTGCCGGGAATAGGGCCGGCCAAAGCTCAAAATATAATAGATTACAGGGAACAAAACGGGCCGTTTAAGGCCATAGAGGATATACAGCAGGTATCTGGCATAGGGCCCGCGACGTTTGAGGATATAAAAGACCTTATAGTAGCCAGGTGATATGCTATAAGCCGGTATCTTTTGATTGGAAGTGTTTTCTTCGAGCTTTAAGTCCCTGAAGGAATATTATAAGGAGTTCTCTTTCATGTTCATCCAATCGGTCCATGCTTTGTAGCGTTAACACTGCATCTCGACCTATGATTTCTTCTATATAATCGTCTAATGACGATTCATTTGGGTATTGTTTGCTTTCTCTAAGCGATCTTTTACCTATTAAGTAATCTACACTTACATTATAAATCTCGGCTATCCTTTTTAACATTTCAGCATCAGGGGTCCTCTCCCCTCGCTCATAATTTGATAAGGCTCCGCTTGTAATGCCGAATACTTTAGCAGCGTATTTTTGAGTCCATTCTTTTTTTTCTCTTAATCGGCGTAGCCTATCACCTAACGTTTCACTCATGGTTATCACCTTTTCATTTAATATAGCCAATCTTATCATGAGCTTAAAAATAAGAGAAAGTTTAATAACGAAATGAAAATTTATACTTGACAATGTCGAAATGTGTAACTATAATAATTGTATATTAAACAAATTGTTTAATATATTTATACATATTGTTTATATACGCGACAAGAGGGGCGATGAACATGTGCGTGACCTAGCAGTAATATTGCTAAAGAGTGATTCATATTAAGGTAAAAGGAAGGGGGGATGGTGATTTTATTTTATAAGCGAAGGATTACAAATGGGTTTTGTAGGGGTAGGCTAATCTATAATCTGAAATGGATAACGATAAGGAGGAGAAAGGACTAGAGAAATGATGAAAGTTAAAAGATTTATAGCGTTGATTTTGGTAATAGTAATGTCTGTTTTTATAATGGCGGGATGTGGTTCCGATGGTACTGAAGATACAAATGAAGAAAATTCACAAAGTTCAGATACAAGGACACCGCCTCCTGAGGGCAAGGATACAAACAATGGCAGACCTTATAATTTGGAACCTGTCAAATGGGATAATCGCAATGACCGTTATTTGAACGGCATCAATGCCACTATATTGCCGGTAACAGAAGAACCGGTAACGATTAAATATTGGCGTTCCTTTAACTCGACCGTAATGCAGGGTTTAGACGAATGCGAGGTATTCAAAGAACTGGAAAAGCGCACGGGAGTCCACGTAGAGTTTATGTATCCGCCGGTTGGTCAGGAAGCCGATAATTTTAACCTAAGAATAGCAAGTAATGATTTACCACATGTATTTTCAACTCCGCCAAATTATCCCGGAGGTTATATGAAGGCCATTCAAGATGAGGTTTATCTGGATTTAACACCTTATTATGATAAAGGCTTAATGCCTAATATTAAGTGGTTGCGCGAAAACAATCAAGAGATTAATAGGGACATGGTTGCTGATGATGGTCATATGTATTACTTTCCTATGATAGACATAGTGCCTTCGGATCCATGGAGTGGCCTCTGGGTTCGCGAGGATTGGCTCAAGGAGTTAGGATTGCCGCTGCCGAAAACGATCAGTGATTGGGATAATATGTTAAGGGCTATGAAACAAGCTAAAGGCGTGGCGCCATTAGCTTTAGATATTACAAATTGGTATGGAGTAGCAACAAATTATATGTTTGCAGGTTCATATGAAACTGGTTATAATTTTATCAATAAAGATGGTAAAGCTGTTTTTGGTCCAATAGAGCCGGGATATCAGCAATTTTTGGCTAAAATGCACGAATGGTATTCAGAAGGGCTTATAGACCCTGACTTCGCTACTCGTACTACCGATGCATATAATGCTAATATTGCTAGCGGCAAAGTCGGTGCTTGCGGCTTAGCCTATGGCGAATTCGGGCAGATTAAATTGACCGGCCAATCTAAAGATCCAAACTTTAAGCTTACACCAGTATTACAGCCGACCTCATACGAGGGGCAAGTGATTCATTTGCATCAGGACAACTCAACGGTCAGAGCGGATAGGGAATTCTTTACTACCAAGCTAGTTGATGATGGCATAGATGAAATTGCTGCTCAATGGAAAGATTATTGGTATAGCCAAGATGGGGGCGATCTTTGTTCCTATGGTCCGGAGGGGGTTTCTTACAAATGGAACGAGAAAGGTGAGCCTGAATGGATCTATCCTCGCCTAAAAGAGGAAAAAGATGCGGATTTTTGGACGCTTTATCCGCTCTTCAAATTACACAATTGGGGTTATCTACGTGATTCAACTTCATATGAGTTTGAACCCGAAGTGTATGAATGCATTGAATTATGGGCTACACAGGATTCGAGTTGGTTGATGCCGGATAATATCAGCTTAACACCGGAAGAATCTACAGAATTTAATACCATAATGACCGAGATCAACACTTACAGAGATGAAATGACCCTCAAATTTATAATGGGTCAGGTACCATTAACTGAATTTGATGATTTTGTTAATACAATTAAAGGCATGAACATCGATCGTGCAATTGAAATTCAACAAGCTGCTCTTGATCGTTATTTTGCTCGCCAATAGTATTGCAGCTTAGCTAACGATGTAAGAGTAGTAAACTACTCTTACATCGTTAAAATTTTGTATGTAAATGAAGAAGGAGCAATGGTTATTATGTCAGTACAAAATACTCAACAATTGCAGACCTCACATTCTACGATATCTAAATTTAATTCATGGAGAAATATGGTGGCTAAAGACTGGTATAAACATTGGGAACTATATTTAATGCTTATACCGGTAGTAGCATTTTATTTGATTTGGTGTTATGGCCCAATGTATGGAATCATCATAGCGTTTAAGGATTTTTCCCCACGCAAGGGTATATGGGGTAGCGAATGGGCAGGGCTGAAATACTTTATGGAATTTTTTGATAGCCCATATGCATGGCGTGTTATCAGAAATACTATATTGATAAATTTTTGGAATTTAGTCTTTGGTTTCCCGTTACCCATTATTTTTGCATTATTGCTTAACGAGGTCAAAAATCAGTTTTACAAAAGGACTGTCCAGACTATAACATATATGCCATATTTTGTTTCATTGGTTGTTGTGTGCGGTATAATAGTAGACTTTGCTGCGTCTGATGGTGTTTTTGGAGAAATTACTAAAATGCTTGGAGGAACTCCAACCAATCTATTATCAGATCCCAAGTATTTTCGTACTATATACGTTGGCTCCGAGTTGTGGCAGAGATTAGGTTGGGATAGCATCATTTTCCTTGCGGCATTGTCGGGGATAAATCCCGAGCTTTATGAAGCAGCTACTATTGATGGGGCAGGCAGATTCAAACAGATTATTCATGTTACTATACCGGGTATTATGCCGACCATGGTAATTTTATTGATCCTCCGCATCGGAGCTATGATGAACGTAGGGTTTGAAAAAATCATATTGTTATATAATCCACTTGTATATGAAACGGCCGATGTTGTTTCGAGTTATGTATACAGAAAGGGTATCGTAGAAAGTAATTTTAGTTTTGCGACAGCTGTAGGCTTATTTAACTCAGCGATTAATTTTCTTTTAGTTGTATCGGCTAATTGGTTTAGTCGAAAGATGACAGAAACTAGTTTATGGTAGCAAGGGGATGATATGATGAGGCAAACTACTGGTGAGAAAGTTTTTGCTGTTTTTAATTATATTTTGTTGTTTATTATCTGTATTATATGCATATATCCTCTTTGGCATGTTGCAGTGGCATCTATAAGTGATCCTCTGATAATTTATGCCAAACGGGGTTTTTACCTATGGCCGATGGGAGAAATTAGCTTAAAAGGCTATGAACTGGTGTTTCAAGATCCCAATATAATATCGGGCTTTTTAAACACTCTTCTTTATGTTGGTGTAGGCACCGCTCTCGGTTTGGTTTTGACCATTATGGGAGCTTATGTTTTATCTCGAAAGGGCCTATATTGGAATAGCTTGGTTATGAAACTAATCGTATTCACCATGTATTTTCAAGGAGGTTTGATACCATTTTTCATCATGGTCAAAAATATGGGATTGATGGACAGCAGATTGGCCATTATTCTTCCGACGGCGGTAAATACATGGAATTTGATAGTCATGCGTACGGCTTTTGCTACTGTACCGGATAGCTTGATTGAATCAGCCAAATTAGATGGGGCTAGTGAATGGCGCACTATGTGGGTCATTGCTGTGCCTGTGATTCAGGCTACTGTTGCTGTTATAGCGTTGTTTTATGCGGTTGGTAGGTGGAATGAATGGTTTAACCCATCACTTTTCCTTACAAGCAAGGATAAATGGCCGCTGCAATTGTTATTACGGGAAATATTGCTAAAAAACAGCACGCAAGCCATGACGCAGCTTGGATCAGTAGGTCAATCGCAACAAGAAATGTATCGTTTGCTGGTTAAATATTGTACAATTATGGTGGCTACAGTTCCTATTTTGGTAGTTTATCCATTTTTACAGCGTTATTTTATACATGGCGTTATGATAGGAAGTATTAAAGAGTAGCGTATCAATAGCAGGGCATGCGTTGCAACACATCCCCTGCTATTGATGAGTCTTTCTGAATGAGCCTGGTGTCATGCCTTCATATTTGCGGAATAGGGAGCAGAAATAACTCACGTCATTATACCCTACGGAGCGGCTTACCTTTTTTATACTAAGCGATTTATTGAGCAGAAGTAATTCCTTGGCTTTTTTTATACGATATTTGGCCAGATAGGTAAATGGCGTGACGCTAAAGGCCTCTTTAAAAAGCCTGCATAGGTATTGCGGCGTTATGTCCATGCATGATGCTAATTGTTCCAGCGATATTTCATCCATATAGTGGCTTCTTATATAATCCAGAACCGGGGCCAGATGTATATAATACTGCTGTAATGAACGGTTATCCTCGATAGATGAGTACTTTAGCAGGTATATGAGAAACTTATATACTAGCGCTGAAAGCTCCAAATTATTCAGTCCGTCATTTACTTTGGCCTCTTCGATTATATCCTGCAACAGAGTTTCAAGGGGTTTACTATCCGATAGAGTGAACACACAAGAGCCAGTAAAGCCCAAAGACGCCATTATAGCGTCTATATGAAAACCATCGAAGGTTAACCAATATACTTCCCATGGCTCCCTTACGGAATAATATTCATGTGGCTCATGCGGAAGCAATAAAAAGCCGGTACCCGGCGTTATACTGTATATCTGCCCGTCCAATACCAGTTCCCCAACGCCGCTTACAGTCTGCAACCAATGGTAACATGGATATCCTGAGATACGATGTATGGGCGGCTGATGCTGCTGCCAGCCGGCCGTTTCCATATAAAAAGGTAGATTTCTTTGATTATCGGTGATTACTGTAAACACACTAATGTCCATATTTGGCCCCTCACAGTTTCAAATATTCTTATAAATATTAATATAATCCGATTTACACGCTTATACAATGATGCTAGTATAACAATATAGATATATAATACAAGGAGGAAACGAAATGGTCAATCCCAAATTGCCGGCTTTCTTTTATGGGGGCGATTATAATCCGGAACAATGGCCAGAAGCGATATGGCAGGAAGATATGCGCTTGTTTAAACTTGCTAACATTAATGTTGCAACGGTGGCGGTATTCAGTTGGGCGTTATTGGAGCCATCGGAAGGCCAATACGATTTTACATGGTTGGATAGAGTAATGGATATGTTGTATGAAAACGGTATGTATGCCTGTTTAGCCACATCTACGGCAGCTCAACCTGCTTGGATGTCAAAAAAGTATCCGGGAATATTGCCAGTAACTATAGACGGACAAAAGCGCCAGCATGGCCGTCGCGTTAATTTTTGCCCCAATAGTTTTGATTATAGGCGGGCATCGCAGGCACTGGTGCGTCAATTAGCTTTGCGCTATAAGGATCACCCGGCACTTGTGGCATGGCATGTAGGCAATGAGTATGGTACCTATTGTTACTGCGAAAATTGTGCTAAAGCATTTCGTCAATGGCTAAAAGAACGATACGGTTCACTGGAGGAATTGAATAAGCGTTGGTATACTAACTTTTGGGGGCATACCATATACGACTGGGATGAGATAGTACCGCCTTCTCATCTGAGCGAGACGTTTAACCGCGGCTATATGGAAGGTACATATTTTCAAGGTATGGCCATAGATTATAATCGCTTTATGTCTGATAGCAGCCTGGCTTGTTATAAAGGCGAATACGATACTATAAAAGAAATAACACCGGATATTCCTGTTACCACAAATCTTATGGGGACTTTTAAGCCGTTGGATTATTTCTCATGGGCTAAGCATATGGATGTTATATCGTGGGATAATTATCCGTCCAATAAGGCGGTCATGAGCAATATAGCCATGAGGCATGATCTGATGCGCGGTTTGAAAGGCGGTCAACCGTTTATGCTGATGGAACAGACACCTAGTCAGCAGAATTGGCAACCGTATAATGGATTAAAACGTCCAGGTGTTATGCGCCTTTGGAGTTATCAGGCCATAGCACACGGCGCAGACACAGTGATGTTTTTCCAGCTAAGGCAATCCCGAGGTGCATGCGAGAAATACCATGGCGCTGTTATATCGCATGCTGGTCATGAAAATACGCGCGTATTCCGTGAAGTCAGTCGACTAGGTGAAGAATTAAAAAAACTGGGCGATAAAATACTGGATTCGCGCATCAAGGCACGCGTAGCCATAATATTTGATTGGGAAAATTGGTGGGCGGTAGAGTATTCTAGCGGGCCGAGCATAGATTTAAAATATGTTCCTCAGGTTGAGAAATATTATAAGGCGTTTTATGATATGAATATACCGGTGGATATGATAAATGAAGATGCTGATTTTTCAGGATATGACGTAGTAATAGCTCCTCTCATGTATATGGTTAAACCGGGTGTAAATGGGAGATTAGAGGATTTTGTAAAGAATGGTGGCACGTTTGTTACCACGTTCTTCAGTGGATTGGTAGATGAAAACGATCTCGTGGTAATGGGAGGCTACCCGGGCAAATTGCGGAATCTTTTGGGCATATGGGTAGAAGAAACCGACGCCTTATTCCCAGATATGAAAAATAGTATAATTATAAGCAAGCCTTTTGGTAATTTGCACGGGCAGTATCAATGTGGCCTTCTATGCGATATTCTACATTTAGAAGGTGCACAGGCGTTGGGCACTTATGGCAGTGATTTCTATGCGGGTATGCCGGCAATTACAGTAAACGATTTTGGCGCAGGTAAAGCTTATTATGTGGCTTCAGATCTGGATGACACTTTTATAAAGGAATTTTTACGCTATATATGTAACCAAAAGGCTATAAAGCCTATTATGGATGTGCCGGCTAATGTAGAAGTTACCCAACGTATAAAGGGTAACAATGTGTTTACCTTCATTCTCAATCATAACGAACATGCGATTATGATCGAGCTTGGAACGCAAGTATGCCATGAGCTTTTAAGTGATAAATATTTAAGCGGTGCCGCGGTGATACCTGCTCGCGACGTATTCATATTAGAAAGTTAAGAAAATTTTTCGCAATTCAGGCGGTCAGTCCTGTCAAAAATATACTTACCATGTATGAAACCGGCTATGAATAGGGGTGGGTATATTGATAAAACATTTTCTATGAGGTAAAATAAAAACAGAATATTATATAGGAAGGGGAATACATATCATGGATAAAATAAAGGTTGGCGTAATAGGTTGCGGCTCTATAGCCATTCATCGCCATGTTCCGGAATATGCTGCCAATCCTAATGTGGAGATCGCAGCGCTATGCGATATAGTAGAAGATAGGGCAAAGGCTTTATCCGAAGTATATGGCGGCAAGGTTTATACCGACTATATGGATGTTATAAACAGCAAGGATATAGATGCTGTAAGCGTTTGCCTTCCCAATTATTTGCATGCACCCGTATCCATAGCTGCGTTGGAAGCCGGCAAACACGTATTATGCGAAAAGCCGATGGCTACTTCAGCCGAAGAAGCCGAGGCTATGATAAAGGCAGCTAAAAGCAGCGGTAGAATACTGATGATAGGTCATAATCAACGCTTGATGCCGCCTCATGTAAAAGCCAAGCAGATTCTAGAGAGCGGCGAATTGGGCAAGATATATAGTTTTCGCACTACTTTCGGCCATGCCGGTCCCGAAGGCTGGTGCGTGGATAAAAGCAAAAAAACGTGGTTTTTCCGCAAGAAAGAGGCATTTGTCGGTGCTATGGGGGATCTTGGCGTACACAAAGCCGATCTCATACGCTGGTTGCTGGGTGAGGAAATTGTCGAAGTAGGCGCTTTTGTAGAAACGCGCGGCAAGACATATGATGATGGCCGATTGATAGACGTAGATGATAACGCCGTATGTGTGTTAAAGTCCGAGAGCGGTATCGTAGGTACATTGACCGCCAGTTGGACATATAGGGGCGGCGAGGATAACAGCACCACCATTTATTGCGAAAAAGGTGTTATGAAATTGGGCGCGGATCCTGATTTCGAGGTAGTAGTGAATTATACCAACGGGCAGAGAGCCTGTTACAAAGTGGGAGAGATAGCTACCAATGAAAAACAGGTGAGCAGCGGCGTAATAGATCTATTCGTAAAACATATAGTTAACGGCGAGCAGCCAATCATATCGGGCGATGAAGGCTATAAAGCGCTTAAGATAGTGTTGGCTTGCTTAGAATCGGCCGAGAAAAAGACGTTCGTGCAAGTTAAATGATATTTTATACAAAAGCTCCTTCTATAGGGAAGGGGCTTTTGTTATTATGCGATATTTATAGTATAATAGGGATATGGATAATAAAATGAATAGAAGTGCTGTGTTGGATACGCTTTTATCAGCTCAGGGGGGTTTTGTTTCCGGAGAGGATATAAGCAGGAGCTTAAATATCAGCCGTACAGCCGTCTGGAAATACATAAACGAATTAAAAGAGATGGGATATGTTATAGAAAGCCATTCGCGTGCCGGATATAAGCTTGTAGCATGCCCTGATGTATTGTGGCCTGATGAGATAAGTCTGGGATTGGATACATCGATTATAGGTCGGGAGATAGTCCATTTTTTAAGCATAGGTTCTACCAATGATAAAGCAAAGGAGCTTGCAAATAATGGCTGCCGCGAGGGATTGATAGTGGTGGCTGAGGAGCAGACAGGGGGCCGAGGCCGTCTCGGACGCCAATGGGTATCGCCGCAATATATGGGTATATGGATGTCTGTGGTGCTTAGGCCAGATATACAACCTATGGAAGCACAAAAGCTCACGCTATTATCCGCTTTGGCCGTATCCAATGCTATAGAAGAGTGTACGGGATTGAAAGTCGACATTAAATGGCCTAATGATTTGGTAGTGTCCGGTAAAAAGATATGCGGCATATTGACCGAGATGAGCGCTGAAGTGGATAAGGTGAATCATGTAGTTATAGGTATAGGGATAAATGCAAATATGTCTGCTGAAGATATTCCCGATGAGTTAAAGGATAAAGCTACTTCTTTGGCTATAGAGTTAGGATATAATGTCGACAGAAAAAATCTATTTAGATATATATCGCGAAACATAGACGAGCTTTATACTTGTTTTATTAATGCTAATCAATGGCATGATTTGATGGTTGAATATCGCGAGAAATGCATCAATGTGGGCCGGCGTGCCGTTATATCCAAAGGTGACGTATCGTGGGAGGGGATGGTCACGGATATAGACGATGACGGCGCATTGATAGTATTGGACGGCCGTGGCGAGAAGAAGCGCATTATATCCGGCGATGTATCGATCAGAGGGGTGGAAGGCTATGTATAATAATATAACAGATGTAGAAGGAATAAAGGTCGGCCATGCAAGTGATTTTACCGGGCTGACGGGCTGCACAGTGGTATTGTGTTCGGATGGAGCGGTAGCCGGAGCTGATGTGCGCGGCTCAGCGCCCGGTACCAGAGAGACCGATCTTTTACGCCCAGTTAATTTGGTAAGAGAGGCTCATGCTATACTGTTGACAGGAGGCAGCGCTTTTGGCTTGGATGCAGCCTCTGGTGTTATGCAATACTTATCCGAACATGGAGTGGGTTTTAACAGCGGAGCCAGGCCTGTACCCATAGTTCCGGCAGCCGTGTTGTTTGATTTGGACGTAGGGGATCCTACGGCATATCCGGATAAGGCTATGGGTTATAAAGCTTGTTTAAGTGCGACAACCGGATATGTAGAACAAGGATGCGTAGGTGCGGGTACTGGTGCTACTGTCGGCAAGATGCTCGGTTTAAAGCATGCTATGAAAGGAGGCGTCGGTTCAGCCAGCTTGAGCATAGGCGATTTGGTAGTGGGGGCTATAGTGGCCGTGAACGCTTTAGGTGATGTGGTCGATTATAGAAGCGGTGATATAATAGCCGGATGCCGCGATGACGACGGGCGCTTTGTCGACACAGTCCATCATATGCTCAATGGTGATCTTCAACACAGAGGCTTCGGTAATACCACTATAGGTGTCGTGGCTACCAATGCAATGCTCGATAAGGAGGGCATAAACAAGGTGGCACAAATGGCTCACGATGGTTATGCATTGGCTATACGGCCGGTGCATACCATGTACGACGGCGATACCGTATTCGCGCTGGCAACGCAGAAGGTAGCGGCCGATGTAACTCAAGTGGGTGTAGCGGCAGTAGAGGTCATGGCACAGGCCATATTGAATGCGGCACGCGCTGCCAATCAGGAATAAAGATATTAAGCTTGCTGCTTTGAGGGGGAAGTTATATAAATGCAATCTTCATTGATGAGGTTTTTAAAGTATATAAAGCCATATTGGTTTCTTATACTTTTATCGACCATAGGTGGGTTTATAAGGTTTGCAGTGCCGATGATATTTCCCAAAGTATTTCAATACCTTATAGATAACGTTTTGCTGGTTCAAGGCATAAATGTAGCGCAAAAATACCATACGGTAGGAATTATAATGATAAGCCTTGTAGCTATATACCTTATCGTATGGGCTCCTGCCACATATTTCAGACGGTATTTATCCGGACTGGCCGGCCAACGCCTTATACTCGATCTGCGTACAGATTTGTATGAACACGTTATGAGTCTATCTAATTCATATTTTAAGAGGAATCAAAGCGGGGCTATAGTTTCCCGCGTTATAAACGATGTGGCTCTGGCGCAAAATATGGTAGGCAATGCTTTGACCAACTTGTGGATGAGTGTGTTATCATTGATAGTGGTGATAGGTATAATGCTGTCGATGGATTGGAAGATGACACTTATAGCTATGGTAGCGTTTCCGGCATATTTCTATGTACAGAAGAATATGCGTACAAAGGCTAGAATAACAAGCAGACAGATACAGCGCGATACAGCCGAGATGGCGGGCGAGATCAGCGAGCGGCTTACAGCCATGGATCTTATAAAAGTGTTTACCGGCGAGAAATTCGAGCTCCACATGTTTTTCAAAAAGGCACGCAAGCTGTATAAAAGCACTGTGGATAATACTAAAGTATCGGCATTTGTGCAGATGATGTCCGGTTTATTGACCAGCATAGGGCCGGTCATAGTAGTTTGGTATGGGAGTTCCAGAGTGCTGTCCGGTACATTGACGGTAGGCGCCATGACCGCATTCTATATGTACCTTGGTCAGTTATATCAGCCTATAGCCCAATTATCCGATTTGGATATAGTGGTAGCCAATTCTCTGGCTGCTATAGATCGGATATTCGAAAACATCACTATACAGCCGGGTCAGCGCGTAGCGCTTGTGGGCCACAGCGGGGCTGGTAAATCCACATTTGTAAGCCTTTTACCGCGCTTTTATGATGTGACCGAAGGGGCTATAAGGGTGGATGGTTATGATATACGTGATGTAACGCTCAAATCTTTGCGCCAGCAAATAGGCATGGTTATGCAGGATACTGTCTTATTCAACGGGACGATCTACGATAATATACTTTACGGCAACCCTCGCGCCTCTAAAAGGGATGTAAAAGCTGCGGCTAAAGCGGCCGATGCTCATGGCTTTATCAAATCTCTGCCAAACGGTTATTATACTGAGGTGGGAGAACGCGGTGCTAAATTGTCAGGCGGCCAGAAGCAGCGAATAGCCATAGCCAGGGCATTTCTTAAGAACCCACCCATACTTATATTGGACGAAGCCACATCCGCTTTGGACTCTCAGGCTGAAAACCTTATTCAAAACGCTTTGAACCGTTTGATGAAAGGACGTACCACTATAATCATCGCGCACAGGCTATCCACTATAATGGATGCCGATATCATAGTGGTGCTAGAGAACGGTGAGATAGTGGAAAGCGGAACGCACAGCGAATTATTAAAACGCCAGGGCATATACTACAGCTTATATAACGAACAATATAACAAAAGAATGTTTTGGTCGGGTAATGATGAATATAAATGTTGTAGCAGTGGGAAAGATTCGGGAGCGATATATCCGCGACGCCATAGGCGAATATGTGAAACGCTTGAGGCCATATTGTCGCCTCAACATAATAGAGGTGGCGGAGCAACAAGCCCCTCAGGAGCTTTCCAAAGCTGATATGGAGGGTGTTAAAATTAAAGAAGGCCGGGCTATTTTAGAGCATATAAAAAGCAATGAATATATTATAGCGTTGGCCATAGAGGGCGCGATGATGTCATCGGAACGATTGGCTGGCTATATACTAGATCTCATGATTTCGGGACATAGCAGTATAACCTTTATTATAGGCGGCTCGCTTGGCTTATCATCAGAAGTACTAGCCAGAGCCGATATGCTCCTCTCGTTTTCTCCCATGACATTTCCCCATCAATTGATGCGGTTGATATTGCTGGAACAGGTATACCGTTGCTTCAAGATAAACAGCGGCGAGCCGTATCATAAATGATTGAGAGAGTTTCGCTCCCAAAATACCCCATCGCTATATCCTTGTATAGAACGATTGCGATCGGCAGCAGCCAAACGTTTCTCGGCCAGGCAGCAGTAGGTATTATCTATTTCTATGCCGACGTATTGTCTACCTAGTTTTTTAGCCACAACCGATGTTGTACCAGAACCCAGAAACGGGTCCAGTATAATGTCACCGGGATTGGAGCTGGCCAAAATTATCTTGGCCAATAACTTTTCCGGTTTTTGGGTGGGATGATGGGTATTTTCCGGCATGGACCAGAAGGGTACCGTTATATCGGTCCATATGTTGGACGGGTAGGTAAGCCTATATTTATTTTTGCCGTCATAATGCCAATCCTTTGGCTGACCGGAGCCATCTTTATAAGGGGCTTTTACAAGTCTCTTGAGTTTTACGTTTTCCGCATTGAAAGTATATTTATTGGATACGGTACAAAACCATATATCCTCCGATGCATTCTTCCAATTGGCTTTGGAACCGCGACCTTTTTCCCTTTCCCAAGTGATGCGGTTTCTTATAATGAAATATTTTGACATAACTTCGAATATAGCAGCACTCGAACGCCAATCGCCGCATATATACAATGAAGCTATGGGCTTTAAAGCGGGTATTAAAAGAGTTAGCCATGACTCGAGCCATTGAGTATATTGGTCCATACTCATTTTACTAAAGGTATTCTCGTTAAAGGTTTTGCTCATATTATATGGTGGATCAACGAACAACAGATTGACAAACTGTTGTGGCAAAAACCTGGCTGCGCTGAATATATCCTGGTTTATAGTGCGATCCGTAATATCAGATACTGACACGGGCTTATTAAGATATAAAAGCCTAGAACTATATAATGATTTTTCATCATCGGACAACTCTATGGTACGATTTTTCGAAGCTTTACGCTTTGACAAGTCCTGCAATCGGAACATACCTCCTAAGCAAACTTTGTTTATTTTCAGTATATCATGCTATCGATGCAAAGTGAAGGGATATTTACATAATCAC
>NZ_JAIHAU010000027.1 GCF_020054945.1 Mahella sp.
CCGGGATACATGGAAAGATGTTGAGGCTGACTATATAGCCCAAAACGTGCTGGACGCCGTTAGGTGGATTATTAATGACTTATATCTCACCAAATGAGCCGCGAAACATGGGGTATTGTAAAAGGCCATCACATATAGTATAATCTCTAATATGAGCGGCAGCTTCTGCCGCTTTATTTATAGCGATCAGAGGAGTTATAAACAGATGCATAGAATAGGGCTGATGGGAGGCACTTTCGACCCCATACATTATGGTCATTTGGTCACGGCTGAAGAAATCCGGGATAAATTCAATTTAGAGAAAGTGATATTTGTGCCGTCTGGTCATCCGCCTCATAAAATAGAACGGCATGTATCCGACCAGGAACACAGATACTTGATGACGTTTCTGGCTACAGCTCCTAATCCTTTTTTTGAGGTATCACGTATGGAAATAGATCGGCAGGGGCCGACTTATACCATAGATACCATAAAGCAGTTTAAGGCCGAGTATGGCGATGAATATGAGTTTTATTTTATTACCGGCGCCGATGCTATATTTGAGATATTGACGTGGAAGGATGCCGAACAATTGCTTGGGCTTTGTGAGTTTATAGCTGCGACGCGGCCGGGTTTTAACAATAACGATATAAGGGCTCAATTGGAACATATAACATCGCGATACGGTAAAGAGGTTTACTCGGTGGAGGTGCCGTCGCTGGCCATATCTTCTACCGATATAAGGCAACGAATACGTGAGGGACGGCCGATAAAATATTTATTGCCGGAATCGGTGGAATATTATATAAAAAAGTGCAACCTTTATATTAAGTGAGATGTATGATGGAACTGGAATATATAGAGCAAAGGATCAAAGAGATGTTAACCCCCTGCCGGTTTGAGCATTCATTGGGCGTGCGCGAGGCTGCCGTACATTTGGCAAATATATATGGAGCGGATCGCGATAAGGCCGCTTTAGCCGGATTGGTGCACGATTGCGCTAAAGATTTGGGTTATCAACAGATGAAGGAATTGATGATAAAGTATGGTATGGAGTTGGATGATGTGAGCCGCCGCGAACCCTCGCTTATACATGGGCCGCTCGGAGCTTACATAGCGCACGATATGTTTGGTATAAACGATGAAGAGGTGTTGAACGCTATACGTTATCATACCACAGGCAGGCCGGGTATGGGATTGCTGGAGCAAATAGTGTACCTTGCCGATTATATAGAGCCCAATCGGGATTTCCCCGGTGTGGATAAGCTGCGCGAGGTGTCCGAGAAGGATTTGAATAAGGCGTTACTTATGGCGTTCGATAATACCATAATGCGCGTTATATCTCGTAAGCGCTTATTGCATCCGAATACGATATTTGCCAGAAACGATTTTATAATGCATTTGAGTCCAAAGGAGTGACCTAGATATAGATAAAAAATTTATAAGGAATTTTTGTATAATAGCCCATATAGACCATGGCAAGTCCACGCTGGCCGACCGCTTGATAGAAAGGACCGGAGCGGTGGCCCAGCGCGATATGCAGGCCCAGCTATTAGACACAATGGAAATAGAACGCGAACGCGGCATAACTATAAAGGCCCAGGCCGTACGGCTGGCGTATAAGGCAAAAGACGGCAATATCTATCAGCTTAATCTTATAGATACGCCGGGGCATGTGGACTTCACATATGAGGTATCCCGCAGCCTTGCGGCGTGCGAAGGGGCTGTACTGGTGGTCGATGCTACGCAGGGCATAGAAGCTCAGACATTAGCCAATGTATATCTGGCAATGGAGCATGACCTTGAGATAATACCGGTTATAAACAAGATAGACCTTCCCAGCGCTGATCCGAATATGGTGCGCCGTGAGATAGAAGAAGTCCTCGGGCTGGATGCCGCAGGTGCACCGCTCATATCAGCCAAGATGGGTACAGGCATAGAAGAGGTGCTGGAGCAGATAGTGCAGCGCATACCGCCACCTGCGGGAGAGGAGAGTGCGCCGCTGAAGGCTCTTATATTCGATTCATATTATGACCCTTATAAAGGCGCTGTGGCTTATGTAAGGGTGAAGGATGGATATATACAGCCCGGTATGACCATAAAGATGATGTCGTCGGGTATGATGTTCGATGTTACTGAGGTGGGCGTATTTGCTCCGCGACTGCAGCCTACCGAGCGCTTATCTGTGGGTGAGGTGGGCTATGTGGCAGCCAGCATGAAAGATGTGAGAGATACGCGCGTCGGCGATACCATAACCGATGCGGCAAGGCCCGCCGATAAACCACTGCCCGGCTATAAGAAGGTTACGCCTATGGTATATTGCGGCATATATCCCGCCGATGGCGCACATTACGAGGACCTTCGCGATGCGCTGGAAAAACTTCAGCTAAACGATGCTGCGCTGGTGTTTGAACCGGAGAATTCGGCAGCGCTGGGTTTTGGCTTCAGATGCGGCTTTTTAGGACTGTTGCATATGGAGATAGTACAAGAACGGCTGGAGCGCGAATACGATATGGATTTGGTTACCACGGCTCCCAGCGTTATATACAGGATTATAAAGAGCGATGGAAGCGAGATGATGCTGGATAACCCGACCAATATGCCGCCTACGACTGAAATCGATCATATAGAAGAACCGGTGGTGGAAGCGCAGATAATGACACCGTCGGATTATGTGGGCGCCATTATGGAGCTATGTCAGGAGCGGCGCGGCGTATTCAAAGATATGTCATATTTGGATGAAAAGAGGGTGGTGCTCAGATACGAGCTCCCTCTTAACGAGATCATATTCAATTTCTTTGATGCATTAAAATCCAGGACCAGAGGCTACGCCTCGCTGGACTATGAGCTCAAAGGCTATAAAGAATCCGACCTTGTCAAACTTGATATATTGCTCAACGGCGAAGTAGTGGATGCTTTGTCCACCATCGTCCATCGAGATAAAGCGTATGCTAGAGGAAGGGCGATAGCGGAAAAGCTCAAGGAGGTCATCCCGCGCCAGCTTTTTGAGATACCCATACAGGCGGCTATAGGCCAAAAGATCATTGCCCGGGAAACGATCAGTGCATTGCGCAAAGACGTATTGGCGAAATGCTATGGCGGCGATGTTACGAGGAAACGCAAGCTATTGGAAAAACAAAAAGAGGGCAAAAAACGTATGCGCCAGGTGGGATCGGTGGAATTACCTCAGGAGGCCTTTATGGCCGTATTGAAGGTGGATTGATTGTCTAACTCGATAGGATTGTATGTCCATATACCGTTTTGTGCCAAGAAATGCTTATATTGTGACTTTACATCATATGCAGGCGTATTGGCTAAACAGTACGTGTATAAGGACGCAATAATAAAGGAAATGGGTATGCGTGCCAATATGATCGGCGATAAGCGCATATCCACTATATTTATAGGCGGCGGCACACCTAGCATAATCGATACGGCTGTTATAAATGCAATAATAGATGAGGTGCGCAAAAACTTTCATGTAGAGCAAGATGCCGAGGTGACTATCGAAATAAACCCCGGTACAGTGAATGCCAAAAGTCTGACGGATTATAGGGCTATGGGAATCAATCGCCTTAGCATAGGCCTTCAAGCGTGGCAAGACGAGCTATTGAAGGCCATAGGGCGCATTCACACATCCGCTGAATTCGTGGATTCTTACAATGAAGCAAGGAAGGCTGGATTCGATAATATCAATGTGGATCTCATGTTCGGCTTACCGCAGCAAACCATAGGCCAATGGATACATACATTGCAGGCTGTGGTATCGCTGGGGCCTGAGCATATCTCGTGCTATGACCTTCAGATAGAAGAGGGTACGCGGATGTACAAAATGGTGGCCGATGGTGATATAAAGCCGCTGGACGAGGATGCCGACAGGCTTATGTATAAAACGGCTGTCGAGCTATTGGGAAATGAAGGTTATGAACGTTATGAGGTTTCTAATTTTGCAAAACCAGGTTTTAGATGCAGGCACAACCTGAATTATTGGTACAATGGCCATTATGTTGGCCTTGGTTGCGCTGCCCATTCATATTTGAACCATATAAGATGGGCCAATATGTCCGGCTTGCAATCGTATATAGACACCGTATCTGACGATAATATTCCGATGGATTTTGAAGAATATATAGATCATGATACTGAAATGTTTGAAACGATGATGCTGGGGCTTAGGACAAGTGAAGGGGTTAATAAGAAGCTCTTTGAAGAGCGTTTTGGAATACAGCTGTATCAACGCTATGGCCATGCTATAGATAAATTGTCTGCTATGGGATTGATGTGCGATGATGAAAGCGCTGTAAAGGTCAGCGATAAAGGTATGGATGTGCTGAACAGCGTGCTGGTGGAATTTTTGCCATAGAATATTGACAAAAATTTTAGGAAGTGTTATCTTTATTTATAGATTAGCACTCTATTGATGTGAGTGCTAATCAGTCGGTAATATTTTGTATTTTGGCAAATGGGGGAGTGAAAATGGAATTAAATGAGCGCAAATTGATGATTTTGCAGGCTATAGTGGAAGATTATATCATGACCGGAGAGCCTGTGGGTTCGCGCACCATTGCCAGAAAGCATGGCTTGGGTTTGAGTTCGGCTACTATACGCAATGAAATGTCAGACTTAGAGGAAATGGGGTACTTGGAGCAGCCGCATACATCGGCCGGCAGGGTACCATCCGATAAAGGCTACAGATTTTATGTTGATCGCTTGATGCGTGCAAGGACGCTTTCCAAAGCCGAGATCGAGAGCATAAAATCGCGTTATAATCAGCGCTTGGGTGCTGTGGAGCAAATAATTACGGAAACAGCCAGGATATTGGCTGACAATACCAACTATACGTCGCTTGTATTGGCGCCAAGGCTTAACTGCGTCAGAATAAAGCACGTGGAATTAGTACCCATAAGCGGTAATGTTGCTCTTATAGTTATCGTCACCACTGCCGGCATAGTAAAAGATAGCTTTATAGCTGTACCCGATGGTATAGACGATGATATGCTGCACAGAATATCGGTAGCCATATCCGAAAGGGTTAATGGCCATATGCCTAGCGAACTGAGCACTGATATGCTCAACGATCTGGAAACTGAATTGATGCGCGACAGGCACATGTTTAACATGATACTGGATAGTATCATAAACAGCCTTTTAGCATCACAGGAACGCGATTTATATATGGAAGGGGCTAATAATATCTTTAATTTTCCGGAATATAACGATTTAATAAAGGCGCGGGCCTTTCTCGATATATTGGAAGATAAAAAAGTTCCGATAGAGTTATTGGCCACTACCATGAACAACGACGTGAGTATAATAATAGGTTCAGAGAATGCATATAAGGAACTGCAGGATTATAGCGTTATTACAGCTACTTACAGATTGGGCGATCAGATAATAGGTACTATAGGTGTATTGGGGCCCAAACGCATGGAATATTCTCATGCATTATCTACCGTAAGGTTTTTGAGGAATAAATTAAGCGACATCCTCACTAAAATAGGCCAATAGGAAAGGAGCAGGTTTTTTATGAGCGATGAGTTTGAAACCAATAAGCAATGTTGCGATGCAGATGATGAATGCTGCAAAGCGGATGAAATAGTGATGGAAAGCGGCGAGGGCGCCGACGACGTTGCCAAGCAGCTAAAAGAAGAGATAGCTTTGCTAAAGCAACAGGTCGAGTCGAATTCGAAACAAGCCGATGAGTATAAAGATTTACTGCAAAGGGTGCAGGCTGATTTTGATAATTATCGTAGGCGTAATGCCGGCGCTGTGCAGGATGCTTACAAAAACGGTATGTTGGACGCTGTAAAGCAATTTCTACCGGTATTGGATAACCTCGAAAGAGCGATAAAGGCGTCTGAATCGTCGCAGGATTTCAAAACGCTGGTTGATGGCATCGACATGGTGGTAAAGCAATTCCATGATGTCATGAATAAAATGGGCATAGAAGAGATAGAAGCTCTAGGCAAGCCGTTTGACCCAAATCTTCATGACGCGGTTATGTCGGTGGATAAAGATGGCGATCAAGATTCCAATACTGTAGTGGAGGTTTTTCAGAAGGGTTATAAAGTCGATGATAAAGTATTGAGACATAGTTTAGTTAAAGTTACAAATTGATTTTGTATAAATATATTAATTGAACATGATGAGGAGGATATAAAATATGGCAAAAATTATAGGGATAGATTTGGGGACTACGTTTTCGTGCGTAGCCGTTTTAGAAGGCGGTGAGCCTGTAGTCATACCGAATTCTGAAGGAACAAGGACCACGCCTTCTGTAGTGGCATTTACAAAAGAAGGAGAGCGTCTGGTAGGATGGCCTGCCAAGCGTCAGGCTGTTATCAATCCGGAACGCACTATAATGTCCATAAAGAGGGATATGGGCACCAATCGTCGGATTAAGATAGATGATAAGGAATATACGCCGCAGGAAATATCGGCTATGATACTTCAGAAATTAAAGCAGGATGCTGAAAGTTATCTTGGCGAGCCTGTGACCCAAGCCGTCATAACGGTGCCAGCATATTTCTCTGATAGCCAGAGACAGGCCACGAAGGATGCCGGCAAGATAGCCGGATTAGAGGTTTTGAGGATTATAAACGAGCCTACGGCCGCAGCGCTGGCTTATGGTTTGGATAGAGAAGGCACGCAGAAGATACTGGTGTACGATTTGGGCGGCGGTACTTTCGATGTGTCTATTCTTGAGATAGGCGAAGGCGTATTTGAAGTATTGGCCACTAGCGGCAATAACCGTTTGGGCGGCGATGACTTCGATCAGCGTATCATGGATTACCTTGCCGACCAATTTAAAAAAGAAACCGGCATAGATTTGCACTCCGATAAAATGGCCATGCAGCGTTTGAAGGATGCTGCCGAGAAGGCCAAGATAGAGCTGTCCAGCGCTATGAGCACCAATATAAGCTTGCCGTTTATCACCGCCGATGCGAGCGGACCGAGGCATTTGGATACAGTGCTCACGCGGGCTAAATTTGAAGAATTGATATCTGACCTTATAGACAAGACAAAACAACCCGTACATCAGGCGCTAAAAGACGCCAATCTTACGCCGGATAAAATAGATAAGGTTATATTGGTGGGCGGTTCTACGCGAGTACCGATAGTACAGCAGACCGTAAAACAGATAATGGGCAAAGACCCATATAAAGGTATAAACCCGGATGAATGTGTGGCTGTAGGTGCTGCCATACAGGCTGGCGTACTGGGAGGAGAGGTAAAGGACGTTCTTCTGCTGGATGTAACGCCGCTGTCGCTCGGTATAGAAACATTGGGCGGTGTATTCACCAAGATAATCGAGCGCAATACTACCATACCTACCAAAAAGAGTCAGATATTCAGCACTGCTGCCGATGGGCAGACCAGCGTCGAGATACACGTACTGCAGGGCGAACGGCCTATGGCGGCAGATAATAAGACATTGGGCAGGTTCACGCTATCCGGTATACCGCCGGCACCTAGAGGCGTACCTCAAATAGAGGTAACGTTTGATATAGATGCCAATGGTATAGTACATGTATCGGCTAAAGATAAAGGAACGGGTAAAGAGCAGGCTATCACCATAACGGCGACGACCAATCTGTCCGATGAAGAGATAGATAAAGCGGTTAAAGAAGCCGAGCGTTTCGCCGAGGAGGATAGAAAGCGTAAGGAGCTTATCGAAGCCAGAAATAATGCCGAGTCTATAATATATCAAACGGAAAAAACCATGAATGAAATGGGAGACAAGATACCTGAGGCCGATAAGAAACGGTTGCAGGATGAGCTGGATAATCTTAAAAAGGTTAAAGATGCCGATGATGCCGATACTATAAAGAGCGCCATAGAAAAAGTAACGCAGATAAGCTACGAGGTATTCGGCAAGATATATCAAAGCGCCGGAGAAGAGGATAATGCATCAGATAATCCGGGCGATGATAATGTCCATACCGATTACGATGTGCATTAATTAAACCTTATGTAGCTGAGCAGTAAACGGCGTTTCAGTCTGCTGCTCAGCTAAATTAGCATTATGGCCATTGCCGAGCAGAGGTTCAGTTTCATAACTGTAGCGAGGCATATATGTATAGCCTATATAATGCAGCTTGACCGATATTAGAAAGGCGGTGAGTCAGGATTTGGCTTCTAAGGATTACTATGAAATATTAGGGGTAGATAAAAATGCCACCGATGATGATATAAAGAAAGCCTACAGGAGATTAGCCAAGCAATATCACCCTGATGTAAATAAAGAGGATAAAGATGCCGAGGCGAAATTTAAAGAAATAAATGAAGCTTATGAGGTATTGAGCGACCCGCAGAAGCGTGCTCAGTACGATCAATTTGGAACGGCCGACCCGAATGCCGCAGGTGGATTTGGCGGATTTGGTGGGTTTGGTGATTTTGGACAAAACCCGTTTGGCGATATATTTGATATGTTTTTCGGCGAGGGTTTCGGAGGCGGAAGACGCGACCGGCGCAACGCACCCCAAAGGGGGGCTGATATACGCTATGATATAGAGCTTACATTTGAGGAAGCGGCTTTTGGCACTAAAAAGGATATAAAAATAAACCGTACCGAACCATGTCCCGAGTGCGGCGGCAGCGGAGCTAAGAAAGGTACCAGTCCGGAGACGTGTCCGCATTGTCATGGCACGGGGCAGATACAGTTTGCCCAGAATACGGCTTTCGGCCGTTTTGTCACCAGCCGTACCTGTGACCGTTGCGGCGGCAAGGGTACCATAATAACCGACCCATGTCCACATTGCCATGGCAGGGGTACGGTTAAACGCCAGCGCACTGTCAGCATCAATATACCGGCAGGTATAGACGACGGACAGATACTCACACTGTCCGGAGAAGGCGAATTGGGGAAGAATGGCGGCAGCCCTGGAGATTTGCTCATAGCTGTCAAAGTAAAGCCGCACAAAGTATTCCGGCGTCAAGGTGCCGATGTTTACTGCGATGTACCAATATCGTTTGTTACTGCGGCATTGGGCGGCGATATCGAGGTATTGACACTGGATGGCAAGATAAAGTATCATATACCCGAAGGCACGCAGCCAGGGACGCAATTTAAGCTAAAAGGGAAGGGTATACCATATATACGCGGCTACGGCAGAGGCGATCAGTATATAAACGTTATAGTGGATATACCAAAAGGTTTGACACAGGAGCAGAAGGATATTTTGCGCCAATTCGAGGCATCATACTATAACGGCGATAGCAGTGAGAAGAAATCGTTTTTCACCAAGGTGAAAGATGCTTTAGGAGGTTGAAATCATGGATTGGGTAGAGATATCTATAAAGACCGGCGCTGAAACAGTGGAGATAGCTTCAAATATTTTATATGACGCCGGTGCCAGCGGCGTAGTGATAGAGGATCCTAGGGACATAGTGGATTTGCAGCATGGCGATGCTAATTGGGATTATGTTGATGAAGATCTGTTAAGACAGGCTGTGGAGGATCGCGTGGTTGTGAAAGGATATCTCCCCCATGGTAACGACCTTTATGATAAGATCGAGGAGATTCGTGCAAGAGTGGCTGATATGGGCAATTATGGCCTGGATGCCAAGGATAGTACGGTGGTGCTGGCCGATGTGCACGATGAGGATTGGGCTAATAATTGGAAACAATACTATAAGCCGACGCGCGTTGGGGTGCATATGGTCATAAAACCAACGTGGGAGTCATATAAGCCGGCGGGCGATGATATAGTGGTGGAATTGGATCCGGGGATGGCTTTTGGTACAGGTACGCATGAGAGCACAATGCTGTGCCTTGAGCTATTGGAGAGCCATATGATCGCCGACAGCAGCATTATAGATGTGGGTTGCGGCAGCGGTGTACTATCTATCGCGGCAGCCAAGCTTGGCGCAAAAAAAGTGTTGGCGCTGGATGTTGATCCTGTGGCCGTCAGGGTGGCCAGCGAGAATGCAAAGATCAATGGCGTCGAAAATATAGTAGAAGTCCGGCAAAATGACTTGTTGAATGAGGTCGAGCTGCAGGCCGATATCATAGTAGCAAATATAGTTGCCGATGTTATAATAAGGCTTCTGCCTCAAATACCGGCGCGTCTTAAAAAACCCGGATTATTCATAGCATCCGGCATAATAAAAGATAGGGCTGACGATGTTAAAGCTGCAGTGGAAGGCATGGGATTTACTATAGAGGACGTAGCGGATGCCGGCGAGTGGGTGGCTTTTGTATGCCGAAGGTAGCCTTTTATACATTGGGATGCAAGGTTAACCAATATGAATCCGAGGCTATGGTTGGTTTGTTTCGGCAGGCCGGTTATGAGATAGTGCCCTTTGAAGAGGATGCTGATGTATATGTCATAAATACGTGTACTGTAACGAATATTAGCGATCGCAAGTCCAGGCAGATGATAAGGCGGGCAGTCAGGCAAAATCCGAATGCTATTGTGGCAGTGACCGGTTGTTATACGCAACGGGCCGCCGACGAGGTATTATCCATAGAGGGCGTGGATTTAATAATAGGTACTGACGAGCGCCATAATATAGTGGAGCTTGTTCAAAAAGCGCATGGTGCTGATGGGCCGATAAATGCCGTAAAAGATATAAGGAATGTTAAATCGTTCGAGGAGATGCCTATAGAATCATATGAGGGCAAGGCGAGGGCTTTTGTGAAAATAGAGGATGGCTGCGACCGTTACTGCACTTATTGCATCATACCGTATGCAAGGGGACCGGTGAGAAGTCGTGCGCCGCAGGATATAATTGATGAGGTGAGCAGGTTAAGCCGGTCGGGGTTTAAGGAGATAGTGTTGACCGGCATACATGTGGCCTCATATGGCAAGGATATAGGCGGTATAGCACTTATAGACATTATAGAGAGAGTACACGGAATAGAAGGCATAGAGCGCATCAGATTGAGCTCTGTAGAACCTACAACATTGGATGATGGCTTTATAACAAGGGTAAAAAAACTGCCCAAAGTGTGCCCGCATTTTCACATATCGTTGCAAAGCGGTTGCGATGCGGTGCTGCGCCGCATGGGACGGCGTTATACAACCGCTATGTATAAAGATATAGTGAGCAGGCTCAGAGAGGCTGTACCCGATGTGGCCATAACTACCGATATAATAGTGGGTTTTCCAGGTGAGACCGATAAAGAATTTGAGCAAACGCTGGCATTTGTAAAAGAAATAGCCTTTAGCCAGGTGCACGTATTTCCGTATTCCCCCAGAAAGGGCACGCCTGCCGCGAAGTTTAAGGATCAGGTGCCGCCGCATATAAAGGAACAAAGGTCGCATATGATGTTGCGGATGGCTCATGAGCTGAAGATGTCGTTTATGCGGTCGCATATAGGCAGGACTATGCCTGTGTTGTTTGAACATGAGATAGAAGATGGTTATTATGAGGGCTTAACGCCGAATTATATACGAGTGGTAATGCATTCTGATACAGATATAAGCGGTCGGATAATAAACGTGCAGTTGAACAAGGCAGAGGATGATTATATTGAAGGAGGGATAGAAGATGGCGGATTGCGTATTTTGCAAGATAGCGTCTGGTGAGATTCCCAGCCAAATGGTATATCAAGACGATGCGGTGGTAGCTTTTAAGGATGTTAACCCTCAGGCGCCTATTCATATACTTATAATACCGCGGCAACATATACCGTCATTAATGGATCTGGATGAAAGCAATGCAGCGATAATAGGTCATATTATGCTGGTGGCTAAAAATCTGGCTCGGCAATTTGGCATAGATCAAGGAGGCTTTCGCATAGTTTCGAATTGCGGTGCCGATGCGGGCCAGAGTGTCGACCATGTCCATTTCCACTTGTTGGGCGGACGTTCGCTGCAATGGCCTCCGGGCTGATACATTCTCTGGTGGCCTCTCCGCTCATAGGTAATCCTTCACTTCGCGCTATGACCAGGCTCGGTAACTGATTAGTCTCCGGCTCATATGTTTCGGATGCAGTGAAACTATAGCTCGCTTCGGACATTTCCAAAGCGCCGATAATATTTTAGCATTTTACTACTTTAGGGCGGGACATTGCTTCTATACTCCCAAGTTAATTTGGCTGCGCTGGGAAATGTTAATCCTACGCTTCGCTAAGTTTCACTAGCATCCTTTCACAAAATCGCCTTGAGACTAATCGTTACCTTCGCCTGATTACTGATTGAATCCTATATTCCGAATCGCACAGGTAACCAGGTAATCGCATCTACTTGCTTTATCGGACGATGCGTTATATAATATCGCTTGGGATATGTTCCCTAGATTATATAATGTTCAAGGAGGTATTTTGCTATGAAATTAGGCGTATTTGAAGTGCTATTTGCCGGCATGAAGTTTGAGGATGCATTGGATTACATAGTCAAGTCGGGCGTGCAGGCGGTGGAGCTAGGGACCGGAGGTTTTCCAGGCAATGCTCATTGCAATCCCGATGTATTGTTGAATGATGAAGAGGCATTCAAAAAATTTAAGGATGCCATAAACTCCAGAGGCTTGGAGATAAGCGCTCTGAGCTGCCACGGCAATGCCGTTCATCCGCAGAAGGAAATAGCCCGGAAATTCCATGAGGACTTTGAAAAAACCGTATTATTGGCCGAGAAATTAGGCTTGAATCGTATAATAACATTCTCCGGATGTCCGGGTGATTCGGAAGGCTCTATGTACCCCAATTGGGTTACATGCCCATGGCCGGAAGACTTTCTGAAAATACTGGATTATCAATGGAATGAAAAACTTATACCCTATTGGGAAAATGCTGTGAAATTTGCCAATGATCATGGTGTAACCAAGATAGCGTTGGAAATGCATCCGGGTTTTTGCGTATATAACCCTGAGACATTATTGAAGTTAAGGAATGCTGTGGGTGATACAATAGGTGCTAATTTCGATCCCAGTCATCTTTTCTGGCAAGGTGTCGATCCGGTGTACGCTATAAGGCAGCTCGGCGATGCAATATACTTCTTCCATGCTAAGGATACTAGAATAGATGAGATAAATACAAAGACTTACGGCGTATTGGATACCAAGCATTACAGCGATGAGATTCATCGTTCGTGGATATTCCGCTCGGTCGGCTATGGCCATGACTATCAGGTTTGGAAGGATATAGTCAGCAACCTGCGTATGGTAGGTTACGACGATGTATTGAGCATAGAGCATGAGGATAGCTTGTTGTCCGGAAACGAAGGTTTCCAGAAGGCTGTCGCTTTCTTGAAGGATGTATTGGCTACAGAACCGGTCAGCGGTATGTGGTGGGCATAAGACATGATTTGAAACGGCAGGGGCATGGATATTGTGTCATGTTCTTGCCATTTATTTATTCAATAAAGGGGGAAAGGTTCAGTCATGAAAGAGCTCAATGTAGGTCTGGTGGGATATAAGTTCATGGGCAAGGCGCACAGCCATGCCTATAAAGACGTCGGCATGTTCTTCGATGTGCCTATACAGCCGATTATGAAAGCCATATGCGGTCGCGATGAGGCAGGAGTAAAAGAGGCTGCACGTAAATTCGGGTGGGGAAGCTATGAGGTTTCATGGGAAAAACTAGTGAACAGAAGCGATATAGACCTTATAGATATAACTGTACCAAGCAACGCACATAAGGACATAGCTATAGCTGCCGCTCAGGCAGGTAAACATGTCTTTTGTGAAAAACCGTTGGCGTTAACGTTGGCTGACGCCCGTGAGATACAGGCTGCAGTGGAAAAAAGCGGCGTCAAGCATATGATAGGATTCAATTATCGGAGAGCGCCTGCCATACAACTGATAAAAAAGCTTATTGATGAAGGGAAATTGGGTAAAATCTATCATTTCAGAGGATTTTATTTGCAGGATTGGATCATAGATCCGGATTTTCCGTTGGTATGGAGGCTTCAAAAGGAAGTGGCCGGTTCCGGTTCATTAGGCGATCTGGGAGCGCATCTTATAGATATGGCCCGATATCTTGTCGGTGAATTCGACGAGGTGATGGGTATGAGCGAAACATTTGTAAAAGAGCGCCCCATGGTCAGCGAAATGACCGGCTTGAGCGGTAAAGCAGCGGATAATAGCCCTAAGGTACCGGTTAATGTCGATGATGCGACCGTATTTATAGGGCGTTTTAAGAATGGAGCACTGGGCGTGATAGAGGCCACGCGCTTTGCCGCAGGGCATAGGAACGGCATGTGGTTTGAAATAAACGGCAGCAAAGGCAGTGTGAGATTCGAGTTTGAGCGCATGAACGAGCTGCAGTATTATTCCGTTGAGGATGAAGAAGGCGTTCAAGGTTTCAGGACCATACAAGTAACAGAACCGGTGCATGCATATATGCAGGCGTGGTGGCCGGCCGGGCATGTTATAGGATATGAGCATACCTTTATACACGAGGTGTATGACCTGATAAATGCTATAGCCTCCGATAAAATGCCGGAACCGAATTTCTATGACGGTGTGAAATGCCAGCAGGTGCTGGAGGCGGTTGACGCATCTGTGGCGGAAAGGCAATGGATTAAAGTAGACGATATATAATATAAATTATAGTTTAAGAGGCTGTACAGCCTCTTAAACTATAGGTTAAAGGCCTGCCGCAACAATGTCATTGCGGTTTCTTCCTGCTCGCGGTCTATCACACAGGATATCTTGGTTTCCGATGTTGTTATAAGCTTTATCCTTATGTCCTCTTGCGCCAATACGTCGAATATCTTGGCCGCTATACCTGGTTGACGTTCCATGCCGCTGCCCTCTATTGTGAGCTTGGATATACCGCCGAATATATCTATGCGGAAAGAATCACTTTGTTTCTTAAATCTGCTCATAGCGCTTATAGCATCGTTTAAGTCGGTTTCGGGTATGGTGAAGGATATATTTATCAAGCCTTCTACAGGCGTGGTTTGGCTTATCATATCGACGTTTATATGTTTGTCGGCTAATGAATTGAACACATCCGCTATTACACGCGCGCTGTGAGGTATAGCGTTCAGCGTTATCATAGCCTCTTCATTGGAAACATACAGATTGGTAACAGCGCTCTTCTCCAGCATGAGATCCACCATATTGTATAATCCGGCCGGTTTATTTACTATAAACTTAGCGGCATTCAGGGCGCCTACCGCAAATATGTCCCTGGATTGAGCAGTATGTGTCAATTCCAGCACTTCGTCATGGCCGGCCAGGATTACTGAGTGTTCACCGGCCATAGTGCCGCCTCGTATAGCGTGTATCCCTATTTCATCAGCGGAGCGTTTGGCGGATGTGCCGTAACGGCCATATGTAAAGCGTTTGCGATCCAAAAGCACTTCGTTTATGGCTTCGGCTATCGACAGCGCCGTACCGCTGGGCGCATCCTCTTTCTGGTTGTGATGCTTTTCAATGATTTCTATATCGAATGCATTGCCGAGTACAGACGCAGCCCTTCTGGCAAGATCTATGAGCACATTTACGCCAAGCGACATATTGGATGAAGTAAATACTGCTATCTCATCGGCAGCGCGTGCTATGGCCGCCCGGTTTTCATCGTTCATGCCGGTAGTGGCTATAACCACGGCCAGATGATGTTCCTTGGCGTAGTCCAGTATGGAGGGCAGCGCCTCGGGCCGTGAGAAATCTATTATAACATCAGCAGATATATCGGTGCATTGGCTTAATGCGCCGCAGGTAGGAAATGGATTATTTATGGCGTCGGGGAATTTATCCACGCCGGCAACAATAGCCACATCGGGATCAGATGCGGCCGTTTTGGCCACGACCTGTCCCATGCGTCCATTGCATCCGTTTAATATAATATTTATCATATAACGATGTTGCACCTCATTTCAATTCAAATCCGTATTCTATCATGCGCTGCCTCAGAAATGCCAGATTGCTTTCAGACATCTCGGTTAGCGGGAGCCTTAGATTACCGACGTCAAAGCCCATAAGGTTTAATGCTGTCTTTACCGGTATCGGGTTTACTTCTATAAACAATGCTTCTACCAATGGATTTAGCTTAAACTGGAGTTGGCGGCTACCCTCTATATCGCCGTTTAAGAATTTCACAACCATGTCGTGCGTATCCTTTGGCGCTATATTAGCTACGACCGATATGACGCCTTTGCCGCCCAACGATAATATGGGTACCACCTGGTCGTCGTTGCCGGAATAAATATCGATTCTGTCGCCGCATAACCGCGCCATCTCGGCTACCTGGACGATGTTGCCGCTGGCCTCTTTCATACCTGCTATGTTTTTTATATGGGATAGTCGTTCTAGCGTGGCCGGTGTCATATTAAGGCCGGTGCGGCTGGGAACATTGTATATTATAATCGGTATGTCCACTGCATTGGCTATTGCGGTATAATGTTCTACCAATCCTTTTTGCGTAGTCTTATTATAATAAGGCGTTACTATGAGCAGCGCGTCGGCGCCGAGCTGCTGGGCATCAACCGAGGCTTCTATCACCTCGGCTGTGTTATTGCCGCCGGTGCCGGCTATGACGGGTATACGATGATTTATTCTTTCTATAGCAAACTTTATGGTATCATGTTTTTCTTTAGCAGTCATAGTAGACGGTTCGCCCGTAGTGCCGCATACTATAAGGGCATCGGTGGTGCCGGCTATCTGAAACTCTATCATTTGTTCCAATGTATCAAAGTTTACGCCATCTTTTGTGAATGGCGTAACTAAGGCTACACCTGATCCTGTAAAAACGCTCATATGATTGGCCTCCTTCTTTATTTTTCCCACATCTTTATAAGCTCTTGGGCAATTTGCACAGCGTTGGTCGCAGCACCTTTCCTTATATTATCGGCCACTACCCAAAGATTAACACCGCTCTCCACGCTTTCGTCGCGGCGTATGCGCCCTACAAATACCTCGTCTTTATCCTCAGCCAGTATGGGCATAGGGTATATGTTATTTGCGGGGTCATCCATTACCACAATGCCGGGGGCATGCGATAATGCATCGCGCAGCTCGTCAAGGTCGAATTCATTGTAAAATTCTACATTTATCGATTCGCTGTGCCCGTAATATACCGGTACGCGTACAGTGGTGGCTGTTATCTTTAAGCTGTTATCGCCCAGAATCTTGCGCGTTTCATTTACCATTTTCATTTCTTCTTTAGTATATCCGTTAGGCAAAAATACATCTATATGTGGTATACAATTGCCGGCTATAGGATATGGAAATTTTTTTGGAGGTTCGCCGTTAATTCCATTTTTGAGGTCATTGTAACCTCCCATACCGGCACCTGACACCGCCTGATAAGTGGAATACACTATGCGTTTTATTTTATAGCGGTCGTGCAATGGTTTTAGGGCTACAACCGCCTGTATGGTGGAACAATTGGGATTGGCTATTATGCCATGATGCCATGATATATCATGCGCGTTTACTTCCGGCACCACCAATGGTACGGAATCATCCATGCGCCATGCGGCACTGTTATCTATAACCACTGCTCCAAGGGAAGCAAATTTAGGCGCGAATTCCAAGCTGGTACTGCTGCCGGCAGAGAATAGCGCTATATCGATTTTCTTATTCATTATATTGGCGTCAGTGAGTTCTTCGACAATGTACGTATTGCCCATGAATTCTAATTGTTTACCGGCTGAGCGTGCTGATGCAAACATATAATAATTTTCTACAGGTAATTGTCGTTCCTCCAATACTTGAAGAAACTTGCGGCCTACCATGCCGGTTACGCCTACTATTGCCAAATTATATTTTTTCATTCTGATGCGTAGCAGAGCATAAAGGGCTCTACTGCCTCCTTTCTATTAATAAAAAGCAGCCGGGGGTTTGCTACCGGCTGCTTAAATAGCTTTTATCGCTATTCAATGCAACAGATAGCTCTCCATCAACCTAAAGTTGACGACAGACCGACGATTATTAACCGGCGATCCAGGCTCTGGGCTATTCAGGGTTCCCATGCCTTCGGCACCTTTTCCTTTCATATCGTATCAATGGCCCTGAAAACCTCAACGGTATTACTATTAAAAGGTGCGCCTCTATCCTGTTTTCCATATTCAATTCAACGCTATTATATCATACGGTAAACAGCAGTGCAAGGCGATTATATTAATTCACAATTTATATTAAATGTAGTATTTAATATGCCATGTGAGCATAGGGTATGCACATCCCTCCTTGTGTTCATAGAATCGGGTCTGGCCATCCAAGGCTCTATGCATACGAAATTCTTCCCTTCCAAAGACCATATTACCACATATTTGAAGATATCATCGTAGTTTAATGATACAACCCAGCCGTCGGCCTTATTGGTCATAGATACGCCTCTGGCATGGGCATCCAATAATATCATATTCACCTCGGGAGCGGAAAAGTCTATATTATTCGGATCTTTTATATCTTTAAGGCGTCCATCTACCGAATCCCAAAAATGCAAGGCTCCGGTATCGAATGCGAGCGCGGTTTTATCGCTTGTATAGAAGTACGGATGAAACCCGGCATAAAATGGCATGTCCTTGTCGCTGTCATTTATGTAGCTTTGATGTATAGCAAGGCCGTTGTCGGTTAACTCATACCTGTATATCAGGCGGAAGTCGAACGGGTAAGACTTTTTAGTCTGTTCGTTGGATTTAAAGCATAGCGTCATATCGACCCCATGCTCCCCGACGAAACTATCTATAACCGTCCATTTAGCCCTTCTGGCAAGGCCGTGCTGCGGCATATTATACGATATACCGTCTATTTTGTAACATTCATCCTGCAACCAGCCGCATATTGGGAATAATACCGGTATGCCGCCCCTTATATTTTTAGAAACATCGTATAATGTTTCCGGTTCAAGATAAAGTATCATCTTTCCTTTATAAAAGAAGCTGGTTATTATACCCCCACGGTCGGGTACTACTTTTATGAAAGTATCATCATCGCCCAGTTTATAGGTTTCAAATACGTCTATGTAGCGTTCTATGCTATACATGTGGATTAATTCCTCCTAATCTAATTTCGTTACTATTTGGTCAGCTTATATCGATATTATACCATATACGATATTTAAATGACAAAAGCCGATGCGCTGCTTTGCACATCGGCTTTATAATTTCAGGGAAGGGATTATGTGATATTTGCTATGCCTTGGTGCCTGCATTAGTGCTGGACGATTGTGTTGCCACAGGGGTTACTACATACTTCCATACTAAATCCAATACTATAGCACCTATAATGCCTCCGACTATGTTATACTCATTTATAAGTGCCCAATCGCCGAGGACTACGTCGCCCAGCCATGCACCTACCAAATCCACTATCAATAATGCCAGATATCCACCCCATGGTCTTCTGGATTTAAGTACTACAAAGTTAGATAAAAGCGATATTACGACACCGACTATAATTAACCAAACCCAATACATAACATACACCTCCTTTTGCGATTGTTTATCGTATTCTTTTTTTATCCCTTCCCGTTATTTCTTCTTTCTAATTCGAATTATATTCATCATATTTTGTAATTTCAATAGGAAAATATAACTAATTTTATGTGGAATTCTTATAAAATTTTAAGGTTCAACAACGAATTTTATTATAAGCAGCATACCTGCCACTTTTATTCCTTATAATCCGACATTTCGCCACCTGTCTGCCAATGTATTTTTGTAGAATTAGTTAGACTTCGCAAAATTTAGCATTTCCTTTTATGAATTGCTCCATCGCTTTGGCATTACTCCGATTATACCGCTCGATTCTAATGCTAAGGCTAAATATTTAGGCGAGCTGCCCCCAGGCGTTTTATGCCTTGATGATAGGCATAGGCTAGCTCACAAGGCATATCTCCTCGACATGAGCAATGAAAGCTACCGTATTCGGGAAACGAAGTGCTGGATGGAAAAGCAAAACGGTGGTAAGTCTGCCGACTGACTTTATATTATATTTTATGGCCAGTAAATTAGTGGACCATTTTTCGCTTGACAATAACATAAGCACATATAATCCACAATAAGAGGATAACTTCACTTATTTATCTAACGAACTGCCGTATACCAAATGGTACGTACGGTGGTATGAGAGGGAGGCGACTAGTCGCCTCCTCCTACTCGATTGCATTAGTAGTTAATCATTGACCTCAAGATTAGTTTCCTTTTAAGAAACCCAGCAACGATAGCAACGAACCGAAAATCAAGAAAATAAATGCTATAAATAAAAGTATAAATAAAAGTAGCTCAGATCCTTGAAGTTCTTCTGTCATATAGATATAAACCAGAGTTAGAGGAATACTTATAATTATCCATTGAATACCAAAAAGGCTAAGCTTAACGGAATTTATGGACTTAAAGTTTTTTACCAAATAATAAATGGAAACTATAAATATAACCAACAAAAATAGAATAAAAAATATTAAATACAACAAACTCACCTCCCAAATAATTAAAAAGGCGCATCAGAACCATTGAATGCTTTAAAGCTATATTGGCTATTAGTTATTGATATATTGACGCCAAAAGTTGTTGCAGACCCTCCAAAAGTGATACTGCTAATTTGTGCCGTTTGCCAAGTGTGCACATAAAAAGTTCGAGCACGACCGTTATAATTCACAAAGTTGTAATCGTAGGTAATTGATGCAGCAAATCCATCGCCCAGATAAGTTGTATCTGCAGGATCTGCCCATCCATCCCATCTTTTCAGCTTTATCACATCTTGATAATCGAAAGCAACGCCTAGCCTACCATCCCCGTGGCTTGGATTGTACGATTCTCTCGTCCATCCGTTATGATCCGTCCAGTAACCATAAGAGCTTAACACAGTACAATTATAAGTTCCAGAGGTATTGTAATATGTTATACCGACAGAATCATAATTACCGACGTTATTTGTTTGTTATTCCTTTAATAATCACCCAATGGAATCACCTCCAAATACAATTTAGAGTACTTTCGAAACCTCCGAAAGCGCTTAAAATCCATCTTAAAAACCCGACTGTTTGTATCTTGATAGGTAATCCTATTTTTTGAGCCAGTTACACAATTATGCGGTTTTCAATGTGCAATAACTCTGATTTATGTCATATTATGCTATGCTTTAACCCTTTGTTATGTTCTATTCCGATGTCATGATTACCGACATTATAGACGCAAATATAAAGGCATAGCTTATGATTGCACTATTGCACCAAGGACCGTTAAACGTCCTCAGGCAGCCGAATAAAACAATTCATATTTAGATTTTCTTTAGCCAGAGCCATCTCATCGGTTAATGTTAAATAAACCTGTACGATAGCGCCGAAATCATGTGAATAAAAAATTACCTCTTTTTTTTCATTTAATAAACTTATATCAAACCAATGGCATATGTGTACTGACGTTGGTATATTTTCGCGCCTTTTTAAAACTATTTCTATGGTATGTTTATTCACAGGACATATTATTTTTTCCATATGTAGATCCTCAATCAGATCTCTCGAA